>CAMQTN010000013.1 GCA_947037115.1 uncultured Lachnospiraceae bacterium
AGCGCTAGTCTCGTGGGCTCGGAGATGTGTATAAGAGACAGATTATGAGTCTGTCCATAAATATCATACACTATTTTCCCGAAAAACAGTAGTAATTTCATAAAAAATACTAACTTTACTGATTTTTATGCTATAATGTACGCGATAGAGCAAAGCGGAACAGAGTGCGCATTGTGAAGAAGAGCAGCCCGCGAATAAAAGGATATCATACAGATGAGACTACGAAACGTAACAGGATCAAGAGAAGTGATTGCAGAGAGCGATTATGTCATACACAGCCCGCAGGAAAAACGTGGAAACTGGCATGAGGTTTTTGGAAATGACAATCCCATCCGCATAGAAATCGGCATGGGAAAGGGCCGTTTTATTATGGATCTGGCAAGACAGAATCCCGGTATCAATTATGTGGGGATTGAGAAATTTTCAAGCGTTTTAATCCGCGGGGTGCAGAAGCAGGAGGCAGACCCGCTGCCGAATCTCTATTTTATCCGTATGGAGGCGGAGGAGATTGAGTCGGTATTTGATGCGGGCGAGGTGGATCGTATTTATCTGAATTTTTCCGATCCGTGGCCCAAGGACAGGCATGCCAAACGTCGTCTTCCCTCCCGTGAATTTTTACGGCGGTACGGAGAAATACTAATACCGGGCGGTGTGGTTGAGTTTAAGACGGACAACCGCGAATTGTTTCAGTTTGCATTGGAGGAACTGGAGCCGGCAGGCTGGAAAATTCTGCAAATGACGGAGGATCTGCATCATGATGCGCAGATGATGAAGGGAAACGTCATGACAGAGTATGAAGAGCGGTTTTCCTCAAAGGGAAATCCGATTTATAAGTATATCATTGCAAGATAAAGACGGAAAAACAATTGCGGTGAATCCGTATCAAAAAAAGAAAGAGAGGATATGCAGATGGAGTACAAATTTACGGCTGACAATTTTGAAAGCGAGGTTTTAAAATCAGAAATTCCCGTGCTTGTGGATTTCTACGCAGACTGGTGCGGCCCCTGTAAGATGATGGCGCCGGTGATTGCGCAGATGGCTGAGAAATATGACGGGAAGGTGAAAGTGGGGAAATGCAATATTGACGAGGAAGATGGTCTTGCCAGAATGCATCGGGTAATGAACATTCCT
Organism: uncultured Lachnospiraceae bacterium; assembly: GCA_947037115.1. Taxonomy (GTDB): domain Bacteria; phylum Bacillota; class Clostridia; order Lachnospirales; family Lachnospiraceae; genus UBA3282. The sequence continues at coordinate 1,132 of CAMQTN010000013.1, forward strand.
AATATGAAAATTTTTGTAGGCGGAGAGACTGTGGAAAGTATCGTGGGGGCTGTTTCCCAGGAGGAGCTGGAGGAGGAGCTTAAGAAAGTATTGTAATAAAAAGGGGCTGTCGCACGAGTCGATCGTGTACAGCCCCTTTTCTGCCCGATTGCAGATTGAATGTCAGACAGGAACGCTGGACGTCTTTTCTTCTTTACTATACAGGAATTTCAATATAATCGGCGTCGCAATGGAGGACAACAGGATCAGCAGGATCACCGCCATGAAATAATCGGCGGTTAAAAGGCCTGCCGCCAGCCCTTTCTGTGCAACGATCAGGGCCACCTCCCCACGGGTCATCATACCCACACCGATTTTCAGCGAATCAGAAAAGGTGTAACGACAGAGTTTGGAAGCCAGGCCACAGCCGACAATCTTGGCAAGCAGTGCGACAACTACGAAACAGATACAGAAGGCGAACAGGGTGGAGTCCATTGCATCAAAATTGGTTTTCAGTCCGATGCTGGCGAAGAAGAGCGGGCCAAAGATCATGTAGGAGCTCACGTCCACTTTTCGTTCTATGTAAGTATTGTCGCTTAGGTTGCAGAGAACAATACCAGCAATATATGCGCCCGTGATATCCGCTATGCCAAAAAACTTTTCCGCCACATAGGAAAGGGCGAAACAGAAGGCCAGAGCGACGATGGGGATTCGTCTTGTGTGCGGATAACGGCGGTCCAGAGCCATAAAGATTTTGAAGAGGATCAGGCCGCCTACGATTGCGATAAAGAAGAAAATAACGGTTTTTAAGATCACCATACCCGGATGGGAATCCGGTGATTTAAATCCAATGACAAATGTAAGTACAATGATACCGATCACGTCGTCTATAATGGCGGCGCTGACAATAGTGGTTCCCACCTTGCTCTTGATTTTACCTAATTCCTGCAGCGCGGCCACGGTAATACTTACGCTGGTAGCGGTCATGATGGTGCCGATAAAGACGGCCTTAAAAAATTCTTCGCTTCCCCAGGGAGCAAAGCCGTAAAAGCCCATATATAAGAGCGCGCCCAGTGCCAATGGGACGAACACGCCGGCGCAGGCGATCAGAAGGGCGATGGGGCCGGTTTTAACCAGCTCTTTTAAGTCTGTCTCGAGTCCCACCTCAAACATCAGGAGCACAACGCCAATCTCTGCCATCTGTGTGATGAAGTCTGATTGGTTGACCCAGCCCAGCACACAGGGACCGATCAGGAGTCCTGCCACAATTTGGCCGACGACCTGAGGGGCCTTACATTTTCTTGCTGCCATGCCGAACAGTTTAGCGGTAAAGATAATAATTGCCAGATCTTTTAACACTTCATAAGCTTCCATAATATCTTCTCCCTGTATGAGTTATTCTTAAGTATATTTCCATCCCTAATAGTTATAGCCCCAAAATAGTATAATGTCAACGCAAAGAATAGAAAATATCACGCATATATGGTATTTTAGACTTATGGATTGCGGTAAAAATATATGAGGAAATGAGGATGAAATGATGAAGACAAAACAAAATCCAGTCCTGTACTCGGATTTCCCGGATCCTGATATTATCAGGGTTAAAGATACTTATTATATGGCGAGTACAACAATGCACTTTATGCCGGGTTGTGATATTTTACGTTCCTATGACCTTTTGAACTGGGAATTTATAACCCATGCATATGAGATGTTGGAAGATATTTCCGGACATCGGCTCGAAGGGGGAAAACATATTTACGGGCAGGGAATGTGGGCGCCGTCCTTAAGGTATCATGAGGGTGTTTTTTATATATGCTTTACAGCAAACGACACGCAAAAGACTTATCTTTTGACGGCACATGATCCGGCCGGGCCATGGAAGGTGGATCATATAGAAGGATTTTATCATGACAGCTCCTTATTTTTTGACGAGGATGGGAAGGTATATATTGTGTATGGAAATACGGAACTGTATTTGACACAGCTTCGGACGGATCTGAAGGGGCCTCTTAAGGGAGGACTGCACAGAAGGCTTGTCCGGGATGAGGGAGAGCTTCATCTTGGTTATGAGGGTTCCCATCTGTATAAGAAGGATGGAAGATACTACCTGTTTACCTGCCATATCCCTGCCTGGGGCAATGAGAGAAAAACGGAGGATTGTTTTATTGCAGACTCTCTGGAGGGGGAGTTTCAGGGAAAATGTATCATAGATGATGATATGGGTTATCACAATCTTGGCGTTGCACAGGGCGGCATGGTGGATACCCCTGAGGGGGAATGGTATCTGTTCATGTTTCAGGACAGGGGCGCGGTCGGCAGAGTGCCTGTGGTGATGCCAATACATTTCGACGCCGCCGGATATCCTGTTATTGAGGGGGAAGGCAAGGTTCCGGTTCATGTATCGATACCCGGCAGCAGACCTGGCCATGGATACCTGCCTTTAAACGGAAGTGACGATTTTCTGTATCAGGCGGACAAAGAAGGTAAAGTACATTTAAAGCCATTTTGGCAGTTTAACCATAATCCGATAGACAGTCTGTGGTCTGTGACCGAGCGGCAGGGTGCGTTCCGGGTTTACACGGGAGAATTGTGTGACCGTTTGCCGTTTGCGCATAATGTATTGACACAGAGAAGCTATGGGCCGGAATGTGCGGCCTGGGTTACAGTGGATGGAAGAGGGATGAAGGATGGGGATTATGCCGGGATCTGTGCATGGATCGGATGTTACGGTGCGATTGCACTGACCAGAGATGCGGGGGACTATTATCTGGTGATGTTTGCAAGACCTGCGGCGGACGAGACAGTGCAGGCAGATCAGGGTTTTCTGGATCTTCCGATAGAATATGAAAGAATCCCTCTCCATGCTTCAAGTGTCACTCTGAAGGCAGCCCTGGATTTCAGGGACAAAAAGGATGTGGCCGATTTTTTCTATGAGGATAACGGAAGCTGGAAGATGCTTGGAATCCGTCACAGGCTCTATTTTAAGCTGGATCATTTTACCGGATGCAGATTCGGTCTTTTTACATACGCTACACGAGAATTCGGGGGCTGCGCCGATTTTATGAAGTTCAGGTATCAGGTTGGGGAAGAGAATGGGTAGATACAGAGGAAAAGTGGAAAACATTATGAATGACTTTAATGTCAAGAAAAAGCTGATCATCATCTATGTTTTCTGTGTAATCATACCGTTGGTACTGACTGACAGCATAATCCTGTATATTTTGTATGATGCGGAAAAGAAGGAACAGCTCCACGAATCTGAGAATCTGGCAAATGCCGTCAGGTACAATCTGGAATATACTTTTGAGGAAGTTGTTAAGGAGATGAACGATATCTACGTGGACAGTGAAATTAACAGCTTCCTGAATGAAAAGTATAAGAACGGATATGAGTTTTATGCCGCCAGTGTGGAGCTTTCCAGAAAAACGTCCCTGAATATGCCGGGCGGGTATGATATTTCCAATGTGGTGATTTATGCCGACAATGATACCATAGTAAACGGCGGACATTTTTACCGGCTGTCTGAGGCAGAGAATACGGAGTGGTACCGCAAGTATCTGGAGTCAGGGAAGAATGTAACTTTTGTGTCCTATTATGTCGGTAAATCCGATATGTCTGCACTTTCCATGCGGCGGATCTCTCTGGTGAGACGTCTCGATTATTATAAAAAAGACAGCTGCGAAAAGATTCTCAGGGTGGATTTGGATTATAACAGAATTGTCAGGGAGCTGGCCCAGATCAGTTACGGAAATAATATTTATGTGTGTCAGGGAGACAGGGTTCTGTTTTCCAACGGCGGACATTCCGGCAGCCAGGAGGATTTCCACAGGCTCACGGGGGAAGAGCCGGTCGCCTGCAAGAGATCGCTTGATTTGTACGGGCAGGAGATTGACGTGCTGGTTTTGAAGCCGCAAAATTCCGTATTTCAGCAGTTAGAGAAGCATAGATCTTTAATTGTGTTTCTGGTGGTGGCAAATCTCCTTTTGCCGGTGATTATGGTTTCTGTGGTAAACAAATCCTTTACTCAAAGGCTTTGGGAGCTGGGAGCCGCTTTCGATCAGATACAGGGAGGCACTTTGCAGGGAATAGCTAATGTAAGGGGTAAGGATGAAATCGGGATTCTGATGCAGAATTACAACCGCATGGTAAAAAGGATGAATGATCTGATCCAGCGGGTATATAAGGACAGGCTGGAAAAGCAGGAAATAGATCTCGCCAGACAGAATGCGGAGCTTCTGGCGCTGCACAGCCAGATCAATCCCCATTTTCTTTTTAATGTGCTTGAGAGTATCCGGATGCGGTCATTGATTCAGGGGGAAGAAGTGACTGCGGGCATGATAGAAAAGCTGGCAATTTTGGAGCGTCAGAATATCAATTGGGCTTCCGATCATGTAAGGCTGGAGGAGGAGATGAGTTTTGTGGGGGCATATCTGGAATTACAGCAGTACCGTTTTGGGAGCCGGCTGCGGTATGAGATCGATTTGCCTGAAGACTGTGCGGACTATTATATTCCCAAGCTGACACTGACTACCTTTGTGGAGAATGCCTGTGTACACGGCATGGAAAAGAAGGCGTCCACATGCTGGATCTATGTGCGGGTCTATTTGAGGGGTTCCTTACTTTATATTGAGATAGAAGATACCGGCAGCGGCATGGAGGAGGAGACCGTACAGAAGATGAATGAGAGTATGCGTAATTGTTCCATTGATGATATCAAGGAAAACAAACATGTCGGTATTATCAATGCGTGTCTTCGTTTGAAGATGATTTCCGAAGGTAACGTGAAGTTCTTTCTGGAAAGTGAACCGGGCGTCGGCACCTTTATGACGATCAGGGTGGAATCTGAATATTTGCAGGCGAAAACGCAGAAAGGGAAGTACGATGATGATGAAGGTAATGTTAGTGGACGATGAACCTTTCATATTACAGGGATTATCGGTGATTATCGACTGGGAAAAGGAAGGGTGTGAGATTGTAAAGAAGGCCTCTGACGGGCAGGAAGCGCTTCGCTATCTCAGAGAAAACGAGGTGGACCTGATTATTACGGATATCCGTATGCCGAAAATTAATGGTATTGAGCTTTTGGAGACGGTGAGGAATGAGAAGCTTTCTGAAGCCTATATTATTATTTTAAGCGGGTATAATGATTTTAAATATGCGCAGGCTGCAATCCGTTATTCCGCCATGGAATATATCCTGAAGCCGGTACAGAAGGAGCAGCTTATTGAAAATATCAGGCGGGTGGCAAAAAAACGGGAAAATATGATTCAGGAGGAAATGGACAGTCAGAGGATGCAGCGCGGATATCTGTTGCAGAATATGACGGCGCTGTTACAGGGCAAGGGAAAAGAACAGAACATATCCTATGTGAAAGAGAATTTCCGATGCGGCGGCGGGGTCAGATATCTTCATATCTGTCTGAATGATCTGTCGGCTTTGGATGAGATGTCGGATGAGGAAGTGTCGGAGTTGAAGGATAGGATTTATGGACAGGTCTCCGGTTACCTGCGGGAGAATGAAGATCATCTGTTTAAGGATTTCTTTGTCTATGAAGAGGATTACGAAATCGGGTTTATTTACTGCGATTATATGGCAAAGGAAAGAAACCTGTCGGAGGAGGAATTTATGAAGGCCCTGCAAAAGACAGCGCAGGGCGGCAGCGAGAAGCTGCCGGTAATACTGCTTGTGGGGAAGTGGGTGGAGGATATTGCAAAAGTTTCCCACTCTTACAGTTCCGCCTGTGTTCTTCGTTCCTTTAAAGGATTTCAGGATACGAAGAGTATTTACTATTATGAAAAGGAAGTGCAGGTCAATCCCTCAAGGACAGTTCTGTGTATACAGTCTCTGAATGATCTGGTGAAAGCTGTCGAACAAAACGACACACTTCTGATCAATAAGAGTGTGGATGCGCTTTTTGTGGAGATGGACAGATTGGACAGGACCAGGGAAACGGTGACAATGAATCTGAACTGGCTGATTTTCCGATTATTAAATCTGGCTACGGAGCAGGATGAATCTGTGAATCAGGATGAGGTACTTTCCTATATCAGTGAAAGCGTGTCCAAGGAGGAAATTATCCGCGGCAGCAGGGTTCATATGCGTAAGTTTGCCTGTGAGTGCGCCGAGTATCTGGTACAGCTTCGCAAGAATGTCTCCGGGGGAATCCTGACGGAAATTGAGAATGAAGTGAAGGAGCGCTATATGGAAAATCTGACACTGCGGGAGCTGGGACAGAAATATTATATCAACAGTTCCTATCTGGGCCAGATTTTCCGCAAGCGGTACGGGCAGTCCTTTAAAAATTATCTGAATAATTACAGGATTAAGGAGGCGGCATCCCAGCTGATCAGAACCGATAAGAAAATCAGCAGGATTGCCGAGGATGTGGGATACCGCGACCTGGATTATTTTATCAGCCGCTTTATTGAGCAGGAGGGCTGTACGCCTTCCCGGTACCGGAAGAGCGCAAGGGAGGAAGAATAGAAAAAGAAGAAATACAGGAAAAGGCCCGGTAAATTCTAACAGCTAGAATTTGCCGGGTTTATTTATGGAGTTTATCGGGTTGAAGGTTTTCGTCCATGTAATAAAATTGTAATATCACAAAAAATCATGAGGGAGGATGAACGAATGAAATGTAAGAAACTGACAGCGCTTTTGTTGACAGCGGCAATGACGGCGTCCGTGCTTGCCGGCTGCGGCGGTGACAGCGCAGGCGGCGCGGTAACCTCGAATACTGATGGGGGATCAAATGAAGGGGCCGCTTCCGGAGAAGACGGAAATAAGGATATCATCGATTTTACCATGTTTATTGCGATGCCGGGGCCGGAGATCAACGATGGAAATGAAATTCAGGAGATCATTGCACAGAAGACCGGCGTGAGAGTAAAGGAGACATGGCTTACCGGTCAGACGGCGGCCGAGGCTGTGGGAACAATCATTGCAGGAGGGGAGTATCCTGATTTTATAGACGGCGGCGACGGGCAGATGGCATTGTATGATGCCGGTGCGTTGGTTGCCTGGGATGATTATCTTGAGAAGCATCCGCAGTTAAAGGAAATGTATTCTGATGAGGAGTGGGACAGATTCCGTCAGGAGGACGGCAAGATTTACTGGGCAAACATTTTCCAGAATACATATGGCGAATCTAAGGCGACGACCCACAATGATGAGGCTTTCTGGATTCAGGCAAGGGTGCTTGCGTGGGATAATTACCCGGAGATTAAGACGCTGGATCAGTATTTCGATTTGCTGGAGCGTTATGCGGCGGCAAACCCGACAATGGAAGACGGCTCAGAAGTAATTCCCTACACCATCCTCTGTGAGGACTGGAGATACTTCTGTATCGAGAATGCGGGTCAGTTTTTAGCCGGATATCCGAATGACGGTTCGGTTATTGTAAATACCGAAACCATGAAGATTGAGGACTATAACACCAGTGAGACAACTCACAGATATTTCCAGAAATTAAATCAGGAATACCAGAAGGGTATTGTTGACCATGAGTTTGCGACCCAGACCTATGATGAATATATAGCGAAACTTTCTACGGGCCGTGTGCTGGGGATGTGCGACCAGTGGTGGGATTTTTATGGTACGGTAAACGACGTATTCAAGCAGCAGGGGCTTGATCTGGAGGGTTGCAATTATGTACCTCTCGGTCTTACCATTGACGAAGGAATGGAAAATATGTGGCATACCTACGGCGATACACAGAACCTTGCAAATGGTGTAGCTGTTACCACGAGCTGTAAGGATGTGGACGCAGCGTTCCAGTTCTTAGAAGATTGTCTGGATCAGGAAATTCATGATCTCAGATTTTGGGGTGTGAAGGATGTGGACTATCAGGTTGATGAAGACGGACTCTACTACAGAACCGAAGAGCAGAGAATGCAGTGGGCAAATAAGGAGTATCAGGCTTCACACAGATGTGTTTACTCCTATATGCCACAGTACCGTGGAACCAGCAGGGACGGTAAAAATGCCATGAATCCTGAGGAACAGACGTCTGAATTCTTCAGTAGTCTGGCGCAGCCGCTGGTAGATTGCTTTAACGCATATGGCGTCACTACTTATGTGGAAATGATTGGTTCCGTCGATAAAGAGACAGGGCCCTGGTTCCCGATGTACTCCTTCTCCAGTAATATGACGACAGAGACTCCCGGTGGCGTTGCTTGGACAAAAATGGGAGAGGTGAAGCACGAATGGCTTCCCAAAGTAGTAATGTCGGATTCCTTTGATTCCACATGGAGCGACTATATGACGGCATATGAGGGCTGTGCACCGGAAGATTTCCTTGCCGAGATGCAGACAGAATTAGACAGAAGAGCATCTCTGGCACAGTAAATTGATGCGGACAGTAACCTGAGACCGGTAAAGGGGACAGCTATATCGCGGTGAAAGCTATGTAGTTGTCCCTTTTTTTCAAAAAAGTTGTGGGATAGAAGGAGATGGAATATGAGTCGGGGGAAAAAGAAGGCAAAGCAGGAAATTACATGGAAAGAAATCAAACGCCAGAAAGTTCTGTTGATCTGGTCGGCGTTTTTTGTGATTTATGGTTTTATTTTCTATTACCTTCCGCTGGGCGGATGGATCATGGCATTTCAAAATTACAAACCGAAGGACGGAATGCTTCATTCCAAGTGGATCGGGTTAGATAAATTTAAGTTTTTGTTCAGCGATGCAAGTTTTATCCGGGTCATTCGGAATACACTGGCGATGGGTACCATCAATCTGGTGACTTCGTTTGTGATGGCGATTGTATTTGCCATTTTATTAAATGAAGTAAAAAATGTGGTGGGAAAGAAGATGGTGCAGACCATTTCCTATCTGCCGCATTTCCTGTCATGGATTATCGTTACCGGCATTTTGCACGATGCATTATCGTCAACAGGTATTGTAAACGAAGTGCTGCAAAAACTGGGCATTGTCAGCTCGCAGATTAATTTCTTTGCACACGAAAGCTATTTCTGGCCCATTGTGGCTTTTTCAAATCTCTGGAAGGAGACAGGGTGGAACGCGATTATTTATCTGGCGGCGATCACGGCGATTGATCCCAGCCTGTATGAAGCGGCATCCATTGACGGCGCGGCGAGATGGGCCAAGATCAGATATATTACGCTTCCGGGTATCAAACCGACCATTATGATACTGCTTCTGATGAATGTGGGAAATGTTTTGAACGCAGGATTTGAAGTCCAGTATATCTTAGGAAACGGACTGGTGCAGAAAGTATCCCAGACAATCGATATTTATGTATTGAACTGGGGTATCAGCCAGAATGATTATTCACTGGGTACGGCGGCAGGTATTTTTAAGAGCGCAGTCAGTATTTTCCTGATTCTGCTTGCGAACCGTATGGCAAAACGGTCCGGTGAAGAGAGCTTATTCTAGGGAGGGAGCGTAAAGATGAAGAAGAAAAGTTTAAGTGATCAGATTTTTGTGATATGTAATACCATCTTTATGGTAGCCTTTGTAGTTATAACGTTGTATCCTGTATTAAATACGTTGGCAATTTCCTTTAATGACGGTATCGATACGGTGCGCGGCGGTATCCATCTGATCCCAAGGAAGTTTACCCTGCAGAATTATTATACGGTATTACATAAGCAGAATATGGTTACGGGCGCGTACATCACTGTATTAAGAACGGTGATTGGAACTTTGCTGGCGTTGGTGACCAATGCACTTTTGGCGTTCATTGTGAGCAGGAAGCGGTTTTTATTTAAGTCCCAGTTGTCCCTGTTCTGGGTTATTACCATGTATGTGAACGGCGGCCTGATCCCGGTATTCCTGTTGTATAAAAATCTGCATTTAACGGGAACTTTCTGGGTATATGTAGTTCCCGGAGCAGTCAGCGCTTTTAATATGCTGGTGCTGAGAACCTATATGGTCGGTCTGCCTGATTCACTGGAGGAATCCGCCCAGCTTGACGGAGCGGGATATATGACGATTTTTGTTAAAATTATTTCTCCGCTTTGCAAGCCGGTTTACGCGACAGTGGCATTGTTTGTGGCGGTGGGACAGTGGAACTCCTGGTTTGACGCCATGCTTTACAACCGTATGTCTGACAAGTATACTACTTTACAGTATGAGTTGATGAAACTGTTATCCTCGGTTATGCAGCAGAGCGGCAGCGCTGACAGTATGAGAAACTCCGGTAATTCTATTACACCTGCCTCCATCAGGGCGGCGGCTACCATTGCGACGATGCTTCCCATTGTGTGCCTGTATCCGTTTTTGCAGAGGTATTTTGTGACAGGATTGACCATCGGCGGCGTCAAAGAATAGTGTGAGAAATATGTATGTATTTTGTGTGGGGGAATGCCCGGAATGCGGGCATTCCCTGCTTATATAGAAAGGTAGTATTATTCCATGCAGTATCGAAATGTATTGAAAGAGATCGGGATTCCGGAGGAAGAGACCGCGGCAAGGTTAAAAGAAATTGTGAACACTTTCTTCTATGATGCGGAGGAAAAGGTGTATCATCCTGTAGGGGATGACATGGCTTATATCGAGGACACGGGCAATGTGGATGCGCGCACGGAGGGTATGTCCTATGGGATGATGATGTGTGTGCAGCTCGATATGAAAGAGGAGTTTGACCGCCTCTGGAAGTGGGCGAAGACTTATATGTGGATGGACTCCGGAGAAAACGAGGGTTATTTCGCATGGTCCTGCGCGCCGGACGGTACGAAAAACGCTTACGGCCCTGCGCCCGACGGAGAAGAATTTTTTGCCATGGCCCTGTTTTTTGCCTCTCACAGATGGGGAGACGGAGAAGGCATTTTTCAGTATGAAAAGGAAGCAAAGGACATTCTGTCGGCCTGCCTCCATAAAGGGGAAAATGGACGGGCGGGAGAGCCTATGTGGAACAGGGAGAATTATCAGATTCTGTTTGTACCGGGGTCTCCCTTTACCGATCCCTCCTATCATCTGCCGCATTTTTATGAGCTGTTTGCAAAGTGGGCCAATGAGGAGGACCGCGCCTTTTGGGCAAAGGCGGCGGCCGTCAGCAGAAAGTATCTGGCGGCGGCATGCCATGAAAAGACGGGGATGTCGGCAGAATATGCAAATTTTGACGGTTCTCCGGTGTATACGGAATTTGAGTGGGGACAGCACGGGTATTTTTATTCCGACGCATACCGCACGGCGGCCAATATCGGACTTGACTACAGTTGGAATCAGAAGGATGAGGGGCAGCGTGCGGCGGTCGAGAGATTACAGCATTTTCTGGGCGTAACCAGACGGGAAAACCCGTATATGACATTTCAGATTGATGGAAAAATAATTGATCAGCCGGCGCTGCATCCGGTGGGTATGCTGGCCGCAACCGCGCAGGGATCTCTGGCGATTCCGGAAAGACTGGACGGTACGGAGTTATCTGATCCGGCCAAGCTGGCTAAAGAGTGGGTAGAACGCTTTTATAGAGAACCGATGCGAAAGGGCGATCGAAGGTATTATGATAATTGTCTCTACCTGTTTGCCTATCTTGCCCTGTCGGGAAATTATCGGATATGGTAAAAGATTTGATAAGTTTCTGATAGACTTTCCCTCTTTGTTGTGATATACTGTATATACTTAATATCATTCAAACAATTTGGCAATTACGATAAGGAGGCGATACTATGACAGATAGCGAGAAACTTGATTTATTGCTGGTAAAAGTGACGGGACTTGATGAAAAGGTCACAGATTTAGATGAAAAAGTGACGGGACTTGATGAGAAGGTCACAGATTTAGATGAAAAAGTGACGGGACTTGATGAGAAGGTCACAGGTTTAGATCAAAAGGTGATGGGACTTGATAAAGATATGTTAGATGTCAAAGTAGATTTAAGGCGTTTACGCCGAGATGCCGATTTTATCATTGATGAGGTTGAACGAGTACACGGTATTCTTGATAAGCATAAAGAAGATAAAACTGTACATACGGCGTAAACATAATTATTGATTCAGAAAAGGTGTAAAGTCTGTTGAATATCAAGGCTTTGCACCTTTTTATAACATACAGGTTGCGGAATCCTTTGAACCATATCACTTCATTCGGGAACGCAAATATACTTATTATCACATTTATGTGGATAACTATATTATTTATTATGTTGTGATAGATGTAGGGATTGCGGTGAAATGCCGCAGTCCTTTTTGTATGGGGATGGAGTAAGAATATTAGTCAGGTAATCTGAAATGTTAGAAAATTGTTAGAATAACGAGGTATTTAAGGCAAAAAGAAAACACCAGATTTTCAAGAAACCTGATGTTTTCGTCCTTCCTAATAGTCGAAGCGACAGGATTTGAACCTGCGACCTCTGCGTCCCGAACGCAGCGCTCTACCAAACTGAGCCACGCTTCGTTTTATGAACCATTATGATCATACACATTTTTAACGGAATTGTCAACGCCTCTCAGGATGATCTTTAAAAAGTTTTCTTGCACAGGCGGCTTTGGGCCCATAAAATAGATAATAACAGGTTTGAAAATGGGACGGGGGATATCAAAATGGACAGACATGCGCTCAAAATTCCGTGTAATGCGATGCCTTTTATTTGCGAAGCTGACTACAGCGTTACGCTGGACAGAATGATCCATGCGGATCGGACGGTATCGTTTCATGTGGCAATCTATCTGTTGAGAGGCTCCATGGAGATTATGGAGGACGGCGTCCGTTATGAACTTCTTCCCAATCGGCTTTTTTTCTTAAAAAGCGGAGTGCACCACTGGGGAGAGAAGCCTTTTGAGGAGGGATCGGCCTGGTATTATGCCCATTTTTACTGTAAGGAGCCGGAAGCGTGGATGGAGGAGCTGCCTGAGAATGTTTATTATGATACGAAGGTTTGCCTGAACCCATCTGACAGCGAAAAGTATATCACAGTTCCCAAATTGACGGACTGCGATCAGACGAGCCGGATACAGAGATATTTTGAAAGGATGCTGGAGGCGCATGTGCATGGAAATATTCCGCAGGCGTCGGTCGAACTGTGGCGGATTTTTTTGGAATGTACGAAAAAAGTCTCAGAGGATTATGTGGGAAATGTTTATGTCAGGAAACTGCAGGAATACATAAATGAACATTACATAGAAGGATTTGATGTGTCGGCGGTGGAAGAGGTCTGCGGATTGTCTTACAAGTATGCAGGGACTCTTTTTAAAGAAACGGTGGGACAGACGATTCGGGAATATCAGCGGACACTGCGGATTCGCAGGGCGAAGCAGCTTTTACAGGAAACGGACAGGCCTGTTACCGAAATCGCGCAGCTTACGGGATTTTCGGATGTATTCTATTTCAGCAAAGTGTTTCATGCACAGCAGGGATGCTCTCCCAGTGAGTACCGCAAAACATATATTCCGGGAATATAATAAAAAACGGGAGCATTTCAAGCTCCCGCACCTACCATATAAGCCATGAAATCGTAACTGTCCTTTTTGTCTGTGAGAAAGAGATCCAGCCAGAGTTCTCCCGGATTAATCATCCGGAGCATCTGTAATGCCTCCTCATTCTGCTTCAGGTCGCAGAGTGTTTCATTGGGAAGCTCCAAGAATACATGCCCGCGGCTGTTTTCTACCAGTTGGATAAATTTCTCTGTGTTTTTGATTTTTCTGATATTCAGCTTATACATAAACTCCTCTCCCTTCTTAAAATCTCATATGGTTTGTTTTACAACACCGCTTTGTCTTTTCTTTTGTCTTACCTTGTGATATGATTATATCATCATAAAAAGTAATAATAGTAGAATTAAACTGCTAAACTATATGATTATATTATCAAAAAAGATTTATAAGACGGAAGGAGGAGTCTATATAATGATATTGTCGTGCAGTGTACAGACAAATATGCAGGGAGAAGAATTACGGGAACACGGAACCCGGCTGTTTCCGGTGGCATGTTATCTGGATCTGCTTCCTCATGATGATATTCCGTGGCATTGGCATAATGAACTGGAGATGGGGATTGTAGAAAAAGGATCTGCCGCCTTAAGCATCGGTTCAACCCGGTATGAACTTTATGCCGGTGAAGCTTTTTTTATCAATAGTAACATACTGCATACGGTTGTCCCTCTTGATGAAAGCGTTTGTGAGATACATTCTGTCGTATGCCATCCACGGGCGGTCAGCGGCAGTACAGATAATATTATCTGGCAGAAATACTTAAAGCCTTTAATGGAAAACCAGGCCAGTCCCGGATTTCATTTTGTGCCGGATACTGCATGGCACAGACAGATTATGGACAGTCTTGCCGTATTGTGGCAGTCGGCAGAAGCGGAGGAATACGGCTTTGAACTGCATATCCGGAATGAATTATCCACAATTATATCACTGCTTTCGGAGCATCAGCCTGTTGTAAACAGAAAAACTTTTGGCAAGGCGCAGAGGGACAGTGCCAGAATTAAAGAAATGCTTACTTATATTCAGGCAAATTACAGCAGTGAGCTTACCGTGGAGGATATCGCTTCCGCCTGCGCTGTCAGCACCAGCGAGTGTATCCGCTGTTTTCGGGGCACAATCAACACGACGCCGATTGCTTATCTGAAATCTTATCGTCTTCAACAGGCGGCATTAAAGCTGCAGCTTGGTACTGATAAGATATCTGCGATTGCCGAAAGCTGTGGGTTTCAGGAAATGAGCTATTTTGCCAAATCGTTTAAAGAGATTTATGGATGCACGCCCTCAGAATACAGAATCGGAAAATAATACAAATATAGCCGAATATAATCTATTTTATATGGAAATTTATCAGAATATAATACATATAACAATATATGAAAAATGGAGGCGGCGTATGGGCGATTTAAAACTTGTCAGGGATTTCACGGTAGAGGAAGGTTTTTTCGGAAGATATGAGAAACTGGTTAAGGATGTAGTCCTTCCTTATCAGGAGCGCGCTTTAAACGATCAGATCGAAGGCGCAGAAAAGAGCCATTGCATTGAAAATTTCCGAATGGCGGCTAAAAAGCTTAAGACGGGGAGCTGTGACGGGGAGTTTTACGGCATGGTGTTCCAGGACAGCGACGTGGCAAAGTGGCTGGAAGGAGCGGCTTACTCTCTGGCACAGAATCCTGACGAGGCGCTTGAAAAGCGCTGTGACGAGATTATAGAGCTGATCGGTGAGGCACAGCAGAAGGACGGATATCTCAACACTTACTTTACCGTGAAGGAGCCGGAAAAACGGTGGACAAACCTTCACGAGGCACATGAGCTTTACTGCGCTGGACATATGATCGAGGCGGCGGTGGCCTACGCGGAGTGTACGGGCAAGGGAAGGCTTTTGGAAATCATGTGCGATATGGCCGATCATATATACCGACATTTTATTGAGGAGGGCGCGGAAGGGTATCCCGGGCATCCTGAGATCGAACTTGCGTTGATGCGGTTGTATCGCAGCACGAAGGAAGAAAAATATAAAGAGCTTGCTTTGCACTTTATCAATGTGCGGGGCGCTGATCCGGATTATTATAAGAAGGAGATGGAGAAAAATCCCTGGCGTGTCTGGGGAAATAATCCTGACGATAAGGAGTATGCCCAGAATTATGCGCCGGTACGGCAGCAGGACAAGGCGGTGGGACATGCTGTCAGGGCAGTGTATCTTTACACGGGAATGGCGGATGCGGCCATGGAGACGGGAGATAAAGAGCTTGCCAACGCCTGCAGGACTCTCTGGAACAATATCACGCAGCACAGAATGTATATCACAGGCGCGATCGGTTCCGCTTACGAAGGAGAGGCTTTCACAAAGGACGATCATCTGCCAAATGATACGGCTTACGCTGAGACCTGCGCTGCTATCGGTCTTATCTTTTTCTCCAATAAGATGCTGTATCTTGCGCATGAGGGCAAGTACGCGGATGTGATGGAGCGGGCCCTGTATAATTGCGTACTGGCAGGTATGCAGTTGGATGGCACGAAGTTTTTCTATGTGAATCCGCTGGAAGTGCTTCCGGGCATTTCCGGAGAAGCGCAGACCCACAAACATGCGCTCCCTGTGAGACCCAAGTGGTTTGCCTGTGCCTGCTGTCCGCCCAATGTGGCAAGACTTTTGGGTTCTGTGGCGGAGTACGCCTGGCATGTGATACCGGGGACGCTGTTCTCCAATCTGTTTGTGGCGGGGACGCTTGATGTGAGCAGCCGTTTTGGCGGCAAAGTCATTTTGAAGACGGACTATCCTTATGATCACAAATTAGAGTACCGCTTTGTGCCGCAGGAGGGGAAGACGAGCATGGAGGTGCCTCTGGCGATCCGGATTCCCGCCTGGAGCAAAGATACGAAGATCTGTCTGAACGGAGAGAGTGCAGACTGTGAGATCCGTGACGGATATGCTTATATGCGGGGAGAATACACGGCGGAGGATGTGATAACCGTAGAGTTTGATATGACGGTAAGGCGGGTGTATACCAGCAATCGTGTTTCCGCAAATACAGGAAAGACAGCATTGCAGAGAGGTCCGCTTATCTACTGCGCGGAAGGCGTGGACAATGACAATGGCATTCTTTCGCTCAGTTTAAAGAGGGATGGAGAGATAAAGGTCAGCGAATATCTGCCGGATGAGTTGTCTGGAATCAGAAAACTGTATGCGGAGGGCTATCGGGAGACGGTGAACGAGGAGCTTTACAGTTTTGACAGACAGAAGGCAGAACCTTGTCAGGTGACGCTGGTTCCTTATTATACCTGGGGAAACAGAGGGCTGAACCAGATGCGTGTTTGGATTCCGGAGAGGGATTAGTGTGAATGTGCCTGATATGGATTGGCAAAAAAATTGCCGCAAATAATCTATAAAAGGGAATTGTATCAAAATGGGTTTGCCATTATACTTAACTTAATATGGATGTCCGAACAGAGGCGGTGTGTCCATATGGATGTACCGCTTCTTTGTTATGTATGAAAAACGAAAACATGGAGGATATGATACTATGCTGAAAAAAAAGGACTCGGATAACAATAAGAAAAGAGAAAAAGAGATCGAGCGGCTTGTAAAGAAACTGACCCTTGACGAAAAGATCGCCATGATTCACGGAGCCTCCCTTTTTCGGTCCGGTGCCGTGGAGCGGCTGGGTATTCCTGCAATCGAAACTTCGGACGGACCCATGGGTGTGCGGGCGGAGTTTATGGATGACCGGTGGATCCTGGCGGGAAATCAGGATGATATGGTGTCCTACCTGCCGAGCAACAGCGCGCTCGCTTCCACATGGAATACGGAGCTTGCCCGTGATATGGGGCATGTACTGGGGGCAGAAGCCAGAGGACGGGGCAAGGATGTGATTCTGGCGCCCGGTATCAACATCAAGCGTGATCCTCTGTGCGGCAGGAATTTTGAGTATATGACTGAGGATCCGCGGCTCGCGGCGGCATTGGTGGTGCCTTTTGTGAAGGGTGTACAGGAAAACGATGTGGCAGCCTGTGTAAAGCATTTTGCGGCTAATGTGCAGGAGACGGATCGTTCGATGGTGGATGAGGAGATTGATGAACGGACTTTGTATGAGCTTTATCTGCCGGCTTTCAAGGCAGCAGTGCAGGAAGGTAAGGCCTATTCGATTATGGGCGCTTACAATAAGATAAACGGCTTCCACTGCTGTGAGAACAAGAGACTGCTGGATGGGATTCTGCGGGAAGAATGGGGATTTGACGGCGTGGTGATCAGTGACTGGGGCGGCGTACATAGGACAAAAGAGGCGGCGGAGTGTTCTATGGATCTGGAAATGTCAGTCTATCCTGATTTTGATGAGTATAAGCTGGCGAATCCTCTGAAGGAGTTGATACAGAAGGGTGAGATTTCTGTAGAGGCGGTGGATGCGAAGGTGAGAAATCTTCTGCGCCTGATGTACCGCCTGAAGATGCTCGGGCCGAAAAAGGAGTCCCGGAAGGCGGGCGCTTACAATGTGCCAGCGCATCGGGAGAGGATTCTCAGGGCGGCACAGGAATCCATGATCCTGTTAAAAAATGAGAAACATACCCTGCCGCTTGACGCCAGAAAGATAAAAAAGCTCACGGTGATCGGTGCAAATGCCGCAAAGCTCCACTCAGACGGCGGCGGCAGTGCGGAGATCAAGGCGCTGTATGAAATCTGCCCGCTGGCGGGACTGAAAATGTATCTGGGCGGCAGCACAGAGGTAAAATATGTGGAAGGCTATTATGTGCCGGAGGAGCTTAAAGAGGCGGAAAACTGGCAGGCTACCAGTCTGGACGAGACAGAAGGTCTGGAGACAGGACAGGCTGTCAGGACAGACGAGGCGGGAGATCAGGAGAGAAACCGCAAAGGGGAGGAAGAGCGTCTTGCGAAGATAGAGAGAGAGAAGGCGGAGATTCACCAGAAAAATGAACAACTTTTCGCACAGGCCATCGAGGCTGCAAAAGATGCGGATGCCGTTATCTTCGTGGGCGGCATGAATCATGTGGTTGAATGTGAGGGTTACGACCGCCCGGACATGAAGCTTCCCTATGAGCAGGATGTGTTAATAGAAGAACTGCTGAAAGTCAGAAAAGATGTGATATTGACCTTTGTGGGCGGTTCTCCCGTAGAGATGCCCTGGCGGGATCAGGCGCAGGCAATTCTGTGGAGTTATTATGCAGGTATGGAGACAGGGAACGCTTTTGCAAAGATTATTTTCGGCGAGGTGAATCCTTCCGGAAAGCTGGCGGAGACTTTCCCGGTAAAATATGAGGACTGTGTGACGGCGAAAAACGGCCAGTTCGGCGTTTGGGGAAAAATTGCGATGGAGGAGGGCCTGTACTGTGGCTACCGCTATTATGACAGACAACGGATTGCGCCGGCATTCTGTTTTGGCCATGGATTATCCTACACAAATTTCGAGTATAGCAGTCTTACGTTAAAGGCGGAAAAAGGAAAGAATGTGAAGTTGACCTTTTCGGTCAAAAATACGGGTAAATGTGCGGGTGCAGAGACTGCACAGGTGTATATTGCACCGATTGCCGCGCAGGCAGACAGACCCGATAAGGAATTAAAGGCTTTTGCAAAGGTGGAGCTTGGTGCAGGACGCACAAAGAAAGTCAGCCTGACTTTGAAACAGGAGGATTTTGCGTATTTTGACGAGCATCTGCACAAATTTATCGCGGATGAGGGCGACTATGAGATTCTGGTGGGCGCATCCTGTGAAGATATCCGGCTGCGGGGGATTGCGACATTGTCATAATCTTCGATAAAATATGTGTGGAAAATTGCCGAATATTTTTTCAACCCGGCGTGCATGCTAAATGCAGGGCAGGTTTTGTCCTGAACAGAACTTGTCTGAAAATGCAGGAAAGGGATGAAAAAATGGATTATAACACGCTGCCTGTCGGTCTTGGGCTGGCATTTGCAACCAACCGCACGGCCATGGACCGTTTTGCGGATATGACCGATGATGAGAAGAAGGAATTTGTGGAGAGGAGCCGGGGCGCGATGTCCCAAAAGGAGATGGACAGTCTGGTGAACTCTCTCGCTGAGGATGAAGAACCGGATCTTCACCTCGAAAATATCAATCAGATTTTTAAAGGGCCCGGTATCGGATAAACCGTGGCCGCTGCATCAGATTGTTTCAGTATGGAGGATACCTTTGAAGATACAGTTGCCCGATAAAGTGAGTAAAATCATAAATATTCTGGAAGAGGCGGGCTATGAGGCCTACGCGGTGGGCGGCTGTGTCCGGGATTCCATTCTGGGCAGAACGCCGGATGACTGGGATATTACCACCTCGGCAAAACCGGAAGAGTGTAAGCGTCTCTTCCCAAGGACAGTGGACACGGGAATTAAGCATGGAACCGTGACGGTGCTCCTGGGAGGAGAAGGCTTTGAAGTGACTACTTACCGCATTGACGGTGTTTATGAGGACGGCAGACATCCGAGTGAAGTAACCTTTACGGCGAATTTGAGAGAAGATTTGAGACGGCGTGATTTCACGATCAATGCCATGGCCTACAATGAGCGGTGCGGTCTTGTCGATATTTATGGAGGTATGCAGGATATAGAAGATCGGGTGATCCGCTGTGTGGGGAACGCGCAGGAGC
The DNA here is from genome assembly GCA_947037115.1 of uncultured Lachnospiraceae bacterium. Classification (GTDB taxonomy): domain Bacteria; phylum Bacillota; class Clostridia; order Lachnospirales; family Lachnospiraceae; genus UBA3282. Next base: position 21,105 of record CAMQTN010000013.1, read on the forward strand.
GCTTTGATGAGGACGCCCTGCGCATGCTGCGGGCGGTGCGGTTCTCCGCCCAGCTCGGTTACCGGATTGATGAGAATACCGGGAAAGCGGTCAAAGCTATGGCTCCTAACCTGCAGAAGATAAGCGCAGAGCGGATTCAGTCAGAGTTGGTAAAACTGGTGACTTCGCCGCATCCGGATTATCTGCGGACGGCCTATGAGCTTGGTATTACGGCACAGATCCTGCCGGAATTTGATCTGTGTATGGAGACGCCCCAGAGACATAAGCACCACTGCTACGATGTGGGGGAACATATTCTGCACTCCATGTCTGGCGTGGGGCCGGATAAGGTACTGCGGCTGGGCATGCTTTTTCATGACATCGGCAAGCCTCAGACATTGACCGTCGATGCGGACGGGACGACTCATAATAAGAGACATCCGTATGAAGGGGAAAAGATTACCCGGAAAGTGATGCGGCGTTTAAAGTTTGACAATGATACTACCGACAAGGTGACAAAACTGGTACTGTATCATGATTATGACATTGCCGCTACCGAGGCCGGGGTCAGGCGGGCCATGAACCGTATGGGGGAAGACATTTTTGCCATGATTTTCCCAGTGCGGCGGGCGGATATCGGAGCCCAGAGCGATTATATGCGGGAGGAAAAGCTACGGAAGGTAGCTTACATAGAAGAGATATATCAGGAGATTCTAAACCGTAAGGACGCGGTCACTTTAAAAGATCTGGCGATTTCGGGAAGTGATCTGATTGCAGAGGGGATGGCCCCCGGCAGGCAGATCGGTGAAACCCTCGCCGCGCTTTTGGACAAGGTGTTGGATGATCCTGACCTTAACAGGAAAGAGATTCTTCTCAAGTTATCCAAAGAATTGTAATGAAAAGCCCCTGTTGTTCATAAGATGTAACAGTCAGAGCCAGGCAGGGGGTATTTTCGTGAATGACAGAGCAGTCAGTTTATTAGAGCATTATGAAATAGAGGTGCGCCGCACCTGGAAGGGCCGTGGGGCGATTCTTTGTGAATCGGACCGGGGTCTGCTCATCATGAAAGAATACGGAGGCCCGGCGGAGAAGGTCGGATTCCAGGAATATCTGCTTAACCATATTCGGGAGAGTGGAGTCGTCTGCGCGGAGACACTTCTGCGGACGAAGGAGGATGAGCTGATTGTCCGTGATCAGGACAGGACGGCCTATATTGTAAAAACTTACTGTGAGGGCAGGGAGTGCGATCATCGAAACGCTCAGGAGTGCCGTCAGGCGGTGGAGACGCTTGCGCTTCTTCATGGCGTCTGCGATCTCTCAGGCAGCGAAATTCTGAAGGAGCAGCCTGTTTTTCAGGTGGAGAAAGAGTATGAAAAACATAACCGCGAACTGAAAAAGGTGAGGAAGTTTCTGCGGGAAAAGAGTCAAAAAACCGATTTTGAGATCTATTTAATGAAACATTATGATTATTTTCTGGATATTGCCTTGCAAATTACGAGGGAATTGAGTTATTATGCCTATGGGGAGGATTCTTCTGAACTTTCAGTCGTATGCCATGGCGATTACCAATATCATAATATTATACAGACAGAAAAGGGCAGTATGCTCGTCAACTTTGAAAAGTGTATCAGGGATTATCCTGTCAGGGACCTGTATCTGTTTATGCGTAAGCTCCTGGAAAAAAATAACTGGTCGCAGACACTTGGAGATCTGCTCCTTGGGGGGTATAATGGAGTAAGGCCTATGAGCGACGGGGATTACCGGCAGCTGTATTTTCGTTTTGCATACCCGGAGAAGTTCTGGAAGATCGTGAACTTTTATTATAATAGCGGTAAAGCCTGGATACCCGGGCGGAATATGGAAAAGATAGAGAAATTGTTTGCACAGGAGAGAGAAAAACAGCTCTTTTTGAAAAGTGCGTTTCCATCCTGTGTTGTGTAAAGGGTTTTAAGTGGAGAGTGTGGAAAATCACATCTTCGGAATGGAGAAAAGATGATGAAAATGCACAGAAGAATTTCAGAAGCGGTCACTGTGCTGACCTTGGCAGCACTTATTTTGACAGGCTGTACCTCGGAGGCGAGCAGTATAAGCTCCGCCAGAGGGAAAGCCGACGGTGTGGTGGATACGGGCTTCACGCTTTCTACGGTGGGAAGCTATGACTCTGCGGACACGGCGGTGGTGCTGTCGACGGATGAGAGAAATAAGGCGGTAACTCTCATCAATATGGATACGGGAAAGCAGTATACCCTTTATTATGACGGGACGACTTATGTGCAGGATAAGTATAACGGTCCGATGACGATTTCCCAGATTAAGGCGGGGGACGTGGTGGACGTTACTTTTCTGAAGGGAAAGAAACAGCTTGCCAGTATTAAGCTTTCCCCTGAGGCCTGGGTGTATAATGATGTTTACAATTATGATCTGACAGGCGCCAACAAAACAGCAAGCATCGGGTCTCAGACTTACGCCCTGCCTGAAGAGGTGGTAGTTTTATCGGAGGGGCGTCGTGTGGATAAGGCGGAAGTGGTATCGCAGGATGTGGTTTCCATTTCAGGGATTGCGCATAAAATTTACAGCGTCAGTGTGGAAAAGGGGCATGGCTATTTGAGCCTGAAAAACGAGCAGCCCCTTCTCGGCGGCTGGATTGAGGTTGGAAACAGTGTAATCCGCCAGATTACAGAGGACATGCTTCTGGTGGTACCGGAAGGTACTTATCAGGTTACTCTTTCCAATAATGGAATCGGCTGTGTGAAGAATGTGACGATAGAGCGTGACAAAGAGGTAGTATTGGATGTAGACGATATCGAAATTCCCGAGGATAAGACAGGAAAAATCCTTTTCAACGTTTCGCCTGATACCGCGAAGGTCAGCGTGGACGGGAAGCCTGTGGACATCAGTAAGGCAGTGGAACTGACTTATGGCATTCACCGTGTGGAAGCGACAGCGAGCGGTTACGATACCCTGACGAAGCATATTCAGGTGGGATCAGAATACGCAACCATTTCCTTTACGCTGGAGGAGACCCGCAAGGAAGACAGAGATTCCGTCAGCGGAAATTCCATAACGAGAGACCCCTGGGAAGATACGTATACGCCTGCTGATGTAAACAGTGTCAGTGACGATACGCTTTCGTCCGTCAGTGATAATACGTTAAGGAGCTCTAAGAATGGCACAGTGGAAGTCCATGTGAAGGAATGGGGTACAGATAAGGAATTAAAGGGAGTAACGGTACGATTGCAGATAGAGGACTCCAAGGAGAAGATTACTTACGACCGTTCGAAGGATTCTCCTTGCAGCTTTACGAAAGATGAAGACGCTGATACCTATCGGTTCATTTTAAGTAAGAGCGGCTATAAGACAAAGACTTTTGAGCCTGACCTGGAGGATGCGGATAAAGACGAAACAATCTACTTTATGTTAGAAAAGGAAGGTACTACCAACAATAATACGAATACTGCTGTTGGAAACATTTCCAGTGAAATTATCAGTGCGATAGCAACTGCAGGGTTAGGAAGTAGCTTTACGTATGGTACAGACGCTTATATTCCTCCTGAAGGCAATAAAGGAAACCTCACAGAGGCCGGGAAAAATGCACTTAACAAAGCTGTCACCATTGCAGTCCAAAAAGTAGTTGGAACTGAGGGAATCGGAAGCTACTATTTCAAAGTTGCAGATTCACTGGAAGTTGTAGATGGATCGAAAAGCGAAGGTTATGAAGCGATGGCATCCGTTACTGTAAGCAGAAACGGATACAAGGAGGAAACCATCCCTGTCAGAATTGTGATTAAGGAGGAAGCGGAAGAGAAAAAAATTGGCGTGACAGTTATCTCTGACAAAGAGGAGGTTGCGGCAGGAGACACGGTAACATTTACTGCCGAAGTGAAAAATGGCGATGAGACGATAGAGGGTGCAAAAGTCAGCTGGAAAATAGAAGGTGAAGAAGTTGGATTTGAAGATAGAGAACTTTCTGTAAGTGTTAAGGAGGATGAGACCAGAGATAGTCTTACCGTTGTGGCTACATATACGGATGCGGATGGAAATTCCTTCGCTTCTGATCCCGTAACGGTTACAATCAAGGCGCCGGAGGAGAAGCCTGACCCTGATGAGGGAGAGGACGATGGTGATGATGATATCAAGGATACCGATGTCAGTGGGAATAGCCTGACTGAGGAGACCATTTCAGTGACTCAGGAAGCCCATCCGATCCGAAATTTCTTTTCGTCATTGTTTAAGTAAGTTGCTTCATGTATAAGGTACATAAAAAATTGGTCCCCAACAAAGGTAAGATCCTTATTGGGGACTTTTTTCCTGTATTACTTCTCTGATATCCTGTGTGTGGGCCGAATACCTGTTTTCCGTTTCAGAATTTCATTGCTTTTTTGGCCGGGACAGTGTAAGGTAGTTAGAAAAAGACAGTATTTATATCGTAGGAATAAAGGAGCAGAAATGACAGACCGACAATACACCTATGAGGAATTCCTCGAAATCATAGCCACCCTTCGCAGCGAGAACGGATGCCCGTGGGACAGAGTGCAGACCCACGAAAGTTTAAAGCCATGTATGATGGAGGAGGCGGCGGAACTGCTTGCTTCCATACGCATTTATGATAAGACAGGAAATCCCGAAAATATGATCGAGGAGCTGGGCGACGTTCTGTTACAGGTTGTCATGCATGCGCAGATCGCCACAGAGGAGGGCCTCTTTACCATGGAAGATGTGGTGAACGAAGTCAGCCGTAAAATGGTGCGGCGTCATCCCCATGTTTTTGGTACGGGAAATGCGGATACTCCTGATGATGTACTCGTGAACTGGGAGGAAATCAAGAAAGAGGAAAAGAAGGATAAAGATTGGGTCGGATCACCTCTGAGAGAGATACCGCAGGAACTCCCGGCGTTGACCAGAGCGGTTAAGGTCTTGAAAAAAATAGACAGGCATTATGAGAAAGGAAACACATACGAGCAGGATGTGGATATGATTTGTAAGCTGGCGGAAACGCTGCGGGACTGTGGGCCGGGAGAAGAGGATGAAAAGCTGGAAAGTGTCCTTTCCGATCTGCTGCTGCATATCAGCGATGTGGCCAGGATCGCAAAAATTCCGCAGGAGCAGGCTCTGGCTGATAGAATAGATGATTTAATTGAGAAATATGAATAAGTTTTCTGACAATAGGGAAAGATGTTACATGGATCTAATTTACATAACGAAAGAAAAACTGTCAAACCCGAAAAATGCCGTAAAAATGGCATTTTTTCCTTGACAAGCTACGAAAAAACGGATATAAATATGTATAGACAGTTTCAGAGAGAAACTACAAAACAACATGAAAACTCATTTAAGAGGAGGAGTTTAAGAATGAACAAAACAGAGTTAGTTGCAGCAATGGCTGATCAGGCGGGCTTATCTAAGAAAGATGCAGAGAAGGCTTTAAAGGCATTTACAGACGTGGTTGCTGATGAATTGAAGAAGGATGGTAAAGTACAGTTAGTTGGTTTTGGTACCTTTGAGGTTTCCAAGAGAGCAGCAAGAGAGGGCAGAAATCCCCAGAGCGGCGCTGTTATGAAGATCGCAGCATCCAAGGCTCCTAAGTTTAAAGCTGGTAAGGCTTTAAAGGATATGCTCAACGCATAATTAAATTTTTAAAAAGACTGACGAGGCCTGTATGCACTGCATGCAGGTCTTTTCTACTTTCAGGGAGGGAATGATCCATGAGACTGGACAAATATTTAAAAGTATCAAGGCTGATTAAGCGCCGCACGGTAGCAAATGAGGCCTGTGACGCAGGCAGAGTATTTATTAACGACAGACCCGCGAAGGCTTCTGCCAATGTAAAAGCCGGGGATATTATTACAATACAGTTTGGTAATAAAGAAGTGAAGGTAGAGGTTCTTGACGTACAGGAGACTGTGCGGAAAGAAGAGGCCAAAGAACTGTTCCGGTATTTAAGTTGAGAAACCGGGAAGGCATATTTTGTGAAGATCAGGCATACATTGAATTATAGTTAACGACATTAAAATTGTTTAATGTCGTTAACTATGTACCGCATATGGTACGGGAGGATGTAGGAGGGCGTGTATGGAAGATCTGAACAATAACGGCAAGAGACCGCATAAGCTGATGCTTACGGGCAGAAGGACATGTGCCCTGACCGGCGTGAACGATGTGCTTTCCTTTGATGTCAACGAGATTTTACTGGAGACGGAACAGGGCATGCTGATGATACGGGGCAGCGAGCTGCATGTGAGCAGGCTGTCACTGGATAAGGGAGAAGTGGATATCGACGGGCGAATTGACAGCTTTACTTACTCGGAAACTGCAGGGTATGGATCGAAAGGTGAATCCTTATTGGCGAGACTGTTTAAGTGACAATGCGGGAGATGGGTAGAATATGAGCCGTGAGATCATGCAGGAGCTTACTTTTTTTACACACTCTGTCCTTATGGGGGTGGTCATCACCTTTGCATACGATTGGATTCGGGTGCTTCGCAGGCTTATTAAGCATGGAACGGCCTTAATGTCCGTGGAGGACTTGCTTTTCTGGTTTGCCTGTGGGATTGGCGTCTTTTATATGCTCTACAAGGAAAACGACGGGACGCTGCGGTGGTTCGCTGTGCTGGGAGCTGCCATTGGTATGTTTTTTTATAAGATGATCGTCAGGGACGTGTTTGTAAATATTATGTCAACATGTCTATACAAGATAATGTGGTTCATTTTTCGTGTCCTACAAATTGTGCTAAAACCCGTGAAAAGCCTTATTTATGCGGGGAAAACGTTTGTTCTGCACACTGGGAAAAAACTGAAAAAGTGTATAAATTTTGTTAAAAAACGGTTGACGGCTTTCCTAAAAACCATTAGAATAGTTTTATGTAAACGTTAAAAAGGAGAAGGGAAACGTTTAGGGCATGGCAAGAAAAGCAGCATATCGTAAAAGACGTCAGAACAGGCTGGCCATGCTTTTGGTTACCACTGTAGTATTGATGATGATGCTTGTGGTTACCGTTAAGAGCGTGGAACTGCGGGAAAAGCGCCAGTTTTATATGGAAAGGGAAGAGGCGCTTTTAAGAGAAATCGAAGCGGAGGAAGCGAGATCTGCTGAGATTGAAGAATATGGAAAGTACACACAGACCAAGAAGTTCGTGGAGGAAGTCGCGAAGGAGAAGCTGGGTCTGGTGTACGAGGGAGAGATTATTTTTAAAGACGAAAAATAAGCAGATTTTGGTTGAGACTGAGATCTGCTTTTCTTATGTATTGAGACGCACAGGAAAAACAGGCGGCTTCGAAGCTGAAAGCGCCAGATGTAAAAGAAAAAGACATAATTTACATAACTTCTTCATATATATGTACAGACGGAATTGACATATGGAGGCGGTATGTGATGAGAAAACAGACGGAACGGAAAGAGGTCGAGAGAATAGAAATTATACCGGAATATGGCAGACAGAGGCTTTTGAATTATGCAGAGTCGTTTCGGGATTTGGCTGACTTATTTGAAGATGGACAGGCTGTTCAGGCGAAGGACAGGCCTGCAGAAGAAGAACCGGCAGACAGGCAGGAATATCTGTTTAAGAGACGCCTGCAGGAAAGTCAGGGGCTTTTGGCAGAACATTTAAAAGAGATGGCGCATATCATGGCGACAGTGGCAAAGGAGACCTGCCGTTATCGGCCCATGGGGGAGAGGCGTTACCGGCAGATCGCAGCATTGCTGAAGGAGTCCGGTATCCTGCTCAGGGAGTTTTTGGAGATGGAGCATGAGGACGGGCATCGGGAGATCAGCTTGGTCATGCGCCAGACAGGCGGAAAACGGGCCCGGTTCGGGGAAGTGGAATATATTTCCACGGAGGATCTGGCGGATTATATATCGGTAGCAATGAATCGAAGGTTGTGCGTGGCGAAGAACACGCCCGCCTATCTTGCAGCGGAGTACAATACCTATTATTTTCTGGAAGAGCCGCCCTACCATCTTCTGACAGGCTTTGCCAAGGCGGTGAAGGAGACGGAGAAGGTGTCGGGAGACAGCTATTCATTTTATGAGGCGGATACGGGCAGGCTTCTGGTGCTTCTCTCGGACGGTGTAGGTTCCGGTGAGGAGGCATGCAGAGAGTCGGGCCGTGTGATTGAGATGATGGAACGTCTTCTGGAGGCGGGATTTTCCAAGGAGCCGGCAGTACAGATGGTGAATGGAGCGATGGCGGCAGCCGGACAGGAACAGGCCATGTCTACATTGGATGTCTGTGACATCGATCTCTACACGGGAAATTGTGAGTTCGTGAAAGTGGGAGCAGCCTGTACTTATATTAAGAGAGGCCGGCTGGTGGACAGGCTTTCAGCAAGAAATCTGCCACTTGGCGTTTTCTGGCAGATGACGCCGGAGATACACAACAGAACATTACAGAGCGGGGATTATGTGATTATGCTTTCGGATGGCGTACTTGATGCGCTTGCCGAGGGCATCGGTGAAGAGTCGTTTCCGGAGATGATCGGCAGGATGGAATACAGCAGTCCGAATGAAATTGCAAACCAGATTCTTGCGTACGCAATCGGACAGAGCAGAGGGCGGATACGGGACGATATGACGGTTCTTGTAACAGGAATATGGGATCAAAGTGCATTGTAATCGGATCTGACAGGCGGACAGACGAAGGATGAAAGATAAAATCTTTGGATGTGTAAATAAATATATTGCCGTGCATGGAATGATAGAGCCGGGGGACTGTGTACTGGCCGGGATTTCCGGTGGTGCAGATTCTGTCTGTATGCTTCATCTGCTTGTACGGATGCAGGAAGAGATCCCTTTTCGGCTGGCGGTTGTGCATGTCAATCATGGCCTTCGCGCGGAGGCGGGAGAGGACGCTGTTTTTGTGGAGAGATTGTGCGTACAATGGGGAATTCCCTTTTTCCTGCGAAAGGTTGACATGCCGGGTTATGCACGGGAGCACAAGGTGTCTGAGGAAGAAGCGGGAAGAATATTGCGATATCAGGCTTTTGTGCAGATTCTCGGGGAGATCAGAGCGGACGCGCCGGGAAAGATTGCAGTGGCGCACAATGCGGAAGACCGGGCGGAGACGATGCTCTTTCACATGTTTCGCGGAAGCGGCCTGAAAGGATTGGCTTCCATCCGGCCGGTCAGGGAGTCCGTGATTCGGCCGGTTTTATGTCTGAACCGCGCGCAGATAGAGGCTTATCTGAACGCGAAAGGACTTACCTGGTGTGAGGACAGTACCAACAGGGAGGATACTTATGCCAGAAACCGGATCAGGCATCATATTCTGTCCTATGCGCAGCGGGAGATCTGTCAGGGGGCGGTGTCCCATATGGGAGAGTTGGCGGATATTCTGTCGGAGACCGAAGATTATCTGGAGCGGGAAACGGACAGACTCTACGACAGATATGTAACAGAGAATTTAACTTACTCGGTCAGTCAGGAGAATGGCCTGGCCGGGGAAGTGAAAATACAGCTTACCGGGCTGGGGGCAGAGGATATTGTCATGAGAAAGCGGGTTCTGTTCCGCGCGCTGGAAAAGATGACCCCCCACCGGAAAGATATCACTGGGCGTCATATAAAAGCGATCCTGACACTTATGGATAAGGACGGTAGTAAGGAACTTTCCCTTCCTTATGGGATCGAAGTTTATAAGGAGTACGGTATCCTGTTTTTGAGGCGGCCGGAAGAATGGAAAAGAAGCGGATCAACAGCAGCTCCGGGCGGCCGGCAGAAATCCGCCGTGGATCGGCTACAGTTGGACGTGCTGGCGGAAATTCCCCTGAACAAAACAGATCTCACTCCGGGCGTTCCGTTGACGGTTGCTGTTCCGGGCACAGGCGGCTTCCTCTTTACGCTGTGGGAGGCTGATTTTGCGCCGCCGATATCTCTTTTCTACAGAAAGGAACAAAATAATCCAGAAAATAGATATACGAAATGGTTCGATTATGATAAAATAACTACGTCTTTACTCCTGCGGACCAGAAGAACAGGAGACTATCTTACGATAGATGAGGCACTTCATACCCAGTCTGTAAAGCAGTATATGATTAACGAGAAAATCCCCAAAGGCAAACGGGACGGTATGTATCTGCTGGCGGACGGCGCACATATTCTCTGGGTGCCGGGATATCGCACAAGCAGACGGTATAAGGTGGAGAAAAATACGAGGCGCATTCTGGAGGTGCGTCTGATAGGAGGAAACGATGGCGGAACGTATAGAAGTGTTGTTGACGGAAGAGGAAGTCGATAAGCGGATTCAGGAGATTGGCGATCAGATTTCCAGAGATTATGCCGGGAAAAAAGTACATCTGGTATGTGTGTTGAAGGGCGGCAGCTTTTTTATGTGCGAGCTTGCCAAGCGAATTACAGTACCCGTGTCTCTCGACTTTATGTCGGTGTCCAGCTATGGCGGGGATACGAAATCCAGCGGGGTGGTCAAAATTGTAAAAGATCTGGATGAACCGCTTGCGGGCAAGCATGTGATTGTGATAGAGGACATTGTGGATTCCGGACGGACGCTCAGTTATCTGCTGGATATGCTGGGAAGCAGGGGGCCTGAGGATGTGAAACTCTGTACGCTTCTGGATAAACCGGACCGGCGTGTGGTGGACGTGAAGGTGGATTACACAGGATTTGAGATTCCGGATGAGTTTGTAGTGGGATACGGTTTGGATTACGACCAGAAATATCGTAACCTGCCTTATATCGGAATCGTTAAATTTGACTGAAATCAGAGTAAGAATAGAGGATTTTCATGAACAAGAGTGGTAAAAGCATTTATCTGTATTTTGTAGTTATTATCTGTCTTCTTTTGTTTACAGTCTGGGTCGGAACGCTGCGTGTGCCGAACAGTGGCTATACCCGGGGCGAGTTTGAAAGACAGATGGAGAATAATGAGGTCGCGGTAGTGACGATCTGTCCGAATAAGGATACGTCTGCCGGCTCCCTGGAAGTCATTCTCAAAAACGGCGAGGAACGGGTTCTCTATGTGACTGATGTGACGCAGATGGAGTCTGTTGTCAGAGCGCACGGCATAGACTGTTCGGTGGAGAGTGTGCCGGAAGAGAGCTGGTTTTTGAACAGCGTGCTGCCGATTTTGATTGTGGTAGTGGTTTGCGTTTTCTTTTTTGTGATGATGAACTCCCAAAATTCCGGCGGCGGCGGAAAGATGATGAACTTCGGGAAGAGCCGGGCAAGACTCACCATGGGCGGCGAAAATAAGATCACACTGGGAGAAGTGGCCGGTTTAAAGGAAGAGAAGGAAGAACTACAGGAGATTGTGGAATTTTTAAAGGAGCCGGGTAAGTTTACCAAGGTGGGAGCAAGGATTCCCAAAGGTGTCCTTTTAGAGGGCGCTCCCGGTACAGGTAAAACGCTTCTTGCCAAGGCCATTGCAGGCGAGGCTAATGTGCCTTTTTTCAGTATTTCCGGATCTGATTTCGTGGAGATGTTTGTCGGTGTGGGTGCGTCCCGTGTGCGCGACATGTTTGCAGAGGCCAAGCGACATGCGCCCTGTATTATCTTTATCGATGAGATCGACGCGGTGGCGAGACGACGCGGCACCGGTATGGGCGGCGGCCATGATGAGAGAGAACAGACATTGAATCAGCTTCTTGTGGAGATGGACGGTTTCGGAGTCAACGAGGGCATTATCGTGATGGCGGCCACAAACCGCGTAGATATCCTTGATCCCGCCATCCTGCGCCCGGGGCGTTTTGACAGGAAGATTACGGTGGCTTCTCCCGATGTGCGGGGAAGAGAAGATATTTTAAAGGTACATGCCAAAAATAAGCCTCTCGGCGATGATGTGGATCTACAGCAGATTGCCCAGACGACAGCTGGCTTCACAGGCGCGGATCTGGAAAATCTGTTGAATGAGGCGGCCATCAATGCTGCAATGGATAAGCGTGCTTTTGTGCGTCAGGAGGATATCAAAAGGGCTTTTATCAAAGTAGGGATTGGTGCGGAGAAGAAGAGCCGTATCATCTCGGAAAAAGAGAAGAAGATCACGGCATACCACGAGGCGGGCCATGCAATCCTCTTCCATGTACTGCCTGATGTCGGGCCGGTTTACACCGTTTCAATTATTCCTACGGGTCTTGGGGCAGCAGGCTATACGATGCCTCTTCCCGAGAAGGACGAGATGTTCCTCACAAAGGGCAAAATGATTGAAGATATTATGGTGTCTCTGGGAGGCCGCATTGCGGAGGAAATTATTTTCGATGATATTACCACCGGCGCATCCAGCGACATTAAGAAAGCGACCAAGGTGGCTCGCAGGATGGTGACCAGATATGGTATGTCTGATAATATCGGTGTGATCAATTATGACGATGATGACGACGAGGTATTTATCGGCAGAGATCTGGCTCATGCGAAAAACCACAGTGAATTGGTTTCCGGAGAGATTGACCGGGAAGTAAAGACCATTATCGACGACTGTTATCGGAAGGCGAAGGACATTATCATGGAGCACGAGGATGTGCTGCATAAGTGCGCAAAACTTCTCCTGGAGAAGGAGAAGATCAACCGTGCGGAGTTTGAATCGCTCTTTGATACTTACTATCCGCAGCCGGAAGAACTGAGTGGACTGCTGCCTTAATCATCTGATTAGTGATTGCCTGAACATGCCTGTTCATTTGGTGTATGAGTGGAAGAAACAAAGAAATTGTACAAAATGCACAAAAACACATATTGAAAATTGTAATATTTGTGAATCCTTGGTATTGTAGACAACGGGAGGGTATGCTAATATACTACTTGTAACCCCCCAATACATTATATAGTTTTTTGCTATACCCCATAAGAAAGAAATACCTTCTCTAAAAAAGACAGTTTAACGGCTGTCTTTTTTACTTTGTATGGGGCCCAAAGTGCGTCGAAACCGTTTAAGCTCTTGAATATCCAAAACATATAGTATAAAATAGTTATGTAGTGTTTGTTTTTAAAAGAAAGGCTGATAATGGATATTAATCAATTTCAGAAGGCAGAAAAGAATCAGCAGTATATTGCGGGCATGCGCCCGGTGTTTAACAGAAAGGCATTGTTTTCCGATACGACGGAAGACTATGTGACGCCGTCGGAGCCAAGCGCTTACGGCGAGGTTACAGTGCGTTTCCGCTCCGCGAAGAATAACATTGACAAGGTGTTTTTTGTTCACAAGGATGAGAAACATCTGATGTTTAAGACAGAATCGGATGCGCATTTTGACTATTACTCACACACGGTTCAGCTGGAAAACGAAAAACTGGTTTATCATTTCGAGATTCATGCGGGAAAGCTTTCCTGTTTTTATGACAGACGGGGCGTCACGAAGGATATTAATGATTACTATTCTTTCCAGATCATTCCCGGTTTTAAGACGCCTGATTGGGCCAAGGGGGCTGTCTTTTATCAGATTTATGTGGATCGTTTCTGTAACGGTGATCGGACCAACGACGTCCTGACGAATGAGTACCATTATATTGGAGATAAAACGGTCAGAGTTGAGGACTGGGATAAATATCCTGCGGCTATGGGTGTGCGTGAGTTCTACGGCGGTGATTTGCAGGGCGTGCTTGACAAGATGGATTATCTGCAGGATCTGGGCGTAGATGTGATTTATTTTAATCCCCTGTTTGTGTCGCCCTCCAATCATAAATATGATATTCAGGACTACGACTATATTGACCCCCATTTTGGAAAAATCGTGCACGATGAGGGGAATCTGCTGGAAAACGGGCAGACAGAAAACCGTTTTGCCACCCGGTATATTGACCGCATTTCCAACAAGGAGAATCTGGAGGCAAGCAATGAGCTTTTTGCTGAGGTGGTCAAGGAAGCACACAGAAGGGGTATGAAGGTGATTCTGGACGGCGTGTTCAATCACTGCGGCTCGTTCAATAAATGGCTGGATCGGGAGCGGATTTATGAAAACGCACCGGGATATGAAAAAGGCGCTTACATCGATAAAGACAGCCCTTATCACGATTATTTCCAGTTCAATGATGAATACAGGTTTCCTTACAATGGCTCTTACGATGGCTGGTGGGGACATGACACGCTGCCAAAACTAAATTATGAAAATTCACGCCAGCTTCTGGACTATGTACTCTATATCGGGAGAAAATGGGTCTCCCCGCCCTACAATGCAGATGGGTGGCGGTTGGACGTGGCGGCGGATTTGGGTCACAGCCCGGAGTTCAACCACACGTTCTGGAAGGAATTTCGCAGGGCAGTCAAGATGGCCAATCCTGATGCGATTATTCTGGCGGAGCACTATGGAAGTCCCATGGACTGGCTGCAGGGGCAGGAGTGGGATACGGTAATGAACTACGATGCCTTTATGGAGCCCGTGACCTGGTTTTTGACAGGTATGCAGAAGCACAGTGATGATTACAGGGAGGATATGCGTGGCAATGCCGACAGCTTTTGGGGAGCGATGAGACATCACAGCGCGGCTTTTACCATGCCTTCTCTTCTGGTGGCGATGAATGAGCTGTCGAATCACGACCACTCCCGTTTCCTGACCAGGACAAACCGAAGAGTGGGGCGGACGAACACATTGGGTCCGCAGGCGGCAAACGAGGGTGTCAACAAAGCGGTTTTGCGCGAAGCGGTCGTGATTCAGATGACATGGCCCGGTGCGCCGACAATCTATTACGGAGATGAAGCGGGTGTTTGTGGGTTTACAGACCCGGACAACAGACGGACATACCCGTGGGGGCACGAGGATCAGGAACTGATCGCTTTCCACAGGGAGATTATCCGTATTCATAAGACGAACAGGGAGTTCCTGACAGGTTCTCTGAAATTTGTAGAAGCGGATTATAATGTGATCGGTTATGGCAGATTTACCAGAGAAGGACAATCTCTGGTTCTCGTCAATAACAATGACTATGAGATCACGAAGGAGTGCTCGATCTGGTATCTCGGTATTCCGAAAGAGTGTGTGATCAGCCGGTTGATGTTGACGACGGCGGAGGGATATTCTACCGAACCGAAAGAGTATCCGGTTATTGCCGGCAAGGTAAAGGTGACACTTCCTCCCACATCAGCTATTATTTTGAGACACGAGAATCGTACAGAGCGGAGTTTTCTACAATTCAGTTAAACAGTTCAGCCAGGGCGTGTTTTACGAATGTTATATGCTGGACAACTGTAGAGAGGTTATGGCACGATCATGAAAATACTAAAGGGAATTTTAACGGGTATAGGAGTTTTAGCAGCGCTTTTGTGCGCACTTATTATAATGTCAGCCACAAATCCCGGGATTACAGAGGGGCTTTCTTCTCTGTTGTCCGGGGATGATTCTTCTGTGGAGAGAAATGAAGAGGAGAGCCCGGAATCCCGTCAGGAGGAGGATTTCTTTGACGAATTAGAGAAGACAATAGATACGCTGGAAATACCGGAGCTTACAGACACGGATTTCGATGTGGATTCTGAGGAGGAAGAAGAACCGGGAGAGACAGTAGCCCGTCAGCCGGATATACCGGTTACAGACTCTTCCGACGATGAGCCGGAAGAAGAACGGGTCAGGGGAATGAACGGTTATGAGCCGCCGTCACAGTCGGATGTGGATATCCCCAGTATCGTCCACGGCAAGACAGGTTACCAGCCCATTACCGAGCAGTCAGAGGCGCAGTCAGATGAATATAGCGGCCTGAACTATGGGGAGACGGGGGACGGTCTTACTTTTGATCCGGTTTTTTATCCATATTATTACATGCTTGATGAAAAGGGACAGCATGTTTACAGACAGATTTATGCCAATGCCGCTGCGATGAATGAAGCTTTTATCCCAATTGAGGAGTTAACCGTGCCGGAGATCAAAAATGCGGTTATGGCGGTTTACAACGATCACCCGGAGCTTTTCTGGCTCAACACCATATTTACCTGCAAGTATGATAAGAACAGGATCTGCGCCGAGCTTGCGCTTGACTTTAATATGACGAAAGAGGAGCTTGCGGAGGCTTCCCCGGAATTTTATAATGTAACGAACAACATTTTGAAAGAGGTGGAAAATTTCGGAACCTATGAAAGAGAGAGAAGGCTGCACGATTTGCTGATCCGGCGGATTGATTATGACAAAAGCGCGGATATGAACCAGAGTGCCTACAGTGCGCTTGTGGAAGGAAAGAGCGTATGTGCGGGATACTCCAGGGCCTATCAGTATCTCATGCAGAGACTGGGGATTCCCTGCTATTATTGCACGGGATATGCCGGACAGGATCACGCCTGGAATATTGTGGCGTTGGATGATGGATACTATAATGTGGATTTGACTTGGGACGATACGCCGGGTTACGAGTATGATTACTTTAACAAGACAGATGAGGATTATGCAAATACGCATATCCGACAGGAGCTGTCGATAAATCTGCCGCAGTGCCAGGGACAGCAGTATAGAAGTCTGTAGATGGGGAGATTTCATGAAAGGGCGTTTCAGAAAAGTATTTGATATTTCAGGAATAGCTTTGCTATTGATAATTTTAGTTGTTTTTGTTTGGCTGTCATCCGATGGCCAAATTTCTTTTTCACGGGATTCAGGATACTATGACGAAGCGTTTACTCTGAAGCCAGATATGATTCGGTATGGGATTTTATAGAAATGCAACCTGACAGCGGGATGAAGGGTATTATATATATGACAAAAGAAGAACAAATTACGGCAGAGGCGGCGGTAGACAGGTACGCCGACATGGTGTACCGTCTGGCGTTGTCACAGATGAAAAACAGGACGGATGCGGACGATCTTTTTCAGGAAGTTTTTGTCCGCCTGGTCAGCAACATAGAAAAGCTGGAATCATGGGAGCATGTGAAGGCATGGCTGATCAGGGTGACAATTAACTGTGCGAAAAAGCATTTTGATCTGTATTGGAATAAAAATGTGGATTATATAGAAGATGAGGAGCGAATCAGTGGAGAAGAGGTCTGCGGGCCGCCGCCGGAACATCCGGTCAGAGAGATGGTGTCAAAACTGCCGCCCAAGTATCGGATAGCGGTGCATCTGTATTACTATGAGGAGCTTTCTGTGGCGGAGATTGCAGAGCTGACTGGCCAGAAGGAGGGCACTGTCAAATCGCAGCTGCACAGGGCGAGAGAGATGCTGAAGGAATTGTTGGACGAGTCGGGATAGAATCGTAAAAAGGAAACCATAGATTATGATGGATCAATATAAAGAGCAGTACAGAAAAGAAACAGAACAGATACATGCCCCCGCGGATTTGATTGCGAAAACCAAGGCGGCAGTGCGCGAGGAAGAGGCACGGATTCAGAGGGAACACGATGCGCAGGCGACAGAATCCGAAATGCGTAAAAATTTCGCGGCCCGGAAAAACCGCAATCTGGGTGTGGAGGCCCGAAAATGGGTTTATCCTATGACTGCCGTAGCGGCAATTTTTGTGCTGCTGTCAGTATCCATGATGATGCGGGGACTGGGAAAGTCGGGCGCGGATACGACGGCTTATGAATCGGCGGCAGAGGCCGATTGTGGTGGGGAAACGTTCGCAATGGAAGAGGAGTCCGACGGAGCAATTCCCGAGGCAGCGGCAGGGGGCGCGATGCCAGATAGGGAAGCGGCTTTCGCAGAAGAGACAGCGGATAACAGTGAAGTGGTTTCCGCAGAAGAGACAACGGATAACAGGGAAATGGCTTCCCCAGAAAAGGCAGATGATGAAAAGGAAATGGCTTCTGCCAAGGCATCGCTTGACATGGAAATGACAGCGATGGAGGATGAGACGAAGGAAGCTGTGGTTTTGGAGAATGTCACAATAGAACAAGTCTGGGAAAAACCCTTTTTCGTGGATTATGAAAGCACAGAATCACGAATTTATGAGAATACGACTTTTCAGGTCGCAAAAGACGCAGATGGCTGGAGCGCATATGTGGAGAACGAGAACGGGGACGGCTATGTGATACGTGGCGGGATGGAGACGATAGAGGCGTTTCTGGAAGCCGCATATCAGAAACTTTTGGAAATAAAGTCTTAAAATTTATTTGTTTGCAACCTTTTTCTTTCATGAGAGGTATTAAGGGTAGACAGGGAAAAGCGCCGCAGATTTGTCAGGCGGCAATTTTTCTGAAATGGTTTACATTACGGTGTTTGAGTGGAGGGAAAAGGTATGAAAAGGCGTATAAGGATAATGACGTTTGGACTGGCGGGAGCTATGCTGCTTTCAGGATGCGGTGCGAAAAGTGACGAAGGTACATCGGTGTCGGGAACAGGAGAGTATGTTTTAGAGGAATCGTCAGAGCAGATCACAGATGGAATGACAGATATGCCGGATTCTGCGGAAATGTCAGAAGGGCCGGCAGGCGGTTCAGAAAACGGAGGGACAGAAGAACAGACCGGTACAGCAGAAGCGGAGGCTTCAACAAAAAAAGCGGAGACTTCAACAGAAAAAGCGGAGGCTGACAGTTATCTGGATTCCTGCTATGATTTTACGGGTACGGTTGTTGTCTGTGGAGAGTATTCGGAAGAGTACAGTGAGTGGGAGGAGCGGGGATATGTTTCGGTGATGGCAGAGCCGCTCTCCACCTTTTCTGCGGATGTGGATACGGCCTCTTACAGCAATCTGCGCCGTCTGATTCGCGAAGGTTATGATCTGGAGAGTCTGCCTGAGGGATCGGTCAGAATTGAAGAGTTACTCAACTATTTTTCTTATGATTATGCGGAGCCAGTGGGGAATGAACCTTTTGGAGTTATGACACAGATTAGCCGCTGCCCGTGGAATGAGGGGGCAGAGCTGGTGATGATCGGACTTAAGACGGAGGATATCGATTACAGCCGTGCACCGGCGTCAAATCTGGTGTTCCTGATAGATGTGTCCGGTTCCATGGACGAACCCGATAAGCTGCCGCTTTTGCAGGAATCCTTTGCGGAGTTGACAGGGCATTTGAGAAAGAAGGATCGAATTTCCATTGTGACTTATGCAACTGAAGACAGAGTGGTGTTGGAGGGCGCGCGGGGAGATCAGAGAGATAAAATTAAAAATGCACTGGACAGCCTGGAGGCGGGCGGCGGTACCTTTGGCAGCAGGGGGATTGAGACGGCCTACGAACTGGCGGAGGAGAACTTTATTGAAGGCGGTAACAACCGCATTATTCTGGCGACAGACGGCGATTTAAATATCGGCATGACCAGCGAGGAAGAGCTGGAGGAGCTGATTTCAGAGAAGAAAGAATCCGGTATTTTTCTGTCTGTACTGGGATTTGGAACGGGAAATATCAAAGATAATAAGATGGAGATCCTGGCGGATAAGGGAAACGGTAACTATGCCTACATAGACAGCTTACAGGAGGCAAATAAGGTGCTGGTGGAGGAGATGGCGGCTACGCTTCTCACCATTTGTAAAGACGTCAAGTTTCAGGTGGAGTTTAACCCGGACGTGGTAGCGGGCTATCGTCTGTTGGGATATGAAAATCGGGTATTGGACAGAGAGGATTTTGAGGATGATACAAAGGATGGCGGAGAGATCGGAGCCGGGCATAGTGTGACGGTACTCTATGAAGTTATTTTAGAAGAACCTCTCTATGGTATGAGGGAAGATGAGATCGACGATCTGAAATATGGCAGTGAGTACAGAAGAAAGCTGGACGAGGCCTCCCCGGCGCCTTTTGATTGTGGAAAAGAATGGCTGACAATAAGCGTTCGTTATAAGAGGCCCTCCAGTGACAGGAGTGAACTTCTGGAATATCCTGTTGGCTATGAATGCTATCGGACGAAGCCTACCGATGATTTTACTTTCGCGGCGGCAGTGGCAGAGTTTGGTCTGCTTGCCTCTCACAGCGGGTATCCGGAAGATGCGTCAGTAGAACATGTGGAAAGTGTGCTGAAGAAACTGAATCTGAAGGATGAGTACAGGGTGGAATTTTTGGAGCTGGTGCAGGAGGCAGAATAAAAGCTATTAGTAACGTATAAAAATACAAATTTTGAGTACATAAATGCATAAAAATAATAAAATATTGATTTATATGCAATTTTATTGTATAATTATAAGATAATAAGAAAGGAAGTGTAAATATATGAAAACAAAAGTCTTTATAGATGGCAGCGAAGGAACAACAGGATTAAGAATTAATGAAAGATTTCAAAAACGTGATGATATAGAGTTGTTACATATTGATCCTGATTTGAGAAAAAACCCGGAAGAAAGAAAGAAAATGATCAATGCGTCGGATATTACTTTTTTATGCTTGCCGGACGAGGCGGCGAAGGAATCCGTTGCATTAGTAGAAAATGAAAATGTGGTAATAATCGACGCATCCACCGCGCATCGGACAGAAGAGGGATGGGCGTATGGATTTCCGGAACTGTCCAATAAACACAGAGAAAGTATTAAAAATGGAAAAAGAATTGCGGTTCCGGGATGTTATGCCACGGGCTTTATCTCCCTGGTGTATCCGCTGATAACAGGAGGGATTCTTCCGAAAGATTATCCCATAAGCAGTTTTGCAATTTCGGGATATAGCGGAGCCGGTAAGAGAACAATAGCAGCTTATGAGTGCCAGAACAGGCCGAAAGAATTATCATCAGGAAGAGAATACGCATTGACGCAGCAGCACAAGCACCTGAAAGAAATGAAAAAAATCACAGGGCTTGAACGTACGCCATTGTTTTCACCGATTATTGACGACTATTATAGCGGCATGGTGGTTTCCGTACAATTGTATGCGGATATGCTGGTAAAGAAGGAAATGCCGGAGTCATTATTGAATTATTATGCAGAGTATTACCAAAACCAGCAATTCATTCAAGTAAGCGCGGCGGATGATGAGACGGCTGTCAGCGGATTTCTGGCAGGGAACGGGTTGTCCGGTTGGGACGGCTTAAAGATTTATGTGACAGGAAATGAAGAGCGCATCGTTATTTCTTCGCAGTTTGACAACTTGGGAAAAGGTGCGTCCGGTGCGGCAATACAATGCATGAATATTATATTGGGATGTGATGAGGAAAAAGGATTAGATTTATAGTTCATTAGTGTTTGATAAGAGTGCGATATGTTTGAAAGGTACATGTGGAAACAGCAGATCAGGCGTTTGCCTAATCTGCTGCTTTACATTTACAGGGAATATTTACTTGACTTCAATCCGCTTTACCTCTTCTTTGGCGGCAAGTTCTTTCTTGGGGAATTTGACTTCCAGAATGCCGTTATTGTAGGAGGCGTCGATGTCGCCGGGCTCCACGTTGTTTACGCGGAAGCTCCGGGAGTAGGAGCTGTAATACCGCTCTCTGCGGATGTATTTGTTTTCGTCTTCCTCGTTTTTCTCATCCTTGTGGGAAGCGGAGATGGTCAGCAGATTATCTTTCAGGTCGATATTGATGTCGGACTTGTCAAAGCCAGGCAGCTCTGCCTGTAAAAGATAATTGTCACCCTGATCGATTACATCGGTCTTGAAGGCGTCAAAGGTTGCCAGTTCGTTGCTTCCCCAGAAGTTCTTAAAAGCATTGTCGAACATTCTGTCGAAGGGATCATCGAAAAATGAAGGTGTGTAGTTACGGTTTCTCAATGCAGGTCTTAACATAGTAATCACTCCTTTTTTATGTTATGCTATCAGTATGACCGAATAGCCGGATTCGATGCATGTCAGGCTGGGTTTTCCTGTGGAATAGGAACCTTAACGTCGAAATCCGTTATGGCACTACTGACTTGTGTTTGTTTATATATTTGTTATACATCATATAGAACAAGAAATCAATTATAGAATGATAAAGAATTTATAAAGAAATGAAGAAGAGGATGCCGTATAAGCATATAAAAACAGGGCAGACCTGATCGGTCTGCCCTGCATATTCAACAATATATAAAGGGAGTTAACATCTCCCTGATGCTCTCGTCGTCCGAATCGTAACTGAGTCGGAGCGGTCGTGTCAGATCAAGAGCCATCACACCGAGTATAGATTTGGCGTCCACGATTCTTCGGCCTTCTCCTAAGTTGAAGCAAGAATCAATCTTATCAATTACATTTACAAACTGCCTGATTTGATTTACATCATTGAATTTGACATCTACCTGCTGCATAATCTTGTGTCCTCCTTAATCATAATTGATGCCATGAAAAATAGATAGAAATAATGATTCATAAATCAATACCGATTAATGATTATTCCCCTTACATGCAGAATTCCCTGAAAACACATCGTTTAGTCTGTTTTTTGTAAAAGTGATTGTGAGCCTCCTTTCTTTCTCAAGATATGGTCAACTTATCGTGAGACTATGATACCCAGTGATATTTAAAAAGTAAATAGGTAAAATTTATAATTTTTTTCCAATTTTTTTGTAAAGTATGCTGAGAATATAAGACAAAAAAATGTAAGAAAGAAAGATTTTCCTGCTTGACTTTCTTTGAAATTTGCTGATATAATTAGTTCGCTTTAAATATGGAAGACTTGAACGACACATGTAGTGCTTTGCACGTAAATCTGATTACGGGACTAAGTACCACATGTGTTTTTTATTGGCACATGTGATCTGCATGTGCCGTTTTTGTTTCTCAAAAAAGGAGGAAATTATGGAAACAAACAATTACTTAGGAACAGAGAAGATAGGGAAACTTCTCATGAAATTTTGTATTCCCTGTATTGCGTCTCTCATTATATCATGTCTTTACAACATCGTTGATCAGATTTTTGTCGGCAATGGCGTCGGGTATTTGGGAAATGCAGCGACGGGGGTGATTTTCCCGATCACCGTAATTGGCTGGGGAATGTCGCTGTTTTTCGGTGATGGCGCGGCAGCTTATCTGAGTGTCGCCCTTGGAAAGAATGATACGGAGACAATCCACCGGGGTGTTGGAAACAGCATTCTATTTTCGTTTCTTTCAGGTGCAGTAATAATTCTGATCAGTTACTTATGGGGAGATGGGCTGCTTTGCTTAATTGGCGCAACAGACGCAACCATTTCTCTGGCGCATGATTATGGTTTCATTATCTATAGCATGATGTCGTTAGCAATGACACAGAATACATTGGCCTCTGTCATTCGTGCGGATGGAAGTCCGCGCTACGCAATGGGAGCCATGATTGTTGGCGCGTTGATTAATATTGTGGGCGATCCTGTAGCTATTTTTGTGCTTGATCTGGGAATCAAAGGAGCTGCCTATGCAACCATACTTGGACAGTTCGTCAGTTTCCTGATTTGCGCCATTTATCTTACAAAGAGTAAATCGTTTCGATTACAGGTACAAAGTTTTAAAATTAATTTCAGGCAGCTCAGGCAAATCATGGCACTTGGGGCGTCAAGCCTGTTGACACAGCTTTCAATTGTAGTCATTACGGTTGTAAATAACATCCTGCTTGTAAAATATGGCGCAGTTTCAGCTTACGGCGCAGACATTCCGCTGGCGGCCTTTGTCGTGATTATGAAATTGTTCCAAATTGTGCTGAATATTGCAATCGGTATCGCAGCAGGGGCACAGCCCATTGTGGGATACAATTACGGTGCAGGAAATTATAACCGCGTTCGCGAACTCTTAAAAGAAATTATCAAATGGACGGCTATTGTAGGCATTATATGTATGTTTCTTTTTGAAGTATTCCCAGCGGCTTTCATCCGGCTTTTTGGATCAGACGGAGATTTGTATATGGAGTTTGCCGTCCGCTGTCTCAGAATATACTTGCTGCTAATCCTGTTTACCTGTGTACAGAAAGTATGCGCCATTTTTTTACAATCAATTGGCCGCGCCCAGGCAGCAGCGCCCCTTGCAATTATCCGTGACTTGTTTCTGATTGCGTTTTCAATTATTGTACCCGTTCTTTTTGGAGTGACAGGTATTTTCTGGGCGGCCCCGATTGCTGATATTTTTGCAATGCTGATTACTTTGCCGGTAATGCTCCGTCTTTGGAAACAGAATTTATTTCTGACATCAACAAAAATTCCCCTGACCGACTAAGGGGTTTCATAAAAATAAGGGTATGTCGAACTGCTCCGACATACCCTGTACTTTTAAAATTCCGACAGTCTGCTATTTAATTGTAGTTATCAATGCAGGGCTGGAACATATCCTTGCTGACGCCGCACAGAGGACAGCACCAGTCAGCGGGAAGATCTTCAAATGCTGTACCAGGCTTGATGCCGTGCTCAGGATCACCCTTCTCAGGATCATATGTATAGCCGCAGGGATTGCAAAAATATTTTTTCATAGTCTTATATCTCCTTATCTACTGTTATGATTCAGGTTATTAATATTGGTACGGGGATTCAGCTTTCAGGCGTCGTCCCCGTAGAAAACGCTTTAACCAAAGTATCTCTTTAAGAGGCCTTCGAAAGCCTTGCCGTGTCTAGCCTCATCGCGTGCCATCTCATGAACCGTGTCATGGATTGCGTCAAGATTAGCGGCCTTTGCGCGCTTTGCAAGGTCAAACTTGCCGGCGGTTGCACCGTTTTCAGCCTCGACTCTCATCTCCAGATTTTTCTTGGTGGAATCTGTTACCACTTCACCGAGTAATTCAGCGAATTTAGCGGCATGCTCTGCCTCTTCCCAAGCTGCCTTCTCCCAGTACAGGCCGATTTCAGGATATCCCTCTCTGTGGGCAACTCTGGCCATGGCAAGATACATACCAACTTCCGTGCACTCGCCGTTGAAGTTTGCGCGAAGGTCAGCCATGATATCCTCGCTTACACCCTTAGCCACGCCTACAACATGCTCAGCAGCCCATTCCATAGCGCCGCTTTGTGCCGTGAATTTCTCAGCCGGTGCACCGCACTGAGGGCATTTCTCGGGTGCCGCATCTCCTTCGTGAACATAACCGCATACCTGACATACAAATTTCATAGTGTGCTCTCCTTTTCTTTTTTATATTTTCCCCCTTTCGGGGGTGTTAAGCGAAAATACTGCCCAAAATAATACGGGTTTATTATTCCATATTTTCAGGGGATTTATCCAGACATTCTTTGCAAACCCCGAAAAAGCAGGTATTTTGACTGTTTATTTTACCGCTAAAAATTTGCTGCGCCTTTGCAAACATTTCTTCCAGACAATCGAAATACATGTCCGTCACTGCCCCGCAGTCCGAACAGACAAAATGGCAGTGGTTCGATGTGTCAGCATCAAAATGATCAACACCGTCTCCTACCTGTAATTTTATAATTTCGCCTCTGTCTGCCAGCAGCGTCAAGTTGCGGTAGACGGTTCCGAGACTGATATTCGGGCATTCCTGACGAATATTTTTGTAGACGACATCGGCAGTCGGATGATCTTTACGTGTGATAAGGAAATTATGAATCATTTGCCGCTGCCGGCTGTACTTTACCGCCATGACAGCCCTCCTTGCTCTGTCTGACACTTCTGAATCCTAAAATAGGAATCATTACTGTTTTGCAATCTTATTATAACAAATGGATAGGAACTGTCAATCC
>CAMQTN010000014.1 GCA_947037115.1 uncultured Lachnospiraceae bacterium
AGATGAGCGCTAGTCTCGTGGGCTCGGAGATGTGTATAAGAGACAGTTTATATTATTAATAGCGAAAAACAGGAAGTTTATGTTTTGCGTGTTATTAAAGATTTGATGAACTGGGGAAAGATATTGAATAGGACAAAGATATATCATTTTTCGAGTTACGATAAATAAATGTGGTTAAAATAATGCCTCCAAGTCAAATTTGATTTGGGGGCTTTCGTCTGCCCATTTCATTTTCGGAGAACCTACCCGAAAACAGCAAACTATGGTAAAATTGCAGTTAGCAGCAAATGCCACAGCAAAGAGCAGATCACAAATCAAGCCGAAGCCAGTCAAGGGCTTGTCTATAAACACAATTCTTATCTTTTCTATGGCAGATGCACTAGGATGCAGTATCCATATTTCTGGTTCCAAGCGGAGCCAGAGCATCATAAAAATCCAAGACTTAACGAATAAGTCACGGAAAGGTACATCTTTATTGCACACTCGTGGCATACGGTAATGATGATTTTAGGAAAAGAGGAATAAATATGATGAAAGTTATCCCATTTGAAGAAAGATACAGGCAGGACTTTATTGATTTTAATACTGACTGGATTGTTTCAAATTTCGGCTTTTTGGAAGAACATGACAAAGAAACATTTGATAAAATTGATAAGGAGTTAGAAACGGGAGCTATGATTTTTTTTGCTGTTGAAAACGATGTAGCACTGGCCACATGTATGGCAATGCCCATGGAGGGAACGACATGGGAGATTTGCAAATTTGGTTCGAATAAAAATGTTCCGCATAAGGGTGCGGGAAGCGCGGTATTTGAAGCGGCAATGGAGTGGGCTTTAAATCATGGTGCGGACAGACTTTTTATTCTCTCAAACAGCAAATTAAAGCCGGCCCTCCACATTTATGAAAAATTCGGCTTCAAAGAGATTAAACTTGAAAATTATGAATATATCAGGGGAGATATTGCATTTGAATATGTGAAAGAGGGGACAAAAGAATCGTAAAGCAGAAAAAATGTCTGATAAATAGGGTAAAAAAGATCGTATTGACAGGTCTGCTGTTACTGCTGCCCGTAGTGATGGCTGGTTTTATTTTTGTTCCTGCTCTCAAAAAGGCTCTGCATCTGGATTTTTCGCGGGAATATCGAAACGTGCAGGCAGTGGAGCAAATCCGGTTCCGGGATAACTGGAGCGGCAGAGTTTACAAAAGATGTTTCTGGGGACTCGTTTCCGTGGGGCGGAGTGAGAAAAGCCCGGGAATGGTTTGAGGTGTACTGGGAGGGGTAACGATACACCCAAAGGAGTACAAATAATTAAAACTTTTTGTGAGGTTGTATTTTTTATTGGCGGAATGTAAAATAGAAGCGTAAGAAGAGGTCAGATGTTTTGCGGAAAGAATGGAGGTGCTTTTTTGACCACGGTAGCAGCATAGCAATGGCTATGACTTTACGAATATAAATAGTGATAGCCATTGTGTTTCCTAAAGAAAACATATTAGGAGGCAGCTATGAGCTATAAACGGGCAGATGAGATTCTGCCGGAAAACATTCTGGAGATCCTGCAAAGTTATGTGAGCGGCGAAGCGATTTATGTGCCTAAGAAAAAGGAGTGCAGAAAAAGATGGGGTTCGTCCACAGGTGTGAACGAAAAACTTCGGATCAGAAACGAACAGATTTTTGATCAGCATCGGAGAGGCGCTTCAACAAAGGAATTAGCGCTGCGGTATTATTTGACGGAAAAGAGCATACAGAGGATTCTCAGGGAAATGCAAATGAAACCTCCTAAAGGACGAAAGAAATTCTGATCAGGAGGGTTTACAATTGAATAGGGAAAATAAAAGGAAAACCTTTGAAAAAGGATATTACAAAAATCATGCCTGCAATGAAAGTTTTGTGTGTAAAGTCTGCGGTCGGCAAGTGATACCGGACGGCGCGGGCAGCAGGCATAGAAACCATTGCCCGAACTGCCTGACGAGCCTGCATGTGGATGTGGAGCCGGGTGACCGTGCTTCGGACTGCGGCGGTTACATGGAACCTGTAGCTGTATGGGTCAGGAAAAACGGGGAGTGGGCGGTCATACACCGATGCCGCCAGTGCGGCCAGATGAGCTCTAACAGGATCGCGGCGGATGATAATCCTATGAAGCTAATGTCCATTGCGATGAGGCCGCTTACGACATCGCCGTTTCCGATCGAACGGATCGAGGAGATGACAAGATTGATGGGTGGCGCGGGCAGTATGTCCTAGAGCGTGAAAGTGATAAAAAAGAGGGAGAAAGTTCTCTCTCTTTTTTGTTGGGGCAGCCGGAAAACGGTACCAGTTGGGTTTAGGGGGATTCGCTTATCACAGGGAAATTTTCGGAGACATATTGTGTGCCGTCCTTTGTAATCAAAAGATATTCCATGCCTTCACGGTCAAGATACTGCCGACCTTTTTCCAATCCCATACAAAGGCAGGAGGTGGAGAGGGCGTCCGCCTTTGTGGAGGATTCGCAGATGATGGTAACGCTTGCCAGTTCATTGTCCACGGGATACCCGGTGGCGGTGTCGAGGACATGATGATAGAGTACGTCGTTTTCATAGAAACAGCGCTCATAGATGCCGGAAGTCACCACGGAGAGATCCCGGATCTCGATCGTGCCAAGCGTTGTGCCGCCTTCGGCAAAGGGTTCCTGGATGCCGATGCGAAAGGGGGCGCCGTCGGGTCTTTCACCGATGGTAATCACATTGCCGCCAAGACTGATACAGGCGCTCTCCACACCCTGCGAGAGCAGGTATTCTTTCAGTTTGTCGGCGATATAACCTTTGGCGATAAAACCGAGATCAATGGCGGATTCCGGGTCGCTTAAAATGACCGTATTGTAACCGACAGCGTCAGCCTCAGAGTAGAGCGCGTCACCGAAACGTATATTCTTGTAGGAGACGTGGGCGAGGGCGTCCGAAATGGCGGCGTCGTCTGGCACGTGGTGTTCTTCCTGGGAAGTGAAGTCCCAAAGTTCACTCACCGGACGGATAGTCGGGTCAACGATACCTTTCGTCATGACAGCATAATCCAACGCCGTCGACAGCAAAGCGCCGGTTTCCTCTGAGATGATGACTGGCTCTTCGCTTTTTTCGTGATTGATATTCCATACGTCGGAACCTTCCAGCGTAGCGCTGAACAAGTGCTCATATTTGTCGATCATCGCAAAGCATTCTTTGATTCTCTGCGAGCATTCCTCGCGGTTTCCCTTTTCATATAAGGTAATTTGAATTACGGTGTCGAGATAGAAACCTGTCTCTGTAACAGGTTCTGCGGTGCGGGCACAGCCTGTCAGGCAAAATAGAGAGAATATAAGTGATGATATAAAAGCCAGTATGGATGGCAGTCTGTGATTTCTTTTCATCTGTTATGTCGGCTCCTGATTTTAATAGTTTGCTTTTCTTCTGCGAACATTATATCATGAATCAGAGATTCATGATCGCCATTCGCCGTTCGTCGAATATGCAGGCATACTCTCCTCACTAACGCTCATTATATCATAAAACTCAGTAAACCATAGGAAGGAAATGGTGAAATGATAGAGATCTATTACATCGAAGACGATGAAACCATCGGAAAGACAGTGAAGGAATATCTGTGTGGGAAGGGCTGTTCGGTCTTTCTCTTTGGTACACTGGAGGACGCAGGAAAGGCGTTTTTAAAACATGTTCCGGGTATTGTGCTGATTGACTGGAATATGCCGGACGGCATGGGAGATGGTTTTTGCAGATGGGTACGCGCCAGATGGAACGATGTGCCGATTATTTTCCTGACAGTCCGAAATGATACCCATGATATTGTTTCCGGATTTGAGAATGGGGCGGATGATTATGTGACAAAACCTTTTGAACTGGAGGTTTTGTATTCCCGTATCGGTGCGTTGCTGCGCAGGACAGGAAATGTACAGAAACGTTATCTTTCCTGCGGTTCTGTCTGCATTGACACGGACAGGATGGCGGTTTTCTGCGGGAAAGAGGAAATAGCTGTCAGCCAGGCGGAATACCGGCTTTTACAGATTTTGTTGGAAAACAAAGGAAAAACTGTTACGAGAGAGCGGCTTCTTATGCAAATATGGGATAACAACGGGAATTATGTCAATGATAATACGTTGACCGTGACCATGAAACGGCTGAGGGAAAAGCTTCACCATCCGCTCTGCCTAAAGACAATCCGAAGTTTTGGCTATCGCATGGAGGATGAAATATGATTGTCTGGTTTGTAATTCCGGGACTTTTGACGGGCGGTATCCTGTTCTTTTTTTCCTTCTGGTATTGGCGCAGGAAATTGACAGCGCGCATTCAAACATTAACGGAGTATCTGGAGAAGATAAACACGGGCGGACAGGGATTGCTTTTTGATACTTCGGAAGATGAATTTTCCGGACTGCAGGATGAGATTTATAAAACGGTAACGACACTTTACCAGACAAGGGATACCGCACTTGAGGCACGCAATCTCTTTGCGGAAAATCTTGCCAACATTGCCCATCAGCTTAAAACGCCGATAACCGCTATTTCCCTGTCAGTCCAGATGGCGGAGGCGGAGCCTGGAGGACCCTGTTTATCGGGGATAGAACGGCAGATCAGCAGACTTACCCATCTGGAAGAAGCGCTGCTTTTATTATCCCGCATCGATGCGGGGACGCTTGCACTGGACAGGAGGCCGACGGATGTTTTTACCCTGCTGACGCTGGCGGCTGACAATTTATATGAATTATCCCTGCAGGCAGGCATTTTGATTGATGTGCCGGAGCTGGGAGAGACAGATATCAACGTGGATCTGGACTGGACGATGGAGGCAGTCATGAATCTGATGAAAAACTGCATGGAAGCGGCAGAAGCGGGTACGGTAGTCCACTGCTCCTATGAAAAAAATCCGCTCTATGTGGAGATACGGATATGGGATGAGGGGCAGGGATTTGCGAAGGAGGATATTCCCCGTCTGTTTGACCGGTTTTACCGGGGAAAGAAAGCAAAAGGTTCCGGGATCGGCATCGGCCTTTCGCTCTCAAAAGCAATCATCGAAATGCAGGATGGAATCATCCGTGCCTACAATCTGCCAGGCGGCGGCGCCTGCTTTGAAATTCATTTTTACAGTCACTGAGATGTCACTTTTCTTTGCTATAATAGACGCAAGCTCAGCAGCTTGCGTCGCAAGAACTGCTGCACAATTCTTGTTGGCATTGCCTGGGCTTACAGCTTCTGTGGCCCTAATATCGTGGCCACAAAGAAAAAAGGAGGAGTTGACAGCATGGAAATACTCAAATGTGACGGTGTTGAAAAAGTATTTGGAAAAGGGGAGAATCAGGTTAACGCTTTGTGTGGAATCGATCTGTCTGTTGAGAAGGGAGAGTTTGTCGCAGTGGTCGGGGCGTCCGGCTCCGGGAAATCAACGCTTCTGCATATTCTGGGCAGCGTGGACAGGCCGACGAAGGGGAGCGTTACGGTGGACGGCGTTTGTATCGATAAGCTGAATGCCAGGGAAGCCGCAGTTTTCAGGAGAAGAAAGGTTGGACTGGTGTATCAGTTTTATAATCTGATTCCGACCCTGACAGTGGAAAAAAACATTCTTATGCCGATGCTTCTCGACAAGAGAAAGCCGGATGCGGCATATTTTGAAACAATTGTAAATACTTTGGGAATCGCGGATAAAATGGAAAGTCTTCCCGGCCAGCTATCCGGAGGACAGCAGCAGCGGGCGGCAATCGCCAGATCCCTGATTTACCGCCCGGCGATTCTTCTGGCCGATGAACCGACGGGAAACCTTGACCGGAAAAATGCCAGGGAAATTATGGATCTTTTAAAATTGTCACACCGCAATTTAAAACAGACAATTGTGCTGATCACCCATGACGAAAACATTGCGCTGGAAGCGGAGCGTATTGTGACGATAGAAGACGGCAGAATTGTAAGCGACCAGAAAAGGAGGTGAGCGGGATGTGGAAGGATTTTTCCAAAAGTTATCTTAAAAATAACCGTGCTTCCGGTATGTCCATTATGGCGGCGGCTTTGGCGGCCTCCATGTTTTTGTCATTGTTATGCAGCTGCGCTTACAACTTCTGGGCGTATGAAACAGAGAGAATTGCATTGAGGGAAGGGGACTGGCAGAGCAGTGTTCTGCTGCGGGAAGAGGGAGAAGATCCGTCGATGTTGTTAACGCTGTATCTGTTCATATTGACAATTGTGGCATTGTCATTGATCCTGATTATCCGAAATTCCTTTGAGATATCCATGAACGCCAGAATCCATCAGTTCGGTATTCTTTCAAGCGTCGGAGCGACGCCGTGGCAGATCAGGATCTGTCTGCTGCAGGAAGCGGCTGTTTTAAGTTCTGTGCCGACGATACTTGGCAGTTTACTGGGGATTTTGATTAGTGTGTTTGCAGTAGGGGCGACAAATGTCTTTGCCGCAGGTGTTGTCGGACGTCATGAGGCGGTCTTTCGCTATCATCCCGCCATATTTATTTTTACTGTTTTGATTTCAGCATTGACGGTGCTTGTTTCGGCGTGGATACCTGCAGGAAAACTAAGCCGTATGACGCCCCTTGAGGCAATTCGGAATACAGGCGGTTTACAGTTAAGGAAAAGAAAGCATTCCCGCATGTTGTCTCTTCTGTTTGGAGTGGAAGGGGAGATTGCAGGAAACGCGTTAAAAGCCCAGAGAAAATCTCTGCGCATATCCACTATATCGTTAACGCTGTCCTTTTTGGGTTTTTCCATTATGCTTATGTTCACGACGCTGTCATCCATCAGCACCCGGTACACTTATTTTGAGCGGTATCAGGATGCGTGGGATGTCATGATCACATTAAAGGATACAGCGATAGTGGATTTTCATCAGACAGAAGAAGTGCAGGGCATTGCCGGCATAAGGGATGCTGTTGTCTATCAAAAAGCGGAAGCGGTGACGTTTCTGCCGGAGGAACTGCAGAGCGGCGAGCTGGTGTCACTGGGCGGACTTGGGACAGTTGCAGGGACGCAGAAAACGGAAGGGCAGTTTCAGGTATCTGCGCCGATTGTCATTTTGGATGATACAAGTTTTTTAAACTTTTGTTCACAGATCGGTATTACGCCGGAACTTCACGGCACAATCATTCTAAACCGGATTTGGGACAGTGTGAACAGCAATTTCCGCTATAAGGAGTATGTTCCCTTTGTGCGGGAGGACGGAAAGACGGCGATGCTTTGCCGGACTGACAAAAATCAGGGTCTGGAAATTCCAGTTTTATCTTACACACAGACAGAACCCGTGCTGCGGGAAGAATATGAAGACTACGCGCTTGTACACTTTATTCCCCTCTCCGTTTGGGAGGAAGCGGCGGGACAGATCGGGGAAGCAAAAGTCGACAGCTATATCCGCATTCTTTCAGACGGCAGTCGGGATTCAGGCGATTTGGACAGCCTTGAGAAGCAGATCGTGCGGCTTGTTTCTCAGGAGCACAGGATTGAAAGTGAAAACCGGGTACAGGAAAGAATTTCCAATGACAATTTAATCTACGGCATGAAGATGATTCTGGGAGGGTTTTGCGTGCTGCTTGCCGTGATCGGAATTGCGAATGTATTTTCCAATACATTAGGTTTCCTGCGCCAGAGAAAACGGGAATTTGCCCGCTATATGTCTATTGGAATGACGGCCCGGGAAATGCGGAAAATGTTTTGTATTGAGGCATTTGTGATTGCAGGCAGACCGGTTTTACTTACGGTTCCCTGTACTTTGCTGTTTATACAGTTTTCCGTAACCGCCAGCTATCTGGAACCGATGGTGTTTTGGAGGGAAGCCCCGCTTTTACCCATTTTGCTGTTTGCGGCGGCGATTGCCGGTTTTGTCGCGCTCGCCTATTATATTGGCGGAAAACGCCTGCTGCAGTGCGATCTGAATGAGACCCTGCGAAATGACGCCCTGAATTAATGGCAGGATAAGTTGCCAATTTTGACATAACATGATACCATAATAGCTGGCAAATTCATTTTATGTTGAAAAGAAAGAGGGAAATATCTGTCATGAAATTACCCGGAGAAGAGGAAATGGGCGGAGGCGGCATGGGCCATTCCGTGATCTATATGGTAGTGGGTGTGTCCGCTTTTATTATGATCGTACTGTTTGCCGTGTTCAGGGGAAACGATCATAAAAAAGGCGGCAGCGAATATTTACAGGAAGTGCAGGAACAGAAGAAAGAGGAGGCGCAGGCACAGGAGCTTGCGGCGGCGGAAGAGGAAGAAGATCTGCAGACGAGGAAGCTCCGGGCTGAAGACCTGGATTTCTGGGATATGTACCCGGAAGAGACGGAGGAGGAGTCTGAGGCAGACGGGGAGACCGAAACGGGGAATGCGTCATCCAACAATCCTTACACCGAGAAGGCCGAGCGGGAGAGGGAGGCCGAGAGACAGAAAGAGGAGGAAGCGCAAAACGACCCTGCTACGGACGGCAAACACACTCTGATTACCAACCGTGACGGCACACAGGAGTGGGTGCTGATCAGCCCTTACCTCACAAAGAACACCTTTGATTTCACGAAAATGGAGGACAAGGCCGGACTGAAACGGTATATGGAGAACGGCAGAAAGACTTCCTTTGTGGGTGTGGATATTTCCAAGCACACGGGGAAGGTCTCCTTCAACAGGATCAAGGCGGCGGGAGTGGACTATGTGATGATCCGCCTGGGAAGCCGCGGTTACAGCACGGGGCAGATTACGCTGGACGAGAACTTTAAGGAGAATATTGAGGGGGCGATTGAGGCAGAGCTTGACGTGGGAGTTTATTTTTATTCACAGGCCATCTCCCAGGACGAGGCCATCCAGGAGGCCAATTTTGTGGTGCAGAATCTGGAACCCTACAGAGCCCATGTGAAATATCCTGTTGCCTTCAAT
Organism: uncultured Lachnospiraceae bacterium; assembly: GCA_947037115.1. Classification (GTDB taxonomy): domain Bacteria; phylum Bacillota; class Clostridia; order Lachnospirales; family Lachnospiraceae; genus UBA3282. Next base: position 8,883 of record CAMQTN010000014.1, read on the forward strand.
ATGGGTTTTGTATCAAACGATAAGTCCCGGATTGAGGGGCTTAGCCGGGAGGATAAAACGACGGTGACAACTTCTTTTATGGAGGGGATTAAAGCGGCCGGATATGTGCCCATGATTTATGGGGATAAGGAGTGGCTGATCAAGGAGATTGATATGACAAAGCTGCAGGATTATGATGTGTGGCTATCCCAGGAGGAGGAAATCCCGGATTATCCGTACCGCTATTCCATGTGGCAGTACAACACGGACGGAGTGGTGAATGGGATAGACGGCGGGGCGGATTTGAATATCTGCTTTGTCAATTATTCAGAGCGGTAATTCAGGAGGCCGGGAGCCACCTGGATGGAAGTATACAGGCCGGCGTAGACGTCAGGGGATATCCCCTCCATGTAGTTGGGGGTATAGTCCTTGTCTACGCCGGCTTTTTTCAGCAGATCAATGGCTTTGTTGTAAGCGATGGCAGCTTCCACCTCGGAGGCGTAGGTTCCCACGTTGACGTAGCCTTTTACATGGATTTTTACCTGATAGAGAGTGCGCCCTTTCTGCTGTATGGCGTTTACGCCGTGGAATCTGTTTATGATTTCAATATTTTCGTAGCGCAGATCGTTTCGGTTTTCATTGATAAAGCGGTAATCCCTCCCCTCCACAGCATAATTTTTGATGCCGTACCGGTTCATGATATTGACCTGCATGCCGTAGTCGGCCACGAAATAATGCCCGCCGCGTCTGGAAATTTTGCGGGAGGAGTAGTAGAACAGGTCGTCTTTATCAAATATGAAATAATCATTCGGAGAAAAGTAATAGTAGAAAAAACGGGGACGGATATAAATGGGCGTGGAAAAGTAAATGCCGTTGTCCCGGAAATTGATCAGACAGACCCATTTGGCGAAGGAGAGGGGAGAATCCTCCCGGTAGTCTTCGAGCCGGAGGGTGGTGTCCTTTAAGAGCGCAGAGGCGGTACGGTAGATCTCGTGCGCTTTTTGTTTTTCATCATGGCTGCCAAGGCTGATGTGTTTATTGCGATAAGTTAATGAGGCGCGGAAATAGGTGGTTCCATCTTTGCGCCTGGCCGTGTAAACGCCCGCTAATGGCTGGTTCATGGAAAATTCTCCTTTTTTTGCTTCTATTATCTGATTGTACCATTTTTGAGAAAAAAAACAAATTCAGAAATATTTTTCCTTATTTCTGCATAGAATACTGTTGAGAAGTATTTGTACAGCCTATTTGCAGAGTTAATGTAAGGAGAAGCGATGTACAGGAAATATATAACAGGTTTCCTGCTCGCAGGAATGACGGTAGTTTCGTCATGGCTTTGCGTCAGGGAACTGAAAATCGATCGGATATCGGCCAAGCCTGCTTTTCGCATCGAATATCTGGACGCATCGATGGAGGAAGACAAAGAAAGTTTTGTGGAAATGCTGGAAAGTGTGTCCTCCGGTCAGAGAGTTGTGGATTACGAGGTGCTGGAACGGACGAAGAAGTATCAGCTGTCGGACAAGGACTATGATGCGCTCGTCCGGATTGTGGAGGCGGAAGCAGGCGGCGAGGATCAGAACGGGAAGCTGCTGGTGGCCAATGTGGTCTTAAACAGGGTGAACAATGAGCTGTTTCCGGATACGGTGTGCGAGGTGGTTATGCAGAACGAGCAGGGAATTGCCCAGTTTTCACCGACCGTTGACGGCAGATATCAGAATGTCCGTGTCAGTGAGGACACGAAGGCGGCGGTGGAGCGCGCCCTGTACGGAGAAGATATTTCCCAGGGGGCGTTGTATTTCTGCGCCCGTGAGAAGGCTGACTCAGACAGATTGAAGTGGTTTGACAGAAAGCTGACCAGACTTTTTTCTTACGGACATCACGAGTTCTTTTTGTAGGATTTATTGCGTGGTCGGGAAAACTATGCTATAATTTGCGCGATACCAATTGAGCAGTGCGCTGCGGAATAAGTACAGGGCAAAAGAAAGGCATGGTTAAAATAATGGAAGTATTATACAGCAGTACAAGAGACGGTGAAAAGAAGGTTACGGCATCCCGGGCAATTTTGCAGGGGTTATCCGAGGACGGGGGCCTTTTTGTTCCGGATCATATTCCCACGCTTTCGGCTACGATGAGGGAACTTGCGGATAAGAGTTATCAGGAGACGGCTTACGAGGTGATGAAGCTGTTTTTGACGGACTTTACCGAGGAGGAATTGAAAGGGTGTATTGCGCGCGCCTATGATTCCAAGTTTGACACGGAGGAGATCGCGCCTCTTGTGGAGGCGGAGGGCGCTTATTATCTGGAGTTGTTTCATGGGGCTACGATTGCCTTTAAGGATATGGCGCTGTCGATTCTGCCCCATCTGATGATTACCTCCGCAAAGAAAAATCATGTGGACAATGAGATCGTGATTCTGACTGCTACCTCCGGAGATACAGGAAAAGCGGCTCTGGCAGGATTTGCCGGGGTGGAGGGGACGAAGATTATCGTTTTTTATCCGAAGAACGGCGTCAGCCCAATTCAGGAGAAGCAGATGGTGACCCAGAAGGGAGATAACACTTTCGTTGTGGGTATCCATGGTAACTTTGACGATGCCCAGACGGGTGTGAAAACGCTGTTTAACGATAAGGAACTGGCAAAGGAAATGGCGGCGCAGGGATTGCAGTTTTCTTCTGCCAACTCCATCAATATCGGCCGTCTGGTGCCCCAGGTGGTCTACTATGTTTATGCTTATGCGAAGCTTTTGAAAGAAGAGAAAATTGCGGATGGGGAGAAGATCAATGTGGTGGTTCCCACCGGCAATTTCGGTAATATTCTGGCGGCGTTCTATGCGAAAAATATGGGTGTACCGATTGCGAAGCTGATCTGTGCCTCCAATGAAAATAAAGTTCTTTACGATTTCTTTTCAACGGGAGATTATGATAGGAACCGTGAGTTTAAGCTCACCACTTCCCCCTCCATGGATATCCTGATTTCCAGTAATCTGGAGCGGCTGATTTACCGTATCGCGGGAAATGACGCGGAGAAAAACGCGGAGATGATGGCGGCTCTTTCGGCAGAAGGAAAGTATAGTATCACGCAGGAGATGAAGGAACAGCTTGCGGACTTCTACGGTAACTTTGCCGACGAAAAGGAGACTGCTGGGCGGATTAAATCCATGTATGAGGATACCGGTTATGTGCTGGATACCCACACGGCGGTGGCCAGTGCGGTTTATCAGAAATATGTGGATGACACGAAAGATCAGACGAAGACAGTGATCGCCTCCACGGCAAGCCCCTTCAAGTTTACCAGAAGCGTCATGAACGCAATCGATCCGAAGTATGACGCCATGGGCGATTTTGAGCTGGTGGACGAACTGTCAAAGATCGGAAATGTGGCTGTGCCGAAGGCCATTGAGGAGATCCGTACCGCGTCGGTGATTCACGATCATGTCTGTGATAAGACCGAGATGAAGGCTGTCGTAAAACAGTTCCTCGGCATGGAGTAGGAGCGGGAGAATGGTTTATATTTTAGGCGTCTGGGTGTATTGGGATGTGTCTGTTTTTCTGATTACACCCGGAGGATATAAGGGATAAAAAAGGAGCACCGTTTCATAGTGGTTATGAAACGGTGCTTTTTGCGTTCGATACGGGAAAATGCGCTGATCGGCAGTTTTGTTAACTTGTCCGTTTCCCGAGCGCCATATAATCCCTTTCAGTACAGATGGTTTTGTAGGCGGGACGGATGATCTTGCCGTTGTTTGCGAGTTCTTCCATACGGTGTGCACTCCATCCCACGATTCTGGCGATGGCGAAAATCGGCGTGTAAAGCTCCATCGGCAGATTCAGCATGCTGTAAACGAAACCGGAATAGAAGTCCACGTTGATATTGACGCCCTTGTAGATGGGGCGCTCCCCCGCGATGAGCTCCGGTGCCAGCCGTTCCACCAGAGAGTAGAGTGCAAACTCATCATGTAATCCTTTCTCATCGGAGAGCTTTTCCACAAAGGATTTAAAGATGACGGCACGGGGGTCGGATTTTGAGTAAACCGCATGTCCCACACCGTAGATCAGGCCTGCATGGTCAAAGGCTTCCTTGTGCAGAAGTTTTTTCAGATAGTCGGCTACCTGGCCTTCATTGCTCCAGTCGGATATCTCACGTTTCATCTCGTCAAACATCTTGACCACTTTGATGTTGGCTCCGCCGTGACGGGGGCCTTTCAGGGAACCGATAGCCGCCGCGATGACGGAATAGGTGTCCGTCAGGGAGGAGGTGACAACGTGGGTGGTAAAGGAAGAGTTGTTACCGCCGCCGTGTTCCATGTGCAGGATCAGCGCGATGTCGAGAACCCTTGCCTCCAGAGGCGTATATTTGTTGTCGGGGCGCAGAATATGCAGAATGTTTTCTGCGTTTGACAGTTCTAACTGGGGCTGGTGAATGTAGAGGCTTTCTCCTTGGTGATAGTGATTGTAGGCCTGATAGCCGTAGATGGAAAGCATCGGGAAGAGCGCGATCAGCTGCAGGCTCTGCCGGAGCACATTGGGAAGGGAAGTGTCGTCAGCTCTGTCGTCATAAGAGTAGAGCGTCAGCACGCACCTTGCCAATGTATTCATCATATCGTTGCTGGGCGCTTTCATGATAATATCCCTTACAAAACCGGTGGGCAGGGAGCGGTAGCTGTTTAACAGTTTCGTAAAACTGGCAAGCTCCTCAGCATTGGGCAGTTTGTCAAACAGAAGAAGATAGGTCACCTCCTCGAAGCCAAAGCGGCCGTCTGCAGAAAAACCCTCCACCAGATCTTTGACATTATACCCCCGGTAAAAGAGCTTGCCGTGGGTAGGAACCTGCACCCCGTCCACGATTTTGTTGGCCCGTACGTCGGAAATGTTGGTCAGACCCGCCAGCACGCCTTTACCGTTTAAATCTCTCAGACCGCGCTTCACATCAAATTTAGTAAAAAGTTCCGTATCGATAATGCCGGCCTGTTCGCTCATGTTGGCAAGCCGGACAATTTCGGGGGTAATTTCAGAAAAGCTGTTCTGTTCCATATATGTACCTCCTTTTCAAAAAACTCGTGTTGCATTGTGACAAAAAAGGCGCAGGGGACGGTTCTCCCATGCACCGACTACACCACCAAACCATGTTACCATAAAAAAAGGGACGGAAACAAGTAAAAACGGTAATTTAACAAACATTTTAGGAAATTTTTCCTAATTTTTCCCATTTTCTGTTTGTTTTTTCAACTTGACGGCTGTATAATATAATTGATAAAACAAGGAAAAAAGGCGACAGCGCCGGTATGCGGGTTCAGGGGAATATCAGGAAGGAGTGTGCTTATGTATTCGGGTGTAACATCATCTCAAAAGAATATGTTTCGTATTTATACACAGCTTGCCAGTGGGAAGCGGATCAACACAGCTAAGGATGACGCGGCGGGGCTTGCCATCGCGAGCAGGATGAAAACCCAGGAGACCGGGTATAAAGTCGGCGCGGACAATGCAGGGATGGCGATGGGAGCCGCGAACGTGGCGGAGGGCGCCCTGGGCGGTATGTCGGACTATTTGCAGAGAATCCGCGAACTTGCCGTGAAATCCATGAACGGCATTAATTCCGGTGCGGATAAGCAGATTTATCAGAAAGAGATTGATCAGCTCAAGCAGGGCATAGAGGGCCTTGCAAGGAATACATCCTTTAACGAGCAGACGCTTTTGGACGGCAGCATGGCGGATATGGCCGTTGCAACTTCACCGAATGGCGGCGGTATGCATATTCAGATGGAAAATTCCACGCTGAAGGCTCTGGGTATTGCCGATCTGGACGTCACCTCGAAAGATTTCAGCCTTGACGCCATTGACCGGGCGATGGATATGGTGTCTGAGCGCAGGAGCAGTCTCGGCGCTTCCACAAACGCTTTACAGCATACGATTAACTTTAATCATTCTGCGTCAATTTCCCAGCTGTCATCCAGAAGCAGGCTGGAGGATCTGGATTTCCCCAAGGCGATCGCGAAAAAGAAGCAGGATGAAGTGATGGGGCAGTATCGGATGAGCATGCTCAGAAGACAGATGGATCAGAAGAAGTCTCTTACGGCGTTGTTCTGATTTCAGAAGAAGGTGCGTGAAGCATACTTTGGTCTATTGACTTTTTAAAGTCGGTCTGAGATAATGTTAGAGGTGTACAGGGCCATGTACATTACGAGGGACATTCGGGATTTCCGGGAGTAACTTCTGGAACATTCCGTGAACCAATACAATTTTTAAGGAGGAGAACGTAAAATGGCAACAAAAGCGTATTATCCCATTTCCGAGATTGGCGCCGGCAAAGCTGGTTTTTCCAAGACCCGTTCCATTATCGAGGCGGCATTCTACGGAAACAACGTAGTCAAGGTAAACACATTGAGAGAGGCTTATGAGCTGGCTAAGAATTCACCCGGTACCGTGGTGACGGATATGCCGATTAAGGATGGCGAGACCTTTGGTCTTCCCGCAGACGCTAAGGTGCTGTTATTCAACGACGGCGCTGTAACCGGCCGTTATGCGGCAGCGCGCCGTATTAAGGGCGAGCCCGGCGTAGACGAGGCGAAGCTGGATAAAGTGGTTATGGATGCGATCTATGAGACCCGCTGGAAAACCATGTACCATGCAGAGTGCTTTGTTGGTCTGGATCCCGAGTTTATGGCGAAAGCACATCTTCTTATTCCGGAAGGAGAGGAGAACCTGCTTTACAACTGGATGATCAACTTCCAGTATATGTCTGACGAGTATGTAAAGATGTATAAAAAGTCTCAGCCTATTGGCGGTGGCAAAGAGCCTGACATCTACATTTTCTCTGATCCTCAGTGGGCTCCTCACGAGGCTCCCGATGTAGATTACAGCTGCTTAAGCGATCCGCTGACACTGTGCTACTTTGATACCAACGAGAACTGCGCTGCAATCCTCGGTATGAAATATTTTGGTGAGCACAAGAAGGGTACCCTGACCATGGCATGGGCTCTTGCGAACAGGAACGGTTATGCATCCTGCCACGGCGGTCAGAAAGAATACTCCTTAGAGGGCGGCAAGAAGTTCGTTGCTTCCGTTTATGGTCTGTCAGGTTCCGGTAAGTCTACCCTGACCCATGCAAAGCATGACGGCAAGTACGATCAGTTCGGCGGCATCAAGGTGCTTCACGATGACGCTTTCATCATCAACAGCGATACCTGTTCTTCCATTGCTCTGGAGCCTACTTACTTTGATAAGACTTCGGATTACCCGACAGGATGTCCTGACAACGAGTTCCTGTTATCTGCTCAGAACTGCTCCTGCACCATGGACAGCGAGGGCAAGATTCAGCTTGTTACTGAGGATATCAGAAACGGTAACGGCCGTGCGATTAAGTCCAAATTATGGTCTCCTAACCGTGTAGATAAGATCGACGCACCTGTGAATGCGATCTTCTGGATTATGAAAGATCCTACCATTCCGCCGATCGTTAAGCTGAAAGGTTCTGCGCTGGCATCCGTTATGGGCGCTACGCTGGCTACTAAGACTTCCACGGCAGAGCGTGTTGCGGCAGGCACCGATCTGAATGCAATCCGTATCGTACCTTATGCTAACCCGTTCAGAACTTATCCTCTGGTTAACGACTATGAGAAGTTCAAGAAGCTGGTTGAGGAGAAGAACGTAGACTGCTACATCGTGAATACCGGTGACTTCATGGGTCACAAGTGCCAGAAGGAAGATACGCTGGGCATTCTTGAGACCATCGTTGAAGGCAAGGCGAAATTCGAGCAGTGGGGTCCTTTCGAGGATATCGAGATCATGAACGACTGGAGCGGCAAGACAGGCGACTTCACACCTGACTTGAATGACGCTGACTATAAGGCTCAGTTGAAGAGCGCTCTGCAGACCCGTGTGGATGCAGTTAAGGGCTTTGCTGAGAAGAAGGAAGGCTATGATAAGCTTCCTGACGAGGCACTGGCGGCTCTTGAGAAGCTGGTTAGCGCTCTGTAATTATTTAAAAATTGTGTTTGGAAAAGGCGGAGCGGAATGCTTCGCCTTTTTTATGCCAGATGCCAAAAAATTCTGTTGTATTCTGCGGTCAATTCGGATATAATAGATGTAACCTGAAATGCACGATAAAGTCTTGTTATTTTGAACCTACAGATACTTTAAACGGGATTCCTACATTGTCATATAGATGTCAGGCCTCCAGCCTTTAGGGCATTGCGCAGTGGAAGACAGAAGTATGGTTGCGGTTACCCACCTAGCATTGCTAGGAGTCAAAATACAAGATACGGCATTTTGGGGATATATACGAAAGATGGAAAAGCAGTCGTCTTGTGCGGCTGCTTTTGCAGATGGAGGGAAAAATGAATATCAGAATTGGAATTTCAGGTTACGGAAATCTGGGACGGGGCGTGGAGTGCGCCATTAGGCAGAATGCAGATATGGAGCTGGCGGCGGTATTTACCCGCAGAGATCCAAAGCAGGTATCTGTCCTTACGAAGACGGCTTCTGTCTGTCATGTATCGGAGGCGGCAGAATGGAAGGACAAGATTGACGTGATGATTTTGTGTGGAGGAAGTGCAACCGATCTGCCGACACAGACGCCGGAATTTGCGAAGCTGTTTAATGTTGTGGACAGTTTTGACACCCATGCCAACATACCGAAGCATTTTGAAAATGTGGATTCGGCTGCAAAGGAATCCGGGAAAGTGGGTATTATTTCCGTTGGCTGGGACCCGGGGATGTTTTCTCTGAACAGGATGTATGCTTCCGCCATTCTGCCAAACGGCAGGGATTATACATTCTGGGGAAAGGGTGTCAGTCAGGGGCATTCTGACGCGATAAGACGGATCGAGGGCGTGAAGGATGCCAGACAGTATACGATCCCGGTTGAGACGGCTTTGGAGTCTGTGAGAGAGGGAAAAAACCCCGCGCTTTCGACCAGAGAAAAACACACCAGAGAGTGTTATGTGGTTCTGGAAGAGGGAGCGGATGCGGCAAAGGTTGAGCAGGAGATCAAGACCATGCCGAATTACTTTGCGGACTACGATACCACAGTACATTTTATCAGCGAAGAAGAATTAGAGAGGGAACACAGCGGCATTCCCCACGGCGGATTCGTACTTCGCAGCGGAAAAACGGGGTGGGAAGAGGAAAACAATCATCTGATAGAGTACCGCTTAAAGCTGGATTCCAATCCGGAATTTACCGCCAGTGTGATTGTGGCTTATGCGAGAGCGGCCTGCCGTCTCTACAGGGAGGGACAGACAGGGGCAAAGACCGTGTTTGATATCCCGCCTGCCTATCTGAGCGCTAAGGACGGGGCGGCGCTCCGGGCGGAGATGTTGTAGAGAGGAAATTTGTCAGCGGGTATGTATGGTACCCGCTGAACCTGATTCTGCACATTTTACAAAAGAACGGACAGAGAGTGGTGCATATACAATGAAGATATTAAAGAGAACTACATTGATTATGGTATGTATTTCCGCGTTGTATCTGGCAGTATCGGCGTTGTTGTCTTTTACGGACATAGTTTTTCGCGCATGGGCAGATGTGCTGGGGCAGATGATGACGGCGGTCTTTACACCGATTATGATTCTCGTGTTGGCGCTGGCATTTCTGTACCGAAGCGAACGCATCCGTCAGGTTGTCAAAACGGTATGCATCGTGGCGGCTGTGATTGTGTGCGGCGTATATGTATGTTTGGCGATGTTTCTTATCATGTTGGGAAGTCAGGAGGAGAGAAGGCTTACCAGACATCTTCTTGTGACGGATGAATCTTTTCTGAGCAAGAGGGACCCGGTCTATTACCGGCCGACGGGATTTCTCTTTAAGCGGCCGACGAAGATTACGCCAAAAGATCAGGCGGAGTATCTGGAAGAAAAATACCAGAGGCCGTTTGGTGTACTGGGACAGGACGGTTTTGACGGCATTGTCTATGATTTGGAGTTACCGGAGGTTAAGGTATCCGTATGGCTTTCCGGCATGTCTCTTGCGGACAATTATGTGGAAGAGCTGACCATTGCGGAACTGCTCAAGGTCTACAGCGGCGTGGATATGGAGCGGGGCTATCATACCGTAGAAGTAAATGGCTGTGAATATCTGTGCCTGGAGGCATCCGGCTATGATGACATACCGGCGCTTTCCGGGGATATTGTGTGCCTGATGGCCGGCGTGATGAGCGGAGGTTTTTCCAGGTCAGGGGATGCGGCGGAAATCTATCAGGAATATAGGGGTGCGGTTTATTTTTCTTTCGGCGCAGAAGTTGGTTATACGGAGAGCGTTTCCTTTGGCGGGAAAAACAGCGAATGGCCGGTCGATGTCGAGGCTGTCGTTCGCACCGCTTACCGCAAGTATGGAGATGATGGGTCTGTGGAGAATCAGGGACTGTATTCTAATACAGAAGAAAGCAGCGCGGAGGGAACCGTTCCTGAGCCTGCACCTGAAACGGAGCTTGAATCCGGGACGGATTACCGGGAGGAGGCGGCGAAAGCTGTCTATGACGCTATATTGGCGGAGCAGGGATTTTCCTATGAGGTGAACTACAATGCCAAGGGAAATCTCTATATCGATTTGGGCAGTAAAACGTCGGAGGAGGACGGAAAGACATATTCCTATCGTCTGGTATATGACCGGACTTCTGAAAACGGCGCCTGTGAGCTGCTGGTACTTTATCGCTCCCTGGAGGGATCGGACAACGAGACAATTGTGGATATGTATGCGGTGGAGACGGCTACCGGGAAGGTAGTCGCCTCCGGCAGGAAGGCCTGGAGCGATGTAGGGACGAAGGAATACCGGGAGATGACCGGGGAGTGAGAGAGGAGCAGACCGGAACAGATAGTAAAATCAGAAGCAGCAGGAAGAGCCGGCGGGTACGTCAGTACCCGCTGATTGTATCTACAATGGACATTTGCCGAAGTTTTTTCAGAGGGCCTTTCACAGCCAGAAAGACGGAAATACCCATGACGCAGAGAATGACGCAGAGTTCCAAAGAGGGAAAACTCCATGTCTCATGCCAGCGGGTGGTAACCAGCATGGTGAACAGTTTTCTGTTGAGGGCAAGGCCGGCCGCTGTGCCGAGGACACCACCCGAAACGGCGTAGGTAAGCGTTTCTGCGATGACCATTCTGGATAACTGTCCGGCGCTTAAGCCGATGGCCCGAAGGCTGCCGTACTGCTTTCTTCTGGCTTCCACACTCATGGCTACACAGTTGACGATATTGCAGACTGTAACCAGAGCGATCAGGAGCAGAAAACCGTAGATAAAGAGATGGAAGGCATATCCTGCGCCCCGCACATTCTGATTGTCTGCCCGGCGGTCGGAAAAGGTGAAGTCTGTGCCCGCGATCGCGCGGATTGCGTCAACATCCTCGTCGACTGCGCTGCGCTTTAACTGGATATCTATGATGGTGTAGTCGTTTAAACCGGTCATCTGACGGAAAGTCTCTTCCGAACAGAGAATGATTTCACCGCTCTCCGTGTTGAATGGACATTCGGATACGGTACCAATGATTTTGATGTTGTGGGAGCCGTTTTCTGTCGTGAGTGTCACGGTGTCGCCATTTTTTATCCCACCTGTATTGTTATACTGGGGAGCGGCTACAGCCAGCCCTGTGCCTGGGGTGTCCAGGGCGTCAGAGACGGTTCCGTCAATCAGATATTTTTCTGCCCACTTAAACTGGATTTCGTCGTAGGAAACCAGCATGGCTGTGGTCGTTTCACCGTTTGCCGTAACAGGCAGGTCGTAGGCGAACATCCTGCCGTAGGCGCGTTTGACGGACGGCTGTCCGAGAAGTTTTTCGGGCAGATTATGGTCAAGTGTGCAGGCGTTGTCGGTTGATACAATGGACAGATCCGGCGTCCATGGATGCAGGACATTTATGGCGTGCTTCATAAAATCCACTGTGGTGGCAAAGGAGAGAAACAGGATAATGCTAAGGGCGAAACTGGCCGTCACGAGAAGGAAATTTCTGCGGTTTGCCCTGGCATGATGGATGCCAAGCGCTGTCTCTACCTTGCAAAGAGCAGTATTTGCCGCGCTGTGCACAGGGGCGCTGGTGTCGGCCCGGCCGCTCACTGCTGTCAGTGGAGACACAAAAGAGGCTTTTCTGGCGGGAGCGCGGGAGGCGAGAATGACCGTCAGGAGGCCGATCAGGATTCCGGCGAGAATGCTTGGCGGGCTGATGGCGAAGGCGGGCATTGTCTCGAAATATTTGGGACTCAGAAAGCGCAGCAGGGCGCACAGGAGCCAGATCATCGCCATACTTGCCGTCAGGGCGGCGGGAATGGCAAAGCCGCAAAGACCAAGAGCTTCCCGGTGCACCAGGCGGATGATCTGTTTGGGCGTTGCGCCGATGCAGCGGAGCATGCCGAAAAAGGCCGTCCGCCCGGCAATATTGCTGTTTAAGCTGCTGGCGATCATCAGGACGCCGGACAGAAGGACAAGCACAGAGAGAAGCAGGGCCGCTGAATAGATCGTGACCATGAACAGATTCCCTTCATCGCTCTGGCCGAGCAGGCCAAGCAGCATGGCCTGCTCCATAACCTGCTCATCTGAGAGGGAAAACTGGGTTTTGATATCGTTAATTGTTCTCCGCAAATGTCTGTGTCCATAAAGCTGTACCATAAAGACGCTGTCATAATCGTCCGGCTCTCCGTCAACGACATTGGGGAAGAAGGAACGGAAGGCGTCTGTGTCCATTATGATGCCATACACGTCATTCCGAAGTATCATGGATGGATTTTCAACGAATCCTGATATGCGGAAGGAGGTTTCCATGCCGGAAGCGTCACGGATTGGAATTTGACTTCCTAATTCAACACCAAGTTTTTTTCGGACATTGGAGGTTACCAATACCTCATTTTCATCCTGTGGGAAAGTGCCCTCCGTGACAAGACCGGCATAGATGTCTGTTACATAGGGAGCGTCTACACCGCAGATTACCGTATCTGTTCCGCCGATGGTGTAGTTCATGTCCAGCCTGTAATTCAGGACACCGTAGCAGGAGAAGGCCCTGACCTCCGGGCGCGCGGCGATCATGGCCGCCGTCTCGTCGCTGATATTTTTCAGGGCAATGTGCCAGTTGCCGTCGTCCTGTTTGGTTTTCAGAATCATACTTCGGATATACATGTCCGCCATGCCGAAGATGGTGGACACAAGGAACACCGACAGGATGATGCACAGGATGGACATGCGGTTCTGCTTCCTGTGTACTTTGGCATAGTGGGGAACCAGTTCAAGATAATTTTTCATCACGAAATCCCTCCCTGCCTGTGTCAGTTTCCCCCAGCTCTGCCAGACAGCCGTCGGACACTTGCAGAACTCTGTCCGCTGAGGCTGCAAGACTGGTGTTATGCGTGATCATAAGGATTGTCTGCTGGTACTTTCTGGAAGCGCGAAGTAAGAGATCCAGGACTTCCATGCTGTTGCGGCTGTCCAGATTGCCGGTAGGTTCGTCAGCCAGAATCAGCTTTGGATCAGTGATCAGGGCGCGGCCAATGGCGACGCGCTGCTTTTGTCCGCCGGAGAGCTGGTTCGGGAGATGGCGGCGTCTGTCCTGTAGTCCCAAAAGGGAGAGAAGCGAGTCTAATGTGTCGGGGTTTGGTCTGCGGTAGTCCAGCAGGAGCGGGAAAATAATGTTCTGCTCCACATTCAGTTCTTCTACCAGCTGAAAGGACTGGAATACGAAGCCGATGTTGCGTCTGCGGAAGATGGTGCGTTCTTCTTCGTTCATGGAAAAAAGGTTATGGCCGTCGATGAGGATATCGCCGGAAGTAGGGAGATCGAGAGCGCCTATCAGATTGAGCAGAGTACTCTTGCCGGAGCCGGATTCACCGACCACCGCACAAAATTCTCCCTTATGCAGGGAGAAAGAAACATGTTTCAGGGCATCTACTTTTACGGCAGATTTGCCGTAGGTTTTACAGAGATTTTGTACCTGTAAGATCTGCATGATTTGTCAATTCCTTTCTTGTCTTAGTAAATTCAATTTGTCTGTGTAAAATAATGTAACAAGAAAGCCTTACAGTACCGTGAATTTCAACTTACAGTTTTGTAAGGTTACAGGGGGAACAGGAGGGTGAAGGTAGTTTCTGTGCCGGGGACACTTCGGACGGAAAGGATGCCGTCCTGTCCTTCAATGATGGATTTGGACAGAGAAAGCCCAAGCCCTGCGCCCTGTGTATCCTGAGATTTGCGGCTGCGGTAGAAACGCTTGAAAATATGAGGGATATCTTCGGGGGCAATGCCGTCTCCGTTGTCTGTAATGCTGATTCGGACGGCGGCAGGGGAGACATCCCAGGCGATATGGATGATGCCTGCCTTATGGGTATGGTCTAACGCATTTTTGACCAGGTTGGCAAGAGCCTCGGCAGTCCATGCGGGATCACAGATCAAAGATGCGTCCGGGCTGCCCTCCATGAGGAGTGTTTTCCCCTCCTTTTGGGCGCGTGTGGTCAGTTCGCTTAAGGCGTGGCCGATGAGCGCTGACAGACGGCAGTTTTCCTTTTCAAAAGTGATACTTCCCGCATCCAGACGGGTGATTTTCAGCAGGGCAAGGAGCAGGTCTTCCATGCGTTTTATGGCCAGTCCCGTTTTGGCTGCAAATTCCTCTATGACAGCGGGATGGTCAGGTTCGTTTTCCATAATTTCCTGATACAGGGAGAGGGCAGCCAGAGGCGTTTTCAGCTGGTGGGAGATATGTGAAATGGTATTTTTCAGGAAATACCTGGAATTTTGGGCAGTCTCCTTCTGTGCCTGCAGCATGGTGGCAAGACTGTCCACTGCAGAGAACATCCGATAGATGCCGCCTTCTTCTGTCTGCGGCAGATGTGGGGTATAATCGCCTTTCCGGTAGCTTTCCATGACGGCGCAGGCCTGTTCATAAAGCCTTTCCCTCTGGTACAGAAAAAAGCCGGCGCCGCCAAGGAGCAGGACAGAAAGCAGAAGCGAGGAAAGGAGTGTGAGAGTGCGGGCATGGGTTTGAAATTGGGAAAGCGGGAAAAGAAATCTGTTTTCCTGAGTCTGTGTAAAACCAGCCCTGGCGAGAAGCGCAGCGCCCTCAGCGGTGCATTCCTTTTGTGTGAGAGCGGTTATGACCACCTGTTTGGAAACGCCCTGTGAGAGCAGGGAGGAGGCGATCGCTTCGTCATGGGAAAGAAGCATGGTTTTGGCAGACTGCGTGAGGACGGTCGTAAAGATCACACCGGTAAAAAAGAGCAGGAACGAGAACAGAAGAAGAAAAGAAAGATAGTGTTTGTTATCCTTGTCCTGAATATCCTGTGCAAATGCAGCGATCATCTGTAAACTCCTTTCAGTCTGGTGCGTTCCACTTGTAGCCGAATCCGCGGACGGTGGTCAGATAGATGGGATGAGCCGGGTCAGGCTCTATCTTTTCCCGAAGCCGCCGTACGTATACGGACAGTGTGTTGTCATCTACGAAATCGCCGGTATGATCCCACAGCTTATCGAGAATGCGTTCCCTTGTAACAACGATGCCGGCGTTTCGCACAAGAAGGCACAGCAGACGGTATTCAGCCCTGGTCAGATCGATCACTTTACCGTCATATGTGACACGGTTTGCA
This sequence comes from uncultured Lachnospiraceae bacterium, assembly GCA_947037115.1. Classification (GTDB taxonomy): domain Bacteria; phylum Bacillota; class Clostridia; order Lachnospirales; family Lachnospiraceae; genus UBA3282. Next base: position 24,410 of record CAMQTN010000014.1, read on the forward strand.
GATGTATCAATGGAGAGGTTTCCAAAGGAGAGGGATGCCGGGTTTTGAGACCGCCTGAGCAGCGCGTGGATGCGGGAGCATAGCTCACCGATTTTAAAAGGCTTCGTGACATAATCGTCTCCGCCGCAGTCGAGTCCCCGGATTACATTGACCTCTTCGTCGGAGGCGGTGAGAAAAAGAATGGGGATTTGGCCGTCTCTGGCACGCACTTTTTCACAAACCGAAAAGCCCGTCCCGTCCGGCAGGGTGACGTCCAGGATGAGGAGATCAAAAGGGATGGGAAAGGTAAGCTGCGACATGGCTTCCTCCACCGTGCGCGAGACTGTTACAAGGAAGCCGTTTTTTTTCAGGGAATATGTTAAGCCGTCTATGAGACTGATATCGTCTTCTAAAAGTAAAATTTTTGTCATGGGAACCGCCTTTCTGGAACTGATTTTATTGAAATGATATATCCTGATGCGTTTTTTTTCAAGAGTGAGAGCAAAAACACAAGATGGAAGGGATGGCGTCATGCAGGAGAATATGATAAAATTTTTTTACCAATTGTCCAGAAGGAGGGTCTTATGAAGCGATCGGAGATCAATCAGATTATACGGGAAATGGAGGAGCTTGCGGCTGAAAATGGTTTTCATCTGCCTCCGTTTTGTCACTTTACCCCGGAGGAATGGAAAAAGAAGGGGCATGAGTACGATGAGATACGCGATAATATGCTGGGATGGGATATCACGGATTTCGGACGGGGTGATTTCAATACCTGCGGGTTTGGACTGATTACACTCAGAAACGGAAATCAGCATAATCCGAAATATAAAAAAGTTTATGCGGAAAAGCTTCTGTTCATGCGCGATACCATGATGGCTCCCATGCATTTTCACTGGTTTAAATCGGAGGATATTATCAACCGCGGCGGAGGTACATTACAAATAAAAATCTACAATGATGATGGGGAGGGCGGCCTCTCAGACGAGGATGTGGTGGTGAACGCTGACGGCCGCTCCTACAAGGTTCCGGCTGGTTCTTACATTACATTGAATCCCGGGGAGAGCGTTACCCTCTGGCCTCACCAGTATCATGAGTTTCATGCGGTTCCGGGAACGGGGAGCGTGCTGATTGGTGAGGTGTCACAGTGCAACGACGACAACACCGATAACCGGTTTTATGAGCCCGCGGGGAGATTTCCAAAGATTGAGGAAGATGAAGCGCCGTACAGACTGCTTTGCAATGAATATCCGCCGGCGGTGGATTGAGAGTTGACTTATGAGTGGTGGAAGTGTAAAGGTCATTCAACTTTCCATTCAGGTCTATTCAGGGAGTCATAAAAGAAGGGGACGGAGTAATATGCACTTTGGATTTTCTTACGTTGGTTTGATTTATCTTGTCATGCTGATGCTGCCGAATATCATATGGACAAGGAACCAGCCGCAGGATTATGAAAAATATGTCGGCAGCGAAAACAGAATTCTTCTTGCGTTTGAACGAATCGGAGAGGTACTGGTTTCCTGTGCGGTTCTCATTTTTTCCGACTTCAACATCAGGCCATGGTCGAACTGGTCATGGTGGCTGGCCGTATCTTTTTTTCTGATGATGCTGTATGAAATATACTGGCTTCGATATTTCAGGAGCGATAAAACCATGCTGGATTTTTACAGCAGTCTGTTTGGCGTCCCGGTGGCAGGGGCGACGCTTCCCGTTGCAGCATTTATATTGTTGGCGATCTATGGAAAAAATGTGGTGCTTGGTGCAGCGGTTGTGGTTCTTGGAACGGGGCACATTGGTATCCATTTGATGCACCGAAATGAAGTGAAAGAGCGGGGAGATTGACATGAGTCATTCCTTGGGCCGGCGTATCATAATTTCATCCCCGTCCACATAAACATAAGAGAAGGAATATAAAGGACTTTCGTATGCAGTTTAACATACAACGGCTCGCGAAGCTTTCGCTCATTTTTTTTGGTCTGCTTTTTATCGTCTGTCTGCTTTTGGGAAGACGGGAGAAGGAGACGGAAACGCTGCCGCCGGAGGGGGAAAAAATCACGGCGGAAGATGTGAACATTTTGCTGGACGCTCTGGGGGTCTCTTTTTCCGTACCTGAGTCGAACAGTGAAAGGGATTCCCACAGCGGTCAGGCGGCAGGAGGGGAAGAGAACGTTTCCTATTTTACATACGGACAGTACGAAGAGCTTTGCCGGCAGATCGGCGGGGAAGAGTGGAATCTGCCTGATTATGAAGAAATCTATAAGCCTGAGCAGGCTCTTTTAAAAGAGGACTGGTACAAGGCTTTCCGCATATTTCTGGCCTATCTGGACACGGAATCTTCCATCTGGGAGACCACGGTTTTTGTGCTGAAGATTGACAGCGAGACGGGGGAAGCATATACGGAAAACGGCGCCATACAGGGAGCCTGCCGCTACCTCTCGACAGCTTTTGCCGGGAATGAACTACAGGAGTTGAGGGTCTATGTAAAAGGAGACACGCTGTTGACGATAGTGGAGGTTCTGCCGGAGGATCACTATCTGGGCAGCGTGTGGGTGATGGAAACAACAGAGGGTGATCTGGACTGCTTTTATCATCAGACTCCGTTTCGGGCGGCGGTTTCGGGCGAGGAGAAAGTGCGGATTCCCGAGCGGGAACAGATCGTCGATCTGACCTTTCGTGACGGACACATTGTTGAGGCGAAGGAGCATCGGGATAAGATTCACGGCAAGCTGCTGCGGGCCTCCTCGGAAGAGCTGGAGATTGAAGATTACGGGATTTATCCCCTGTCGGAACAGATGGAAGTTTACAAACTCTATGGCAGTCTGGAGACGCTGGAGAGAGCAGATTTAAGAGTAGGATACGCCGATTCGGATTTTGTGGTCGAGAAAGGGAAGATCATCGCCTGTCTGGTCTCGGAGGCGGCAGGGGCGGACCAGATCCGGGTACTTTTGAAAAATACAGCGTCCGGCAGTAATTTCCATGAGAGCGTCTCCATACAGGTGGACGGTGAGGAGAGCAGACTGCGTTCGGAGCAGATGACTGTCGGGGAACGCAGGGTTTATCGGAGTGCGAACCTGACGGATAAAGTTTCGGTGGAGATGGAGGGGAGTACACGGGAGAATCATTCTTACCGGGGCGCCATTGAATGTCTGCGGATGGAGCAGGGAATTGTGGTGGTCAACGAACTGCCGCTGGAGGAGTATCTCTATGCGGTGGTGCCAAGCGAGATGCCGGCGTCCTATCCTGAGGAGGCTTTGAAGGCTCAGGCGGTGTGTGCCAGAACGTATGCTTACCGCTATATTATGCGCGCGGGGCTTCCGGAGCTTGGTGCTCATGTGGATGACACCACGGCTTATCAGGTTTATCACAATATTGAGGAGAACGCGGCTTCCACCACGGCAGTCAAGGAGACGGACGGGGTGCTGCTCACTTATGATGGGGAGGCTGCCGGAAACTATTATTATTCCACGTCCTGCGGGGCCGGAACGGATGTGATAAGCTGGCAGGGCGGCAGCGGAGAGGAAATTCCTTATCTGTGCGGCGGGCGCGTGAGCGCGGCACAGAAGGAGGCCGGAGAAGGAGGCGAAAACGGCGAAAACGGGGAAGCATCGGGACAGGATGCGGAAACTTTGCGTGATGAGACGATATTTCGTCAATTTATCACAGAAATTCACGAGGAGGATCTTGAGAAGGACGAACCTTGGTATCGCTGGACTTATCGTGTGGAAGAACTGGACGGGGATGGACTCCTTGCACGTTTACAGGAGAGGCAGGAAAATGCGCCTGCCTTTGTGCTGACAAAGGCCGAAGGGGACTATTATGTGTCGGAGCCGGTTAAAAAAATGGGAAAAATAAAAAATATGGAGATCACTAAAAGAGGCGCGGGAGGCATCGCGCAGGAGCTTACGATTGAGGCGGAAAAGGGAACGTATAAAGTGCTCTCCGAGTACAATATCCGCTATGTTCTCTGTGACACAAAAAGCGCTGTCAAAAAGCAGGACGACAGCACCACGGTGCCGGGGACGCTTCTGCCCAGCGGCTTTTTTGTGCTGGATCCAATCTTTACGTCTGGAAAAGGAGGGGAAAATGTGGTAGGATATACGTTGGTCGGCGGCGGCTTCGGGCACGGCGTAGGTATGTCCCAGAACGGGGCAAAAGCGTTAGGAAAAAACGGAGCCGGTTATGAGCAGATTCTCATGAAGTTTTATCCGGGATGCGAGCTTATGGATTCCGGGACATTGAAAGAGCAGTGAAATATTTTCAGGTAAAGCAGAGATAGAAAACGATCAGGAGCACGATGAGAACAGTTTACAGACTATATTATATCCTGCGGGATTTTAACTGGCAGATGACGAAGAAAAATATCAGTGCCTTTGCGGCCAGCACGGCTTTTTTTCTCTTTCTGTCCATAATACCGCTATTGATGGCGTTGTGCGCGATTCTTCCGTACACAAGGCTGACAGAGGCCAATTTAATCAGCGCGATTACGCAGTTTACGCCGGATGCGGTGGACGGTTTGGTTGTGCGCATCGTGTCGGATGTTTATGCCAGATCGGCAGGAACGATCACGGTTTTCGCGCTGGTGACGATCTGGTCTGCAGCTAAAGCCATGCTGGCGCTGATCTATGGTTTAAACGCAGTGAACGATGTGGAGGAAAAGCGAAACTATTTTGTACTGCGGGCGATTGCATGTTTTTACACGGTGATTATTCTGGCGGCGACGTTGGCGGCGCTTTTTGTGATGGTGTTCGGCAATGTCATCGTGGATATTCTTCTCCGCGACATACCGCCGCTTCACATATTGGTGCATTTTGTCATGCGTTTCCGCTTTTTGGTCTCATGGGTGGTACTGACCTTTATTTTCGCCATGATCTATGCTTTCGTGCCGAGCTGCAAACTGCGGTTTAAGGCACAGATCCCGGGGGCGGCTTTCGCCGCGGTTTTGTGGAGTATCGCCTCATTTGCCTTTTCCATTTATGTGGATCATTATAATAATTTCGGCACCTACGGAAGTTTGACCACTGTGGTCATTTTGATGCTCTGGTTTTATATGCTTATGTATATTTTGATGATCGGGGCTCATATTAACAGATATTTTGGGCCGGTCTATAAATTTTTCTTCGGACGGCTTGACAAGACAAGGTAAAGCCACTAAAATAGCAGATAGATTTATCAGAAAAATGCGAAGAAGGTGTCAGTAGGAGATTATTTTCCGACAGAGAGAGGGAATCGTCGGCTGTGAGTTCCCTTCGGTTCAGATAATGATCCGAATTTCCCACCGGAGCAGCCTGAGTGAAGCGATTGATCCATGAACGAATCAATCAAGTAGCGCAGGACGTGCGGCACGTTACGCCGAATGAAGCGTCCGTTTGTGGATCTGTGTAAGAGACAGAAACCCGAGCGGGAATTTGGGTGGTACCGCGGATATGATTCGTCCCATGTGTCGAGAGATGCATGGGATTTTCTTATGCGAAGCATCTTGGGTCTGCTTATGTGGCAGATAAGTAGAAAGGATGGAGGAAGACATGAAAGAAAAATTAGAACAGATTAAGGCAGAGGCATTGCGGCAGATCGAGTCCAGTGACGCTTTGGAGAAGCTGAACGAGGTCAGGATCAATTACCTGGGGAAAAAGGGTGAGCTGACGGCTGTGTTAAAGGGTATGAAGGATGTTGCGCCGGAGGACCGCCCGAAGGTGGGACAGCTTGTCAACGAGACCAGGGAAGAGATCGAAAAGGTGCTGGAGGCTTCCGTCAAAAAGATGGAGAGAGCCGTCAGGGAGGCGAAATTAAAGACAGAGGTCATTGATGTGACCCTGCCTGCGAAGAAGAACAGCGTGGGACACCGCCACCCGAACACCATTGCGTTGGAAGAGGCGGAAAGAATCTTTATCGGCATGGGATATGAGGTGGTGGAAGGCCCGGATGTGGAGAAGGATTACTATAACTTCGAAGCGCTGAATATTCCGGCAGATCATCCGGCGAAGGACGAGCAGGACACCTTCTATATCACGGGCGATATTCTGCTGCGGACGCAGACCTCCTCCGTGCAGGTGCATGAGATGGAGAAGGGGAAACTGCCGATCCGCATGATCGCGCCCGGCCGTGTGTTCCGCTCCGATGAAGTGGACGCCACACATTCCCCTTCCTTCCATCAGATCGAGGGTCTGGTGATTGATAAGAATATTACCCTTGCCGATCTGAAGGGGACGTTAGCGGAGTTTGCAAGGGAGCTGTTCGGGGAGGATACGAAGGTGAAATTCAGACCTCACCATTTCCCCTTCACAGAGCCCAGCGCAGAGATGGATGTAAGCTGCTTTAAGTGCGGCGGTAAAGGGTGCCGTTTCTGTAAGGGAGAGGGCTGGATCGAGATTTTGGGCTGCGGCATGGTGCATCCCCATGTGCTGGAAATGAGTGGTATCGATCCCGAGCAGTATACGGGTTTTGCGTTCGGCGTGGGACTGGAGCGTATCGCGCTGCTGAAATATGAGATTGACGATATGAGACTGTTGTACGAGAATGATATCCGTTTCCTGAAGCAGTTTTAGCAGACAGGAGGAAGCGGATATGCCACATGTAAAAATCAAATGTTTTTCTGGCAGGACAGAGGAGCAGAAGAGAAAATGTGCAGAAAGAATTGCGGAAGACGTTTCTGAATTACTGGGATGTGATATTTCCAGTGTCTCTGTCGCGATTGAAGATGTAGCGCAGGAGGACTGGAAAGAGAAAGTCTGGGATAAAGATATGGCTGCCGATCAGGATTTGCTATATAAAAAACCGGGATACTCGTATGATTAAGTTTTGCTTTGAGAAGAGTGTTACAATGTATAAATAGGTTACAGATTTAGAAAGGGAAAGGATTACCGTATGAATACAGCATTATCATGGATTAAAGCATATGTACCAGATTTATCCTGTACCGATCAGGAGTATATGGATGCGATGACGCTCTCCGGCACGAAGGTGGAGGGGTATACCAGACTGGACAGGAATCTTGAGAAAATCGTGATCGGACAGATTCAGAAAATTGAGAAACATCCCGACGCGGACAAACTGATCGTCTGTCAGGTGGATGTAGGCAATGAAGTGGTTCAGATCGTTACAGGCGCGCCCAACGTGAAGGAGGGTGACAAGGTGCCCGTTGTTTTGGACGGCGGCAAAGTGGCAGGCGGCCACGACGGCGGCCCGCTTCCGGAGGACGGCATTGTGATCAAGGCAGGGAAACTCCGCGGTGTGCCCTCAAACGGCATGATGTGTTCCATCGAAGAATTGGGCTCTGACCGGAATTTTTATCCGGAAGCGCCTGAGATGGGCATTTACATCTTCGGGGATGATGCAGTGGTCGGCTCCGATGCGGTGGAGGCTCTCGGCCTTCGCGATACAGTGTTTGAGTATGAAATTACTTCAAACCGCGTAGACTGTTACAGTGTAATCGGTATTGCCAGAGAGGCGGCGGCAACCTTCCGCAAGCCCTTTATCCTGCCGGAAGTGACGGTAAAGGGAAACGATGAGAAGGTGGAAGATTATATTTCCGTGGAAGTGCAGGATAAGGAGCTGTGCCCGAGATACTGTGCGAGAGTCTGCAAAAATATCAAGATCGGCCCTTCTCCCATGTGGATGCAGAGACGCCTTGCGGCCAGCGGCATCCGTCCCATCAACAATCTGGTGGATATCACCAACTATGTGATGGAGGAGTACGGACAGCCCATGCACGCTTATGATCTTGATACCATTGCGGGGCATATGATCATAGTACGCCGGGCGAAGGACGGCGACGTGTTTCGGACGCTGGATGGGCAGGAGAGAAAACTGGATGCAGACGTATTGATGATCTGCGACGCGGAGAAGGAAGTGGGACTGGCCGGAATTATGGGCGGAGAAAACTCCATGATTACCGACAATGTGACCACCGTGCTTTTCGAGGCGGCTACTTTCAACGGAGCGAATATCCGTAAATCAGCCAAGCGTGTGGGTCTGCGTACCGACGCTTCCGGTAAATTTGAGAAGGGATTGGATCCCTATAATGCGGAAGCGGCCATCAACCGGGCCTGCCAGCTGATCGAGGAATTTGGCTGCGGCGAGGTGGTAAGCGGCATCGTGGATGTGTGCGGCGAATTGAAAGAAAAGGTGGTTCTGCCTTTTGAGCCGGAGCGGTACAACAAACTGCTGGGCACTGATATTTCCGAGCAGGAAATGCTCACTATTTTTAAGATGATTGATGTGGAATATGATGCGGAGAAGAGGACGCTCACAGCGCCCACTTTCCGGCAGGATATTTTGAGACAGTGCGATATCGCGGAGGAAGTGGCAAGATTTTACGGTTACGATAAGATCCCGACCACCCTGCCTACCGGCGAGGCTACTACGGGTAAACTTCCCTTTAAGCTTCGGATCGAGCAGAAGGCAAGGGATATCGCGGAATACTGCGGTTTCTCCCAGGGGATGTGCTATTCCTTCGAGAGTCCCAAGGTGTTTGACAAGTTATTGCTTTCGGCGGACGATCCGGCAAGGAAAGCGATCACCATTGCCAACCCGCTTGGCGAGGACTTCTCCATTATGAGAACGCTTTCCCTGAACGGCATGCTGACAAGTCTGGCCACCAATTTTAACAGAAGAAACAAGGATGTGCGCCTCTATGAGCTGGGGAATATTTATCTGCCCAAGGCACTGCCTTTGACGGAACTTCCGGAGGAGCGTATGCAGTTTACGCTGGGTATGTACGGCGACTGCGACTTCTTTGACATGAAAGGCGTGGTTGAGGAATTTTTAGAGAGCATCGGTATGCACATGCACAAGAGGGGAACCTATGATCCGAAGGCGGGCAGAAATTACCTGCATCCGGGCAGACAGGCGAATATTTTATATGACGATAACACCATTGGTTATCTGGGAGAGGTGCACCCGGAGGTATGCGACAACTATGACTTAAAGACCAGAGCTTATGTGGCGGTGCTTGACATTCCGGCGATTCTGCCCTATGCGACCTTTGACCGAAAATATGAGGGTATCGCGAAATATCCGGCAGTGTTAAGAGATATCAGTATGGTAGTACCAAAGGCAGTGATGGCGGGACAGATTGAGGCGGTGCTTGCACAGCGCGGCGGCAAGATTCTGGAGGATTACCAGCTCTTTGATATCTATGAGGGTAACCAGATTAAGGAGGGCTACAAGTCCATGGCTTATTCCATCACGTTCCGGGCGAAGGACAGGACGTTGGAGGAGGCGGATGTGACAGGAGCCATGAAGAAGATTTTGAACGGATTAGAGGGGATGGGCATTGAGCTGAGAAGCTAAAAGATGCCGGTCGGTTGATATTCGCAGGCAGTTGTGTCTGAGAAAGAGAGGCGAAGCGTTATGGAGCAGAAAAATACATGGGAAACCTACGATGCGAAGCAAATGGAAGAAGTGGATTCTTTTGCCAGGGAGTATATGGATTTTCTGGACAACGGAAAGACGGAGAGAGAGTGCATTGACCAGATCGTAAACACGCTGGAGGATGCAGGATATCGGGAGCTGGAGGCTCTTGTGAAGGACGGGAAGAAGATAAAGGCGGGAGATAAGGTTTATTCCGTATGGATGAATAAATCTATTGTCTTTTTCAACATCGGCAGGGAGAAGATGGAGAGCGGCATCAATATCTTGGGTGCGCACATCGATTCTCCCCGTCTGGATGTGAAACAGAATCCGCTCTATGAGGATGGCGGTTTCGCTTATCTGGATACCCATTATTACGGCGGCGTAAAGAAATACCAGTGGGTGACCATTCCCCTTGCCATTCACGGTGTGGTGGTGAAAAAGGACGGCAGTACCGTGGAGATCAATGTGGGCGAAAATGAGGATGATCCCGTATTTTTTGTATCGGATCTGCTGATTCATCTTGCGCAGGAGCAGATGGAGAAGAAGGCCAATAAGGTGATCGAGGGAGAGGCCCTTGACATTATTGTGGGCAATAAACCCCTTGTCATTGACAAAAAGAAGAAGGATGACGAGGAGGAGAAGGGCGCTGAGAAGGATGCCGTGAAGAAGGGAATCCTTGATATCCTGAAAAATAACTATGATATGGAGGAGGAAGACTTTATCTCCGCCGAGCTTGAAGTGGTACCCGCAGGAAAGGCCAGAGAGGCCGGATTTGACAGGAGTATGATTCTTGCTTACGGACAGGACGACCGCGTGTGTGCATTCTCTTCCTTAAAGGCAATGCTGGAGATCGGTCAGACCGACAGAACTGCCTGCTGCATTCTGGTGGATAAGGAGGAAGTCGGCAGTGTGGGCGCAACCGGTATGCAGTCCAGATTCTTCGAGAATGCGGTGGCGGAGGTTATGAACCTTTCCGGAGAATACAGTGAGATGAATCTGCGCAGGTGCCTTGCACATTCCTGTATGTTATCCTCCGATGTGAGCAGCGCTTTTGACCCCACTTATGCGGCAAGCTTCGATAAGAAGAACGTGGCTTATCTTGGCGGCGGTATGGTATTTAACAAGTTCACCGGCTCCCGCGGAAAGTCCGGCTCCAACGACGCCAACGCAGAGTATCTGGGTCATATCCGTGCGATCTTTGAAAAAGAGAAAATCAATTTCCAGACGGCGGAGCTTGGGAAGGTAGATCTGGGCGGCGGCGGCACCATCGCCTATATCCTTGCGCTGTACGGCATGAACGTGATTGACAGCGGCGTGGCGGTACTGAATATGCACGCGCCCTGGGAGGCTACCAGCAAGGCGGATGTGTATGAGACGAAGCGGGGATATGTGGCGTTTTTGGAGAACGCGGATCTGTAACGCTGCAAATGGGCTCTGAGCAGTTATAACGATAGAGAATGAGGAATAAAATGACAGAACTGAGGAAATCCGATTTTTATTTTGACCTGCCGCAGGAGCTGATTGCGCAGGACCCGCTTGAGGACCGCACCTCCTCCAGACTGCTTGTGTTACGCAGAAAGACGGGAGAGGTGGAGCACCGTACGTTTAAGGAGATCACGAAGTATTTAAGACCGGGCGATTGTCTGGTCTTAAATAATACAAAGGTGATTCCGGCAAGACTGATGGGTGTGAAGGAGGACACAGGTGCGGCGATCGAGGTACTGCTCTTGAAACGGCGGGAGAACGATATCTGGGAGACACTGGTAAAGCCCGGAAAAAAGGCGAGGCCGGGGGCGCGGATTGTCTTTGGCGACGGGTGTCTGAAGGCGGAAGTATTGGATATGGTGGAGGAGGGAAACCGTCTGATCCGGTTTTCCTACGATGGTATTTTTGAGGAGGCACTGGACCGCCTTGGAGAGATGCCGCTTCCGCCTTACATAACCCATAAACTGCAGGATAAGAACCGATACCAGACCGTCTATGCCAAGTACGACGGCTCTGCGGCTGCGCCGACAGCGGGGCTGCATTTTACGAAGGATCTGCTTGCAGAGATTGAAAAGATGGGTGTGAAAATTGCTTATGTGACGCTTCATGTGGGACTGGGGACGTTCCGTCCCGTGAAGGCGGATCATATTTTGGAGCACCATATGCACTCCGAGCGCTATCAGGTGACGCAGGAGACAGCCGATACCATCAATCAGACAAAGGAACAGGGCGGCCGGGTGATCTGCGTGGGGACGACAAGCTGCCGCACTGTGGAGAGCGCTGCGTCGGCCGACGGCATTGTGCAGGCGGGATGCGGTGACACGGAGATTTTTATCTATCCCGGCTATCAGTTTAAGGTACTGGACTGTCTGATTACAAATTTTCATCTGCCGGAGTCTACTCTTATCATGCTTGTTTCCGCGCTGGCGGGCAGGGAGCAGGTGCTTGCCGCGTATCAGCAGGCGGTGGAGGAGCGGTACCGGTTTTTTAGTTTCGGGGATGCTATGTTGATCATTTGACTGTTTTTTACAGATTTCTTCACAAAGGAGATTATACAATACGATGAAGATAAAACAGCGTGCTGGTCTGCTGACAGGCTTTTTTATGATTTTGGTGGGGATTTTTGCAGTTTTTTCCTATCTGGATTCGGCATATCATGCAGAATCGGCTGTAAACGTGGCGGTCGAAACAGATGCGGGAAATACCTATATCAACGCAACGGGATATGAGATCGCCCTGTGGCAGCAAGGCGGACAAAGTTATGCTTTTCTTCCGTCCGCCTGTAAGGGAATGAATTTAGAAGCGGAAATTCCGGAGGGTACAGATCCGGATTCCATTGTGTGGCTGTATTCTGAAAATATTCCGGCGGTATTTATCGATACCGAATCAGGAACAGCGGAACAGATTCATGGCGATAAAAATGTAAAAGAGGCAGGGAAAGTTTCTGTTTTGGGGCCGGACGGTGTTACCGATTTTTGTATGCCCCTTTCCTATATCAAGAGCAGGGGCAATACTTCGTTTACTTCCTTTGAAAAAAAGTCTTATCAGATTAAGTTGACGGATTCGGTTCCTTTTTTAGGCATGGATGCCGCCAAAAGGTGGATTTTTATTTCCAATGCATCGGATGCCACGCTTCTTCGGAACGCGTTAACCAGAAATCTTGCGGGCCGTTTGGAGCTGGCACAGTCGGAGGAAGGCGTTTTTGTGGATCTGTACTTAAATGGGGAGTATAGGGGAAATTACTATGTTACCGAAAAGGTGGAAGTGGAGGAAAGCCGTTTACCGATCACAGACTTGGAAAAGGCGACAGAAATGGTAAACGATAATGAGGATTTAAGTTCCTATGAAACGATATGGACAGATACGACCAAGGCAAAACTGATTCCGAATGACCCGGATGATATTACAGGCGGTTATTTAATTGAGCGGGATTTTGCAAAGCGTTTTCTTTCGGAAGTTGAAATCAACGACAGCTATTTTATGACCGAGGCGAAGGAATCTTTTATTGTCCGCTCGCCGGAGTATGTTTCAAAAAATCAGATTGCTTATATTGATAACTACATACAAAGCGTGGAAAATGCAATTTTATCTCATGACGGAATTGATGGAAGAAGCGGAAAATCTTATCAGGATTTAATTGACGTGAAATCTTTTGCGCGGAAGTATCTTCTGGAGGAGGTGGCTTCCAATTATGACGGCGGTGTGGCAAGCTCTTATTTCTATAAGGACAGGGACTGCGTCAGCGAAAAACTGTTTGCAGGACCAATCTGGGATTATGATGTCACATGGGGAAATGCGCCTGCCTATCTTGGATATCTTTCCAGATCTCCCGAGAGGCTGACCAGACTGGAATCCCATGAGGACTCGTCTGTATGGTTTACCGCGCTGTATGAAAAGGCGGATTTTCATCAGGAAATGCGTTCTTGTTATCAGGAGGAAATAAGTCCTTATCTGCCGACCCTGGCTTTGCAGGTGCTTCCGCAGCTTGAAAAAACCATTGCGGCTTCTGCGGCCATGGACAGGGTTCGGTGGGCAGAGCAGTACGCCGAAAATGAAACGTCGGGCAGTCGTGAAGAGGAAATAGCTTTTTTGGCGGAATATATTCTTATGCGCAAAGCGTTTTTGGATAAGGTGTGGATAGAGCAGATTCCCATCTGCCAGATCGAATTGCTGATTGAAAATACCCCCCATGATACGCTGTATGTTTTTGAAGGGGAAACTATGCCAAAGCTGCCAGAACTGGAGCTTTCTTACGCTGAATTTATAGGATGGACTTCGGAAAAAGATGGTCTGGCGCCCGGACAGAATTTGCCGGTATATGAAGATATGGTTTTTCATGCAATGATACAGTATCCTTAAGTTTGATGAATAAAGTCCGGTTCGGGACATTCATTTGAGATTTTGGAAATTTGATGTTTACTATTTTGCTGTTTGTGATTATTATAGAAATAGCAGGGAAATGAATGGTATGGATAGAAAGAAGAAGGAAAAAATTTTATTGGAACTGGGATTGATTGTCGTTTCACTGGCGGCGCTTTCACTGCTTGTTTATTTTGTGCTTGCGGTGTCTTTCCAAAATGGTGAGGCTTCCATCGGTGTGACGATGCGGTTTGCCCAGCAGCTTGCGGGGCGGATTTTTGAAGAGCCGACAGAGGAGCAGATCAAAACCACGTCATGGATCATACGCTACAGCGCGCATCTGGGACTTTTCTTTGTGGTGGGATTTGTGACAACTTATGTGGGTATGGTGATCTTCAGAAGATATTACAGGATACTTGGCGTGATTCTGGCAGGATTGATCTGTTATGTTCTGGCTTACTACACGGAATACTATAAGCAGTTTGTGGAGGGAAGACACTTTCATCAGTCGGATGCGGTTCTTAACTGGTATGGAGGCGTGGCGGGCATTGTCTGTATGGTTGGCTCCTATTTTCTGAACAGACTTTTGGTAAAGCTTTCGTGAACAGTGGACGAAATATGTTATAGTGGTGTTAAACAAAAGAAAGGCGGATGAGATGGAAGAGCGGAGAAAAAACAGGCGGTTGGAGCTTTCCTCGAAGCTCCTGATCAAGAGACTTGACGCGGATCATGCAGCGAAAGAAGTGAATATCGACGTATTGGACGTGTCCAAAACAGGGGTAGGATTCAGATGCAGCGAGCCTTTGGAGATCGGTGCGGTTTACGAGGCTTCTCTCACTCTCTGGGCAAAGGAAGTGATCCATTGCTTTATCGAGATTACACGTATGGAGATGAAGGAAGAAAACCAGTATTCTTACGGCTCGATTTTTATCGGTATGACGGAGGTCGAGGCGGGCAGAATTGAAATATACAGCACAATTGATCAGATGGATACCTGATGAAGACCGGCGGTATCCATCCTCCTAAAAGGCTATTGAGTTAGACGGCTGAAATCTTTGTAAAAATCAGGGTAGCTGATGTTGACCACATCGCTGCCTTTTATTTTTGTATCGCCCTCTGCGATCAGGGAGGCGATGGCAAAACTCATGGCGATGCGGTGGTCTGAGTGGGAGTCCACTTCCGTTCCGTGCAGTGGACGTCCGCCGACGATGACCATGCCGTCGTCCGTGCCTGTGATATCGCAGCCCATAGCGCTTAAATACCGCACCATCACGTCGATACGGTTGGACTCCTTAACCTTTAATTCGGCGGCGTCACGGATAATGGTGGTGCCTTCGGCGCAGGCGGCCATAACATTGATGACGGGAAGCTCGTCAATCAGGGCAGGGATCAGGCTGCCTTCAATGGTAATGCCATGGAGATGGCTGTGTTTCACCAGAAGATCTGCGGTTGGCTCACCGTCGTTATTTTCGTTTAAGAGCGTGATATTTCCGCCCATCTCTTTGGCTACTTTCAAAATGCCGTCGCGGGTGGGATTGATACCCACATTTTTGATCAGGATTTCTGCGCCGGGGACAATAAGGCCGGCGGCAATAAAATAGGCGGCGGAAGAGATGTCTCCAGGTACATGGATTTTCTGTCCCTGCAAGTGCGGCTCGGGGCATATTTTAGCTGTTTTATCTTCTGCGCTTACGTCAGCGCCGAAACAGCGCAGCATGATTTCCGTGTGATTGCGGCTTAAAGCAGGCTCCGTCACAGAGGTTTCGCCGTCGGCATAGAGTCCTGCCAGCAGAACGGCGGATTTCACCTGTGCGGAAGCAACTTTGGAATGGTAATGAATGCCGTGGAGTGGTGCGCCTGTGATGCAAAGCGGCGCGCAGTCGTTTCCGTTTACGCTGACGATTTTTGCACCCATCATGGACAGCGGCTCCATGATCCGCCGCATGGGGCGTTTCTGAATGGAGGCGTCGCCTGTGAGAGTGCTCTCAAAGGTCTGCCCGGCAAGGATACCGCTGATCAGTCTGGTGGTGGTGCCGCTGTTGCCCATATCCAAAACGGAAGAGGGCGCTTTCAACCCGTGAAGCCCCCGGCCATGGATCAGAATTTTCTCCGGGGTATTTTCAATCTCAACGCCCATTTTCCGAAAAGCGTCTATGGTGGAGAGACAGTCCGCTCCCTGTAAAAAGTTGGTGACCTCTGTGGTACCTTCGGCCAGAGAGCCGAACATAACCGCGCGGTGGGATATGGATTTGTCTCCGGGAATTGTCACTTCTCCTTTTAATACGCTCGCCTTTTGAAATTTCATGTTGTGATTCCTGTGCCTTTCTTTTAAATTTTCCCTGCATTTACCTGGTATGAATTTTATAGCCGTGTTCTGTCATAACCCCCATTGCCCTTGAAAGAGTCTCCTGACTGTAAAATTCGATGCGCAGCGCGCCCTCCGCAAGCTCCCGGTTGTGGTTGATGCCGATGTTTTTGATGCTTACTTCGTGCATGGCAAGAAGAGATGCGATGGCAGCGATGGCGCCCGGTTTATCCGCGATATCAACAGTAAATACATACTCGGTCTTGATGGGCCCGTTTGGCGAGCTGATAAAGGATTCCCTGTAGCTTCTTGCCGTATCAAAAAAGTCATAGAGGCTGTCTTTTTCATGTCCGTCTATGTAGTCCGCAAGAACGCCAAGGTATTGGATATATGTCCGGAGCAGCTTTGATATGTTATCCGCGTTGGTCAGACAGATCTGCTGCCACATGTCGGGGGAGGAGGATGCGATCCTCGTGATATCTTTGAAACCGCCCGCGGCTATCATCTTCATAATGCCTTCTTCGGAGTCGCTGCTTTTAACCAGATTGACTAAAGAGGCGGCAATCACATGGGGCAGATGGGAGATGGCCGCGGTCACATAATCGTGTTCCCCGTAAGACAATACCAGCGGAATGGCGCCGATCGTCTCCACCAGCGTTCGATAGCTGTCAACTTTTTCTTTTGGGACCTCATCGGAAGGGGTCAGGATATAGTAAGCATTTTCCAAAAGGGAGGCTTTGGCGTTCTGATAGCCGAAACGCTCGGAACCGGCCATGGGATGTCCGCCGATAAACTGTGCCTGCAGTTGTAACTCCTCGATCTGTTTGTGAATCCCTGTTTTGACGCTTCCCACATCGGTGAGAATCGTATTGGGAGAGAGAAAGTTTTTCAGCGTGAGCAGGTTCCCGGCATTGTGGGAGACCGGCGCACACAGAAACAGATAATCACAGTTTTTGAATGAGTCGTCGATGGCGGGACAGATCTGGTCTATGATCTGCTCTCTTTTCGCCAGATCCAGAGAAGCGGAATTGACATCATATGCAATCAGTTTTGTGTCGGGCAGACGGAGTCGGAGGGCCTTGGCGATGGAACCGCCGATCAGGCCGAGCCCGATAAAGCCGCAGGTGAGAGTGCTCATAAATTCATTACCTTTCGTGGTTTTCAGACTGTTATTTCCGCTTTTTAAGATAGCACAAAACGGAAGGGAAAGCAAGAAAGTAGAGAGATGGGAAGGAACATACTCTATCTAAATGCAGCGACACACAAAAATGTTGTAATGGTGGATGTCCCGGTAAAAAGAGGTTACAATAAAAAGAGATGACTATAAAAAAGACTTACAGAAAGAATGAAGGAAGGAGAGGACAGGGTATGTGGTTTATATTTGCATTGCTATCCGCGGTTTTTGCGGCGCTGACTTCCATATTGGCCAAAGTCGGAATCGAGGGCGTCAATTCCAATCTGGCAACCGCAATCAGAACCGTGGTGGTAGTGATTATGGCGTGGGGCATGGTCTTTCTGACCCATGCGCAGGGAGACATTTCACAGATCAGCAGAAAAAGCTGGCTGTTTCTGATTTTGTCCGGGCTTGCCACGGGCGGTTCGTGGCTGTGCTATTACAGGGCGCTGCAGATCGGGGAGGCTTCTAAGGTTGTTCCCATTGATAAATTGAGTGTGGTTATTACATTGATTCTGGCCTTTGTTTTTTTACATGAGGAATTTACGATAAAATCTCTGATTGGGTGTGTTCTGATCGGGATGGGTACGCTGATTATGGTGGTGTAAAGTGGTGTAAAACCAGGCAGGTCATTTTTATGGCTTGCTTTTTTTTCTGAAAAAGAACATACTGAATATAAAAGTAACGATAAAAACATCGCAAGTTCATGGTGCCTGGATACGGAAAGGAAGAGAAATATGTCGAAAACCATCAATACCATCGATATCGTCGGACTCGGTGCGCTGGGTGTTATGTACGCTGATTTTTTCACGAAAGCGCTGGGAAAAGAAAATGTACGCATACTGGCGGATATAAATAGAATGGAACGATACAAAAAGGAACAGATTACTTTTAACGGAGAGGCGTGCGATTTTCAGTACAGCGACGCCGCGAAGGAGAGCCGTCCTTCAGAACTGATGTTATTCGCGGTAAAATACGGTGCGCTGGAAACAGCCATGGAGGAAAACTCACATCTGATCGGGGAAAATACCATATTATTATCCGTGCTGAACGGCATCCGCAGTGAGGAGGATCTGGGACGGAGATTCGGCGGGGACAAGGTGGTGCACTGTATCGCGCAGAAGATGGCAGCCATGAAGGAAGGAAATGCGGCGGTCTGCACCAACAAAGGCGAACTGGCAATCGGTGTTTTGGATGGCGGCAGGGAGGAAAATCTGGCGGCGGTGAAAGACTTTTTTGACAGGACAGGCTTTGCCTATTCCTGCCCGGAGGATATGCGCCATGCGATGTGGGGAAAACTTCTGTGCAATGTGGGCGTGAACCAGACGGTATCTCTTTTTGAGGGGACCTATCGGAGTGTCCAGCAGGAAGGCGGGGCGCGTGAAATGATGAAGGCGGCGATGCGGGAGACGATCCTTGTGGCGAATGCGGAGGGCGTGGAACTTTCTGAAAAAGATATGGCAGACTGGATTGCTGTCATTGACGGGCTGAATCCGGATGGAGAGCCGTCCATGCGACAGGACAGCAAAGCTGGCAGGAAGACGGAGGTGGCGCTTTTTGCCGGGACGATCTGTGAGCTGGGGAAACAGCACGGTATCGCTACACCTGTGAATGATCGGTTTTTGGAAACATATGGACAAAATGAATCATTACTATTATTGCCGCACTAAGATTTAATGCGGCAACGCTTCATTGCGAATGTTTTTCAGATTCTTTCAGATATATCGTATTGCATTTTTCAGCAATAAAATATAAGGAGATATTAGAAGTATAGAGTGTTTTTTCCCAGTTTTTAAGCACCTGAAGTTTGGATTCATGATAGTTTGAAAATTCATTTATCATGATTGAAAGACGATGAAAAATTGCGTGGTACTGTTCATCTGAAACAGGCAAATCGTTATTGGGAAACAGAGATAAGTCATCCGTTCCAAAGACTTGAGGCTTTATTTCTGCAAAGGCATAATTAATTAACTCAATTGCCTTTTTGGGATTTTGCTTTTCCAGATCAAACAGTGGTATCAGTGCGTGAGAATCCTTTAAGCTGCCTTTCAGGTAATTTTCCAATCTGCCGGTCAGTATACTGTTGGACAGTTCGTCATATATTTTACGGATAGAAAGGGATTCTTTCTGTACATACATTTGTTTCATATTAATGATGAACTGGGTATATAAACTGGAAAGTTCATCTCTATCTTCACCTGCATTTGTGCCATTTAACAGCATGTCATCCAAAATAAGCAGCCATTCACTTCCGGCAAGACTTTGAAACTGATAAAGGATTCCCAGTGTTTCGTCAAGAAGAGGAGTGCCTGCGGGAACCGAGAAAAAAGTATTGATATTGTAGGACTCCTTAGGTATAAGCTCGCTGGATACATATTGCTCGGCAATTCTGGTAAGTGAATAATATTTGGAGCGTCCCGCGTGCTCGATATTCAGGAGCGCCGGGTTAATGGCTTCCATTTTGCTTAACAGATTACTAAGACTGGTAGGAGAGGTATTGATATTTACAGCCAAAACTTTCTGCTGGATCCGGGGAGTACGGTATAATGCAAGCAGGACAGACTTCCCAGCTTTGGAAAGTACAGTGTTTAATTCATTAATGGTACTTTGTGTAACGGGATTTGACCTTTTCATGGTAATCTGTTCAGGAGCATAAGCATCTCTCATATTAATCACTCCATTTCCCAAAATAGAAATTATAACTGAATCAGTAATCTTAGTATCTGTCTCTTATACACATCTGACGCTGCCGACGAAGCTAGAAGTGT
>CAMQTN010000015.1 GCA_947037115.1 uncultured Lachnospiraceae bacterium
ACAGAAAAAATAGTGTATTATGGTGGTGTAAACGTAGAGTTGAAGAGAAAAAGGGAGGAAAAAACAATGAAAGTAATGAACATCGACAATCCTGAAAAGTTTTTTGAGGTAGTGAATCAGTGCAAAGGCACGGTGGAGTTAGTGACAAAAGAGGGTGACAGACTGAACTTAAAGTCCCAGTTGACAAAATATGTGGCGCTCACAAAGCTTTTTGCGGACAATGCGATTCCGGAGATGGAGCTTGTGGCACATGATCCTGAGGATGTAAACCGTCTGCTTGATTACATGGTAAACGCGAAGTAACTTAGAGCAGAAGGAGCACAGGTATGCTCCGGGATGAGGATTACCATGCATAATGAATTAACCGAGCAGGATATCCGTAAGATGGAGGAGGAAATAGAGTACCGAAAGCTGGTTGTGCGTCCGCAGGCTCTGGAGGATGTAAAGGAGGCAAGAGCGCACGGCGACCTGAGCGAGAACTTTGAGTACCATGCGGCGAAGAAGGTGAAGAACCAGAACGAGAGCCGTATCCGCTATCTGGAACGGATGATAAAAACAGCCGTGATCGTGTCCGATGAGTCTGCGGAGGACGAGATCGGCATGAATAATACGGTTGAGGTGTTCTTTGAGGAGGATAACCTCACAGAGAAATATAAGCTGGTGACCACAGTGCGGGGAAATTCCCTAGAGGGGTTGATCAGTACGGAATCACCGCTTGGAAAGGCTTTGCTGGGCCATAAGACGGGAGACCGTGTCCATGTGGAGATGGCCGGAAGCGAGGGTTACTATGTGGTGGTGAAATCCATCGAAAATACGGTGGATGATGGAACAGATAGGATAAGGAGCTTCTAGTATATGAAGATATACAGGAGCTCTTTTTGTGTGTTCTCAAAAGCAGACTCAAAATGCTTTGCATATAATGCTTCTAACTCTGCGTATTCGCGCATATACCTTAAAAAGGAATGACAAGCTCTCCCGTCCTGTAGAGGGACATGTACCGGGAGGGCGTCGGACAGGTCTTAGCAAAAGCAGGAGGATAGGTGTATGTATGAGAACCGAAGCGTATCGGAGACGATCCGGGGATTACAGACGGATGCAGAGCGCGGGCTTGACACAAAGCAGATTACAGAGCGCAGGGCGAAGTACGGGCCGAACAGACTGAAAGATCAGGAAAAAAAGAGTCTTGCCAGAAGAATTGTGGAGCAGGTAAACGATCCGCTGATTATGATTCTGATGGTGGCAATGGCAATTTCCGTGATGCTGCATGAAATTGGCGATGCGATTATCATTGTGACGGTGGTTGCGCTGAATGCGGCGGTGGGGATCATTCAGGAGGGAAAAGCAGGAAAGGCAGTGGAGGCGCTGAAGCAGATTGCGGAGCCGCATGCACAGGTCTGCAGGGATGGTGTACAGAAAAACATACTGGCACAGGAGCTTGTGCCTGGGGATATCGTGATTTTGGAAGCGGGAAACAGGGTTCCGGCTGACTTGAGATTGATAGATAGTTTAGGGATTTTTGTAGAAGAGTCTACCCTAACAGGAGAGTCTGTGCCGGTGGAAAAAGATGCGAAATTCGTGGAAGAAGGCGCCGCAGACAACAGCAGCCCTAATATGGCGTATATGTCCACTTATGTGACGAAAGGCCGGGGCCGGGGCGTGGTGACGGCCACGGGAATGGACACGCGGGTCGGCCATATTGCGGACATGCTGCACGGCCACAGGGAAAAACTGACGCCGTTGCAGATCAGGCTGGGGGAACTTGGCAGGGTATTGAGTGTACTGGCTGTGGGGATATGTGTGCTGCTTTTTATTGTGGCGCTGCTCCAGAGAAGGGATGTTGGGGATATGCTTTTGACGTCCGTCTCGCTGGCAGTGGCGGCTGTGCCGGAGGGGCTTCCTGCCATTGTGACGATTGTGCTGGCGCTCAGTGTGTCCCGCATGGTGAAGGCGAAGACGATTGTCCGCAGGCTCTCCGCAGTGGAGACGCTGGGTGCGGTGGAGGTGGTCTGCTCGGACAAGACCGGAACGCTGACGCAGAACAGAATGACGGTGACAGAGTGTTTCCTTGATGGAAAACTTATGGAAAGAGAGAGCTTTGAACAGTATTTTAAGGAGGCGTTTTCAAGAGGAGAGCCGGATTCCTGCGCAGCCCGCTTTTTGAAGGGATGTGTACTTTGCAACGACGGCCAGATCGGGGAGGAAAAAATCGGTGATCCCACGGAGCTTGCCCTCCTCTATATGGCGGCGGACTGCGATATCGGGATTGAGAAGCTCCGGGAGCGGTATCCAAGGCTGGATGAGAACGGTTTTGATTCTGAAAGGAAAATGATGACGACCCTGCACCGGGAAGAAGGGGGAGCGTCTGCTTATACAAAGGGAGCGGCAGAACGGATTCTGGAAAATTGCAGCAGCATCTGCCGGGGGGAAAGAACGGCTGAACTTTCGCTGGAAGAGCGTGACAGGCTGATCGGTATACAAAAGCGGCTGATGGGAGAGGGAAGACGTGTGCTGGCGCTGGCAGTATCGACGGAAGGGAGCATGCGCGAGCGGGGGATGGCATTTCTCGGGTTTGTCAGCATGCAGGATCCGGTCAGGCCGGAGGCGGTGGCGGCCGTACAGGGCTTTGCGCGGGCGGGGGTATCCACGGTGATGATCACAGGAGACCATCCCGACACGGCATTTTCCATTGCAAGGCAGCTTGGGATTGCAAACCGCGCGGAGGAGTGCATTACGGGAAGAGAGCTGGATCATTTGAAGGAACAGTCATTTTTGCAAAGGCTCCCCCAGCTTAAGGTTTTTGCCCGGGTGACGCCGGAGCACAAGGTGCGTATCGTAGAGGGGTATAGAAGTTTACATAAAACTGTAGCGATGACCGGGGACGGGGTTAATGACGCGCCTTCCCTGCAGGCGGCAGATATCGGAATTGCCATGGGACAGGGCGGCACCGATGTGGCCCGCGGCGCGGCGGATTTTGTATTGATGGACGATAATGTGGCAACCATACACACGGCCATACAGGAGGGAAGGGGAATCTATGAAAATATAAGGAAATCCGTGCTGTTTCTGCTTTCCTCCAATCTGGGGGAAATCCTTACCATGCTTGTGACTGTTGTGGCGGGCCTTCCGGTTCCGCTGACTGCGGGCTTTATTCTGTGGATTAACCTGATTACCGATTCCCTGCCTGCACTTGCGCTGGGGGTGGATGAAAATGACACGGAGGATCTGATGCGGGAGCCGCCGCGCAAGAAGGAGGATTCTCTCTTTGCGAAGGGCGGGCTCATGTGTGTGATCTGTTATGGGCTGGTGATCGGCGGTATCAGTCTGGCGGCATTTTTGAAAGTGCCCTATGACCGCATTGTCATGGAAGGTCTCCCTGTTAGTTTACATAATATATTGGAGGGGCTGAAAATCGGGGCTGTTCTTGCAAGGGCGCAGACGCATGCTTTTATGGTGCTGGGAATCAGCCAGTTATTCCATGCCATCGGCATGCGCGATGTAAACCGCTCCCTGCTCCGGATGGATCACAGGAGCAATCCGCATATGATGCTTGCCCTTGCCGTGGGGATTCTTCTGCAGGTGGCAGTGACGGAAGTCCCCGTTCTTATCACGCTTTTTGGCACGGTACGTCTCAGTGTGGAGGAGTGGGGCAGATTACTCCTTTTGTCGATGACGCCGCTGGTTGTGCATGAACTTTTGGTGGTTGTAGGAATGGCGGGCGCCGGAGAGAGACGGCCATCATGTGAGCGTGCGGAAAGCCAGGAGTAGGAGACAGAGACCGGAAAGCCAGGAAAGATCGATGCGCAGTATGTGGGAGAGAAGACGGCCAAGCGCGTAGCCGGCAAGAAACAGGAACAGATTGAAGATGACCGCGGAAAACAGAAGTGTCATCCGGGGGATGGCGGAGGCGGAAAAGGCCATTCCCACAAGGACGCTGTCCAGAGAGAGGGCGAGACTCAAAAGCAATGCCTCTTTTGCGCTCAAA
The DNA here is from genome assembly GCA_947037115.1 of uncultured Lachnospiraceae bacterium. GTDB lineage: Bacteria > Bacillota > Clostridia > Lachnospirales > Lachnospiraceae > UBA3282. Next base: position 3,983 of record CAMQTN010000015.1, read on the forward strand.
ACCTGTAGATCCGTCCTGTTAGCCTCCTCGGGCGAGAGATAGACGGTAAAGATAATATTGACCTGTTTGATTTTGCAGCCCCGGCTTCCAATGAGGCCGGGGTGTTTTTTTGCCAGATAGCGGATCAGGCTTTCCAAAAGTTTGATGCTTCCGATGACAAACAGGATGGAGAAGGAAAGAAAGGGCAGGACGCCGGCGGGGAAGAGACTGCCGATCAGGGAGCCGATACTGCCGGCGGCGGTGATAAAGACAGACGGAACGCAGGCCAGAAGAAGCAGAGAGAGGACTTCCACATGCACTTTTTTTGTACCGTAGGAAAACCCTGCAGTCAGGGAATCCAGAGAAACTGCAGTCAGAAAAATAAGCAGAGTGGAAACAGCGTAGGACATGGGTATTCACCTCAGTGTGAGTTTACTATATTGTATGGGCGGAGAGTGGAATGTGGGAATATGAAAAGAAATGTTTGAAATGATTTACGCTTCCCGAAAAAAATGTTATGATGTAATAGGTGAAGTGGAAAAACAGAGCGCTGTCGCAGATAAAACGCCTGCGACGGAAGCAGACATTTGTTTTTCATGCACCATTAACGAGAAAACGTTTGACGAAGGCAAACATAGAGTGCGAAAGCACGGGCTTTCGAGTTTAGATACTGCAAGGTATAGATCAGGGGGACTGCAAATGGAGCTGATGTTTATTGGAGCGGACCATGAGGTGACGGGAAGCTGCCACTATCTCCGTGTAGGGGAAAAGAATATTCTTGTAGATTATGGGATGGAGCAGGGTGCGCATGTGTTTGAGAAATGCAGGCTGCCTGTGGATGAGGCGTTGATTGACTATGTGTTTCTGACCCATGCACACATCGACCACTCAGGATTACTTCCGCTTTTGTATGCAAGGGGATTTCGGGGCGAAATCTATGCGACGGCGCCGACCTGCGACCTGTGTAATATCATGCTGAGAGACAGTGCGCATATTCAGATGCAGGAGGCGGAATGGAAAAACCGCAAGGCGAAGAGAAGTGCAGAAAATGAGGTGATAGAACCGCTTTACACCATGGAGGATGCGGATGGTGCGATCAGGCGGCTTGTTCCCTGTGATTATGACAGTGAAGTGACAGTATGTGAAAATATTAAGATCAGGTTTACGGATATAGGCCATCTGCTTGGCTCCTCCAGCATTGAAGTCTGGGCGACAGAAGGGAATGTGACGAAAAAGCTTGTATTTTCGGGAGATATCGGAAACAGCGGTCATCCGCTGATCAAAGATCCGAAAAATACCTTTGAGGCGGATTATGTGGTGATGGAATCTACCTACGGTGACAGGCTCCATGCCGCTGAAAAGGTGGACTACGTGGGAGAACTGACGAAAATCCTGCAGACCACGTTCGACCGGGGCGGCAATGTGGTGATTCCCTCCTTTGCAGTGGGCAGAACCCAGGAAATGCTCTATTTCCTGCGGCAGATCAAGGCGGACAGACTGGTGAAGGGGCATGAGAATTTCCCGGTTTACGTGGACAGCCCGCTGGCGGTGGAGGCCACGGGGATTTTCCATAAAAATGAAGAGAGATGTTTTGATGAGGAAGCCATGGCTTTAGTCAGGAAGGGGATTAACCCGATTACTTTCCCGGGGCTGAGGCTGGCGATCACCAGCGATGAGTCCAAGGCGATCAACTTTGAACATACGCCGAAGGTTATTATATCCGCTTCCGGCATGTGCGAGGCGGGACGTATCAGGCATCATCTGAAGCATAATCTGTGGCGGCCGGAGTGTACGATTCTTTTTGTGGGATATCAGGCGGTGGGGACGCTTGGCAGAATGCTCGTGGAGGGTGCGGAAGAGGTGAAGCTCTTTGGCGAACCCATTCAGGTCAGGGCTGACATCGGAAAGCTGGTAGGTATGAGCGGACACGCTGATAAGGACGGGCTTTTGAGGTGGATTGAAGGTTTTGAGAAAAAACCGGATAAAGTCTTTGTGGTGCACGGCGAGGACACGGCCTGTATGGTGTTTACGGAGTACCTGAAGGGGGAGCACAAGCTGGATGCCTGTGCGCCTTACAGCGGTACGCGGTTTGACCTGATAAGCGGTTCGTTTATCTGTGAGGCGGAGCCTGTCAAAATCAAGAAGAAAACGCACGGCATATCCACTGTCTTTGCAAGACTGCTGGCCAGCGGCCAGCGGCTTATGGCTGTTATTTATAAAAACGAGGGAGGCGCAAACAAGGATCTGGCCAGATTTGCGGATCAGATCAATTCGTTGTGCGACCGGTGGGACCGGTCATGAAGAATCCTTTTTTGGATGGTTTACATAATGTGAAGGGTGAAAGGAACGCAGAAATTTGAGCTTAGCAGACCACATTTTTATAGAGATGTGTAAGGACATACTGGAAAACGGAACCAGCACGGAGGGGGAGAAGGTCAGGCCCCGCTGGGAGGATGGGACGGCGGCGTACACGGTGAAAAAATTTGGCGTGGTAAACCGTTACGATCTGTCGGAAGAGTTTCCGATTATAACGCTCAGGAGGACGGCTTTAAAGAGCGCCACGGACGAGATGCTCTGGATCTGGCAGCAGAAGTCCAACAACATAAACGATCTGCACAGCCATATCTGGGACGAGTGGGCCGATGAGGACGGCAGTATCGGCAAGGCTTACGGTTATCAGATGGGTGTGAAACATCAGTATAAAGAAGGCATGATGGATCAGGTGGACAGGGTAATTTACGATTTGAAGAATAATCCTTTCAGCCGCCGTATTATGACGAACATCTATGTGCATCAGGATCTGCATGAGATGAACCTGTACCCCTGCGCATACAGTATGACCTTCAATGTGACACAGAAGCCGGGGCATGGGAAGCTGACGCTCAATGCAGTCTTAAACCAGCGCTCCCAGGACGTGCTCATGGCGAACAACTGGAATGTGGTGCAGTATGCGGTTCTTGTCCATATGCTGGCGCAGGTCTGCGGCATGGAAGTGGGAGAACTTGTCCATGTGATTGCGGACGCGCATATTTATGACAGGCATATTCCGATTATAAAGGAGCTGATTGAAAGACCGGTCTACGATGCGCCGGCTTTCTGGCTGAATCCGGAGATCACGGATTTTTATCAGTTTACGCGAAACGACGTGAAGGTGGAGAATTACATGACAGGGCCGCAGGTGGAGAACATTCCGGTCGCGGTGTAGTAGCCGCAAAATAAAACCAAGCAGCGGCGAAGCCGATATTTGGTTTTATTGCGGCACTAACGAGCAAACGTCCGACGAAGGCGGACAGGGAGCGCGATAGCGCGGGGTTGCGAGTTTAACAGGCACGGACTTTCGAGTCTGGCAGTTAGGAGATATAGAACATGAACATGATAGTGGCGGTGGACAACAACTGGGCGATCGGATGCGGTAACAATCTGCTTGTTCGGATTCCGGCGGATCACAAAAATTTCCGGAAGGAGACTACGGGCAAGGTGGTGGTGCTTGGCAGGAAAACGCTGGAGACGTTCCCGCAGGGGATGCCCCTTGCGAACAGGACAAACATTATTCTGTCGACGAATCCGGACTACAGGGTGAAAGGTGCCATCGTGGTTCACAGCCGGGAGGAGCTCGACGAGGAACTCAGAAAATATAATGCGGAGGACGTCTACATTATCGGCGGGGAGAGCGTTTACCGTATGATGCTTCCGGCGTGCGACACGGTCCATGTGACGAAGATTGACCATGAGTATGAGGCGGATACTTATTTTCCCGATCTGGATCAGGACGACGCCTGGGAAATAACGGCACAGAGCGAAGAGCAGACCTATTTCGATCTCCCTTACTATTTCGTGAAATATGAGAGGAAGAAGTGAAGGCGCGGATAAAGGCGCGCGTTTGGGGATGGATAAAAGCGGAACAGGAATGATGTAGTAAGGAAGGTATGCAGACATGAGTCAGGAGACGAAGAAAACGGCGGCGAAGGGGACAGAACTTTTTTTGGCGCAGGAGACGCTGCAACAGAAAAACGAGGAGCTGGAGGCGGCAAGGAACGCTGCGGAGAAAGCGGAGAATGCCAGAGACATTTTTCTGGCAAATATGTCGCATGAGCTCAGGACGCCGATCAATACGATTCTTGGGCTGAATGAGCTGATTCTGCGGGAAAGTCAGGAAGAGGCAGTCAAGGAGTATGCGCGGGATATCAGACAGGCGGGAAATATCCTGCTTGCGCTGGTCAGCGATATTCTGGACTTTTCCAAACTGGAAGCGGACAGGATGGAGTTGACAGAGGGTATTTACGACGTCAGCTCCCTTTTGAATGATCTGATCAACAGCATTTCGGTACAGCAGCGCAGGAAAAAGCTGGATCTGGCGCTGGAAATCGCAAAGGATATCCCTTACAAGCTTTTCGGGGATGAGATACATATCAGGCAGATCATAGGGAATCTTTTGTCAAATGCGGTGCGCTACACGGAGAAAGGCAGGATCACACTGCGCCTGAGCTGGAAGGAAGTGGCAAAGGATGCCATTGAGATTTATGTGATCGTAAAGGATACGGGAGTCGGTATCAAGGAGGAGGATATTCCGAAGCTCTTTAAGGCGTTCCAGCGAATGGACTCCACGGTTCGCAGCAAAGATGACAGGACGGGGCTCGGACTCGCCATCACCCAGCGGCTGATTGAGATGATGGGCGGCAGGCTTGAAGTACAGAGCGTGTACGGGAAAGGTTCCGCCTTCTCATTCAAAATCATTCAGAAAGTAGTGGACAGGGAGCCTCTGGGGGATTTTGAGAAGCAGTACCGGGACAGCCTGCGCAGTATAGAGGATTATCACGAGAAATTCATTGCGCCCATGGGGAGAATCCTGATCGTGGATGATAACGCCATGAATCTGGCTGTGGCACAGGGACTTTTGAAGGGTACCAGACTACAGATTGACGTGGCGTCCAGCGGAGAAGAATGTCTGGAGCTGATCAAGAGGAAAACCTATCACCTGATCTGTATGGATCATATGATGCCGGTGATGGACGGTGTGCAGACTCTGCACGCGATCCGGGAGCTTGAGGGGAATCCGTCCAGAGATATTCCGGTGATTGCGCTGACGGCAAACGCTGTGGCGGGCGCGCGGGATTTATATCTGAAAGAGGGATTTCAGGATTATCTGACAAAGCCTATCGATGCGGACAAATTCGAGAATATGCTGATCGAGTATCTGCCCGACAATGTGGTCTATCTGACGAACAACAGGGAAGTCAGCGACGAGTTTGAGCCGCAGAATGTGGAGGAGTTTGATATCCGGGAGAGCCAGCTTTATCTGATGGGCTTTAATCTGAGAAACGGGCTAAGGTATATGGGTGGGGACAAGTCGCTCTACGGCAGGGTTCTCCATGATTTTCATTCCATCCTTCAGGAGAAGGAGACGGCGCTTCGCGATTTTCTACAGAAGGGTGATATGCCCGGTTATACGATTATCGTGCATTCCCTGAAGGGAAATGCCAGAAATGTGGGTGCGGATGACCTGGCTGACGAAGCCTTTGAACTGGAAAAAATGGCGAAGGCAGGACAGCTTGAGGATGTGTCGGTGCGGTCCCCGATTTTGTTCAGCATGATGAAAAACATGAGAAACAGTCTGCGGGTTTACCTGGAAACAGAGGAATCTGAGGAGAAGAAGGCACAAACGGAAACACCTGACGGTGCGGAGAAAATCACAGAGGAGGAATGGGTCAGGGCCCTTCAGGAGCTGGCGGCCAGATTGGATGATTTCGATGGTGAAAGCGCGGCTGCGAAACTCAGAGAGCTGAAACGTTACGAGAGGCCGGAAGCGGATAAGAAGATGCTCAGGCTCTGCGAGAAGGCGATCAAGGATTACGCCTATGATATCGCTCTCGAGGTGGTTAACGCGGTGCTGTAAACAGTCTTGACTTTTGAGGACAAAGGTATAATATAGATAAAAAGCGTGCAAGAGGGAGGAACGGAGCATTATGGAAAAGAAAAATCTGGATTGGGCCAATATCGGCTTCGGATACCATGAGACGGAAAAACGTTTTGTGGCTAATTATAGAAACGGCGCGTGGGACGACGGCGCGCTTACCACGGACGCCAACATAACAATGAACGAGTGTGCCGGTGTTCTGCAGTATGCGCAGACCTGTTTTGAGGGAATGAAGGCTTACACCACGGAGGACGGGCATATTGTGACGTTCCGCCCGGACTTAAATGCGCAGCGCATGGAGGATTCCTGTAAGAGACTGGAGATGCCTGTGTTCCCGAAGGAGCGGTTTGTACAGGCAGTGACAGAAGTGGTGGCGGCGAACGAGGCGTATGTGCCGCCTTACGGTTCCGGTGCAACGCTCTATATCAGGCCTTATATGTTTGGGATCTCTCCGGTAATCGGCGTAAGACCCGCGGATGATTTTCAGTTCAGGATCTTTACAACGCCTGTAGGCCCCTATTTTAAGGGCGGTGCGAAGCCGATTACAATCAAGGTGAGTGATTTTGACCGTGCGGCGCCCCATGGCACAGGCCATATCAAAGCGGGGCTGAACTATGCCATGAGTCTGCATGCGATTGTCACGGCCCACGAAGAAGGGTATGAGGAGAATATGTATCTGGATGCGGGCAGCAGGACGTATGTGGAGGAGACTGGCGGTGCGAACTTCCTGTTCGTGACCAGGGATAATAAGGTGGTGACGCCCAAGTCCGACAGCATTCTTCCTTCTATCACCAGACGTTCCCTTATGACGGTCGCAAAGGACTATCTTGGGCTTGAGGTGGAGGAGAGGCCAGTGCTCCTTGAGGAAGTGAAGGATTTTGCTGAGTGTGGACTCTGTGGTACGGCGGCAGTGATTTCCCCGGTCGGAAAGATCGCGGACCATGGCAGAGAGATCATATTCCCCAGCGGTATGGACGAGATGGGGCCTGTCACGAAGAAACTCTACGACACGCTGACCGGTATCCAGATGGGAAGGATCGAAGCGCCTGAGGGCTGGATTCACGTCATCAAATAAGAGTGAGAGATAAAGCGGAGGGGGATTAGGTTGCAGTGCTTTGGCCACACAATTTAATCTCTCTTTTTATGGAACAGTTCAGAGCCAGGGGAAAGCACAGGAGAGGCGGTCTTGCGAATGGTCCTGAACAGGAAAGGAATATGTATGATATGATTCGGAAAGAATATCCTTATTTATATGAGACACATCTGCATACTTCGCAGGGAAGCGCCTGTGCACACAATACCGGGGTACAGATGGCGAGAGCCTGCAAGGAGTACGGCTATACGGGAATAATTGTGACAGAACACAACTGGAACGGCAATACTGCCGTGGACAGAAGCCTTTCCTGGGAAGAATGGGTGGATCTGTTCTTTCGCGGATATGAGGATGCGAAAGCGGAGGGAGAACGGATTGGGCTTGATGTGTTCTTCGGCTATGAGGCGGGTTATCAGGGTACGGAATTTTTGATCTATGGGATCGATAAGGAGTGGCTGAAACGGACGCCGGAGATTCGGGATGCATCCGTGGAGGAACAGTATGCCCTTGTACATGAGGCGGGCGGAATGGTGATACATGCCCATCCTTTCAGACAGGCGGCATATATTCCAAAGACGCGCCTTTATCCTGAGTGGGTGGATGGTGTGGAGGGGGTCAATGCGGCCCATTCCAACCCGAAAAGCATCGAGCATTACCATCCGGATTATGACGAGAAGGCGATCGCCTATGCCCGTGAACACGGACTGCGCATAACCGCGGGATCTGATATCCATGTTGCGGATTTATTCGGCGGCGGTGTTGCTTTTCGCAGAAAATTACGTTCCTGTGAAGATTATGTACAGGCAGTTCTGGGCGGAGAGGATTATGTATTGACTGACGGAAAAGGCTGGTATGACAAAGAGGGACGAAAGATTGAATAGCTGTATTTTCAGGTGACTGTAAGCGGTGGAACCACGATGAGGAAACAGGCGGGAGGGCTATGGGCAGAGACGGCAGAACCGGAAAAAAGAGATGGAAAAGAAGGGCGGCAGGGATGATGGCGGCCTTTTTGCTGACTGTATCAGTCAGCGGATGTGGCGGCGGGGATATCGGTACAAAAGTGGTTTTGACCACAGGTTTTGATAAGGACGAAATTTTCCGGATTGAGACGATCTCCTGTAAGCTGCCGGAACTGATGGTATATCTGACTACGATCCAGAACCGCTACGAGAGCGTGTATGGCAGGGAAATCTGGGAGACGAATGCGGACGGGGTGACACTGGAAGAGAATGTAAAGAATATTGCGCTGGCGCAGATTGCCCAGATTAAGACCATGAATCTGATGGCGGAAAAATACGAGGTAGATCTGAACGACGAGGAGAAGGCGAAGGCGGAGAATGCGGCGCAGGCCTACTATGAGTCGCTCGGCGAGCAGGAGATCGGGCTGATGGGTGTGAACGAAAAGACGATCCGGCTGCTCTACACGGAACTTGCCCGGGCGGAGAAGATGTATCAGTATACGATCAAGGATATCAATCCGGAAATCAGCGACGATGAGGCCCGCACCATCACGGTGCAGCATATCCTGATCAAGACCTATGCGCTGGACGGTACGGGAAAGAAGATCGAGTACACGGAGGAAGCGAAGAAGGAGGCTTACGACAGGGCGCGTGAGGCCCATGCGCTGGCTGCGGACGGAGAGGATTTCGACGCGCTGATCCGCAGGTACAGTGAGGACGACAAGGCAACCTATTCCTTTGGCAAGGGAGAGATGAATGAGGCTTTTGAGACGGCGGCGTTTAATCTTGGCACGGATGAGATCAGTGATATTGTGGAGACGGAATTTGGCTATCACATCATCAAATGTATCAATACCTTTGACAGGGAGGAGACGGACGCAAACAAGATTAAAATCGTGGAACAGCGGCGTGAGGAGGCTTTCGGGCAGGAGTATGACGCCTATGTGGAGACACTCACCAGAAATCTGAATGAAGAGCTGTGGGAGACGGTGAATTTCATTCATGATGAGAATGTGGACACCCAGAACTTCTTTGAGGTGTACGAAGACTATTTTGGGAGTTGAGTGGGATTTTCGAAGCGGGGAGCCGGAATGGACGAAGTTTACAAAAAATTTATAATTCCCGGAACCCGCAGGAAAACTGCATAAATTTCAACTTATTAGCACTCACGTTGAATGAGTGCTAATTTTTTCTTGACTTCTAAAAACAGGGGTATTAAACTATTGCACAGGAAGAAAAGGAAGAGGCCCTGCGAAAGTCTGCCGGCGGGGTGAATATGGAAAGGAATGTGAGAAAATGGCATCGAAACATGGTAATTTATCAATCAACAGCGACAATATTTTCCCGATTATCAAGAAGTGGTTGTACTCCGATCACGACATCTTTTTCAGGGAGTTAATTTCCAATGGCTGCGACGCGATCACGAAGCTGAAAAAACTGGATATGATGGGCGAGTATACGCTGGCGGACGGCTATAAGGCGAAGATAGAGGTGATTGTCAATCCCGAAGAGAAGACCTTGAAGTTTATCGATAACGGTATCGGTATGACGGCGGACGAGGTGGAGGAGTACATCAACCAGATCGCTTTCTCCGGAGCCACGGATTTCATCGAGAAGTATAAGGACAAGGCAAACGAGGATCAGATCATCGGACATTTCGGTCTGGGTTTTTACTCCGCATTCATGGTAGCGGACGAGGTGCACATCGACACGCTCTCCTGCCAGAATGATGCGAAGGCAGTGCATTGGGAGTGCGACGGCGGTACGGAGTTTGATATGGACGAGGGCACAAGGACTGAAGTCGGCACGGAAATTACCCTTTTCATTAACGAGGACTGCCTGGAGTTCTGTAATGAGTACAAGGCGAAAGAAGTAATCAAAAAATACTGTTCCTTCATGCCCACGGAGATTTATCTGTCCAAGGCAAACACCACGGATACTCAGACGATCACGGCGGAGGAGAAACTGGATACTGACGAGGTTGTGGAGGAGATCAAAAAGGAGAAAGAGGAGGACGAGCAGAAACTCAGGATTAAGAAGCGGCCCGAGCTTTTGAACGAGACACAGCCCCTGTGGGCGAAGCACCCCAACGATTGTACCAGAGAGGAGTATCTGGAATTTTACCGAAAGGTATTTCAGGATTACAAGGAGCCTCTGTTCTGGATTCACCTGAACATGGACTATCCGTTTAACATGAAGGGCATCCTCTATTTCCCGAAGATCAATATGGAGTACGAGTCCATCGAGGGAACCATCAAGTTATATAACAATCAGGTGTTTATCGCGGACAATATCAAGGAAGTGATTCCCGAATTTCTGATGCTGTTAAAGGGAGTCATCGACTGTCCTGACCTGCCGCTGAATGTATCAAGAAGCGCGCTGCAAAACGACGGCTTTGTGAAAAAGATCAGCGAGTACATTTCGAAGAAGGTGGCGGACAAACTGTCCGGCATGTGTAAGACCGAGAAGGAGGAGTACGAGAAATACTGGGATGACATCAGCCCCTTCATTAAGTTTGGCTGCCTGAAAGACGACAAGTTCTGCGAGAAGATGACGGACTATATCCTCTTTAAGAATCTGGACGGCGTTTACATGACGCTGCCGGAGTGTCTGGAGGTCAATAAGATCGATCCTGACGAGGTGCAGGACGGTGAGACGGCCGGCACCGTGGACGAGAGCGGCGAAAAGGTGGATGCCGGGGCCGTGGACGAGAACGGTGAAAAGGTGGATGCCGAGGTCGTGGACGAGAACAGCGGGGAATCGGATGCCGACGGCGGTGAGGAAGCCGAGAAGGTGGACGGCGAGGTGCTTGACGAAAACGGAGAGCCCGTCGAGGAGGAGAAGAAAGAAAAAGTCATTTACTATGTGACGGATGAGAAACAGCAGAGCCAGTATATCAATATGTTCAAGGCGGCCAAGATGGACGCTGTGGTGCTGACGCACAACATCGACCAGCCTTTTGTATCCCAGCTTGAGTCAAAGAACGAGGGCATTAAGTTCCAGAGAATCGATGCGGATCTGACGGACGTCTTTAAGGCTAAGACCTCCAAAAAGGCAGAGAAGGAGATGGAGGAGCAGGCTGAGGCGGTTGCCAAACTGATGAAGAAGGCTCTCGGGAAAGACGGCGTCAAGGTGAAGATCGAGAAGCTGAAGAATAAGAAAATTTCTTCCATGATTACGCTTGCCGAGGAGTCCCGCAGAATGCAGGATATGATGAAGATGTACTCCATGCCGGGAATGGATATGGGCGCTTTCGGGAAGGAAGGCGAGACGCTGATTCTGAATGCAAACCATCCGCTCGTGCAGTATGTGCTGGATCATCAGGACGGCGACAATGTGAAGATGATCTGCGAACAGCTCTATGATCTGGCGCTGTTACAGCAGGCGCCGCTTGAGCCGGAGGCAATGACGAAGTTCGTGGCGAGAAGCAATGATATCATGATGCTTTTGACGAAATAAGAAAGAGATGTAATGTTATGTAAACTGAAATTTGCGGCCGGGAAGTCAGATGACACCCGGCCGCGTATAAAAATTGAATGTTGTTTATCTTTGGGCAGTGATTATCTTAACGGACAATCAGCTGCCTCTTTTATTCCCGCGGGCAACGAGCCAAAGCCATGCTTGCATGGCCTTGGCGACTGCCGCGAGGGTGTAATACCCCGCAGCTTGCTGCGCATTCAAGCTATGATGCCCCGTAGCTTGCTGCGGGGTGTTTCACTTTCGGAAGCCATTAGCACAGCACAATAGCTGGGACCGGGTTGTATCGGCTGGAAAAGAATGGTATAATAAATACTAAATTATTTTAGAAAAATCTAATGAAAAGTAAAGGGGTGGCGAAGATGCAGATAACAGGGAGTAAGCAGTGGCGGAGGCTGACAGCATATGGCATGTGTGCTGTGCTGGCGGTGAGTCTGGCAGGCTGCGGAGAAAGCGGCGGGACAGGGAAGGACGGCGCAGAAACGACGGGAAACGGCGCCGGACAGGAAACAGAGGTGCAGGCGGACGGCGGCGGGCAGGGCAGCACTGCGGACGGACAGGCAGAGGGCGGCAGTGTGCAGACGGGCGATGGCGTTACATACAGGGTAAATATAGATACGGAGGGGCTGGATGAGAGCCATCGGATTTCCGACACGCTGTTCGGTATTTTTCTGGAAGATATCAATTATGCGGTGGATGGCGGTATGTACGCGGAACTGGTGAAGAACCGTTCCTTCGAGTATGGCATGGAGGCGCGGGACGGGCAGCTTCACGGATGGGAGAGCACAAACGATGCTGTGACTTTCTCCGTGCGGGACGGAAGTGAGGACGGCACGGCGCTCAACGAGAATAATCCGCAGTATGTTGTCGTGGACAATGCAGGGACTTCCCCGGCTAGCCCGACAGAGGGGATCAGCAACAAGGGATTTCTGGAGGGAATCGCCATTGATCAGGGGGCGTCTTACGACGTTTCATTTTACTGTAAATCGGAGGACGGATCGGTAGAAAATGTCTGTGTGACGCTGTTTAACGAGGACGGTACTGTCTACGATGAAAAGACGGTGGAAGGGATATCGGATCAGTGGCAGAAGTACGGGACTACACTGACCACGGATGTGACGGCCAACAGGAAAGTACGCCTTGCGGTGAAGATTCCGGCGGGAACGGCTTGTTTTGACATGATTTCCATGATGCCGCAGGACACTTATAAGGGACTCCCGGTACGAAAGGACTTTGGGGAATATCTGGAGGCGCTGAACCCGGCTTTTCTGCGTTTTCCCGGCGGCTGTGTGGTGGAAGGCAGAGATGAGGAGAGTATTTACAGCTGGAAGGATTCCATCGGTGAAGGCCTGTCCTTTGAGATGAATGGAGAGACGACGGTGGGCGATATTGCGGTGCGACCGCAGGGAAAGAGCATCTGGCAGGGATCCGCGGCGAATCCCTATTATACGACCTATGGCCTCGGGTTTTTCGAGTATTTTGCGCTCTGTGAGGCCCTTGACTGTATGCCCGTTCCGGTGCTCAACGCGGGCATGACCTGCGAGATCCAGAGCCCCTTCTACAAGGTGTACAGCATTGCGGATGAGGAGTTTAAGCAGTATGTACAGGATGCGCTGGATCTGGTGGAATTTTGTAAGGGCGATGAGAACACAACATGGGGCGCGGTGCGGATTGCCATGGGACACGAGGAGCCCTTTGAACTGAAATATATCGGCATCGGCAATGAACAGTGGCAGAGCGAGTACCACCAGCATTACAAACAGTTTGTGAAGGCTTTTGAGGAAGCGGCGGCGTCTGACCCGGAACTGTATGGAGATATCAGACTGATCGTGGCCAACGGTACCGTTTCCGACAGCGAGGACGGCTGGAACTATCTGATTTTGAACCCGGATTCGGTCACGACGCTGGTAGACGAACACTATTACCAGACACCGGAGTGGTTCCTCGCAAATACCGGCCGGTATGACAGCTATGACAGGAACGCACAGGCAAAGGTGTTCCTCGGCGAGTATGCGGCGAAGGCCAATACACTGGACGCGGCGCTGGCGGAGGCAGCCTATATGACGGGGCTTGAGAAAAACGGCGATGTAGTGGAGATGGCATGTTACGCGCCGCTCTTTTCCCATGAGAAACTGAATCAGTGGGTGCCGGATCTGATTTTTTATTCCAACGACGGGATATTCGGATCAGCGAATTACTATGTGCAGCAGATGTACGGAAACAATGCGGGAGATTACAGTCTTGATGCAGAACTTTCCGGCGCGCCGGAGCAGACGCTGTACGAGTCGGCGGTGGATGCGGAGGGCGACGTGATTCTTAAGATTGTGAATGTGTCGGACGAGGAGATCCCCGTACATGTGATACTGGAAGGGGAAAGGGATGCTTCCTGCTTTGCGCCGGAGGCGCAGGTGACGGTGTTGACGGGAGCGGATCAGAAAGCCATGAACAGCTTTAAGGAGATGGCGGTGGTGCCGCGGGAGAGTACGCTTGCCGTGGACGGGAATTTTCAGTACACGACTCCGGCCCGGTCTTTGACGGTGATACGGATGCTGGGGTGGGAGGACTGACAAGCCACATGGAGTAAAGACATTTACGAATTTCGTGAAAGATGATCAAAATGCAAGAGACATCAGATTGGGGAGCAAGTTAGGAGAGATATCGAAATTCGTAGTGGAGAAATCCGTTTTTGTAATTTCGGGGATTTTGCGCTATAATATTCATAATGTTTTAAATAAATATGTGATTGGCAAGAGAGCAGCAAAAGCGGGGGCAGATAATTGAAAATAGAATCCATAAGAATCCACAATTATAAAGTGTTTCGTGATGTAGAAATTAAGGATATTCCGAATATGGCAGTTTTTTTGGGGAAAAACGGTTCCGGAAAAACAACTTTTTTTGATGTTTTTGGCTTCCTTCATGATTGTCTGAACAGTAATGTAAAGGCGGCTCTGGCCAGGAGAGGCGGGTTTAAAGAAGTAGTTTCCAGAGAGCAAAAAGGCGATATTGAGTTTATGATTAAATTTCGTCCGGCTCTGGAAGAACCTCTGATAACATATGAAGTTTTCATTGGGCTTGACGATATGGGGAAAGCGGTCGTAAAGAAAGAAATATTGAGATTTCGAAGAGGGCAGAAGGGATCTCCGTGGAAAGTGCTTGATTTTTCTTATGGAGAGGGAATAGCGGCTGAGGGAAAGTTAAATTCCTATGAAGATGTGAATCTGGCAACCAGAAGGAGACAAAAACTGGATTCCCCGGATATATTGGCGATCAAAGGATTGGGGCAGTTTAAGGAATTTGAGGCTGTGTCAACATTCAGGCGACTCATTGAAGACTGGTATGTGGCGGATTTTAGGATTGATGCTGCCAGAGAAAGGCAGGAGGCGGAATATAGCGAGCAGCTTTCCAGAACAGGAGATAATCTTTCGGCTGTCACAAAATATATTTATGACAATTACCCTGAAATATTTCAGACCATTATTGAAAAAATGCAGAAACGCGTTCCGGGTGTAGAGCAGGTGGAAGCGCAGGAGACACAGGACGGTTATATTGTGCTTCGGTTTCAGGATGGAAAATTTAAGAATCCTTTTTCATCTAAATTTGTGTCCGACGGAACGATCAAGATGTTCACTTATCTGGTTTTGCTGCATGATCCCGCACAGCACGCCCTGCTGTGCGTAGAAGAGCCGGAGAATCAACTGTATCCGGAATTGTTGGAGGAACTGGCGGAAGAGTTCAGAAGCTATGCGGATGAGGGTGGACAGGTGTTTGTTTCGACGCATTCTCCTGATTTCTTAAATGCGGTAGAATTGGAAGAAATATATTATTTTGAAAAGCAGGATGGGTATACCACCATTTATAAGGCTTCGGATAATGAGCTGGCAAAATCTTTGTATGATGCGGGAGACCTGCCGGGGGCGTTATGGAAGCAGGGATTGCTGACGGGAGGAATAGAATGACCATTGTTTTTCTGCTGGAAGAAAAGTCGATGAAATATTTTTTGGATGGTATTCTGCCTCAAATCCTGCCAGCGGACGTTTCATACAGGACAATCCCCCATGAGGGAAAGTCAGATTTACAAAAATCAATTTCGATAAAATTGAAAGGCTGGACACAGGCAGACACAAAATTTGTTATTGTACAGGATCAGGATGCGAATGACTGTCGGGAGTTAAAGCAAAAACTTGTAGAATTATGTAAACCGTACAAGAGGGGCGTGTTGGTTCGCATTGCCTGTCATGAGTTGGAAGCATGGTATTTCGGGGATCTGAATGCGGTATCCGAGGCTTACGGGAAGGATTTAAGAGGGCTGGAGAATAAAAGAACATACAGAGTACCGGACGATATAATACATCCGAAAGAGCAGCTAAAGAAAATTCTGCCTGTGCATCAGCAGATTTCAGGTGCAAAAGAAATCGCAAAGTACATAGATGTCGATGTTAATCGGTCGTTAAGTTTTCAAATGTTTGTACAAGGGGTAAGACGGTTGTGCACTGTTGAAGAATAGGAGCCAATAAGATAGTAGTTTACATAAAGTGAGCTTGTTGAGTTGACAGACTGGAGCCGGGGATTACCCCGGCTCTGCGATTCTGCTCACGCCCACATAGATTTCAGAGATCTTATACCAGGTCGGATAGTCCACAATACCCGATTGAGGAAGGTTAAAGATCCTTTGGAAGGTGCGCACGGCATTGGCGGTATTGTTCCCGTAGATGCCGTCGGCGGCGATTCTGGGGATGGCGGGGTAGTTTTGGGCGATGCGGTTTAGCTGCTGCTGGATCTGCAGCACTTTCTCCCCGGAGGCGCCGATGTTTAAATTGTAGCCGGGCCAGGAGGAGGGGACGCCTGAGACTGCCACTGCGGTGTTGATGTACATATCGCTTCCGTAGTAGTAACGGATGATCTGGATCGGGGAATATCCCTCGTCGCCAAGATACTTGGAGCCCCACTGGCTTAAGCCGTTACAGGTCACATTCCTTCCGTCGCAGTAGGAGGTGAAGATGGGCTGGCGCACACCGGGGCGGGAGAGGAAGTTGGCAAAGATGGAGTCCACCAGTCTGTCAATGTTTGTGTAGATGTTCCGGCCGTGAATCCACTTCTGATCGTAGGCAGTGGAGGAGGTAATGGTGAAATTGTATCCCTGGTTCCTGTACCATTCAGTGTAAACCCGGTTTAAGGTGAAGGACATGATCGCAAGGGTGTTCGCGTAGATGGCGTTTTCCGGCCAGGTGGCGTAGATCTCGGAGGACACCACGTTCTTGATATAGTCGCGGTAGCGGACATAGTAGTTGGCAGCGGTGGAATCGGAGGGGACGCCGTCGTGCACGATGATATATTCGGGAATTACCACGCGGCTTAAGACGATCTCGCCGGATTCATCCATGGGTTTGATCTCATCCTCGGGAATCTTGGGCGGATAGTCGCCGTAGAGCGTGTGGTCGGGGATAGCGATGATCTCCTCCGTATCCTGCGTCATTTCCGTAGGAGTCATTTCAATGTTCTGGATGGCAGTCACGTCCGGCAGTACCTCCACGCCGGATACGATCACAGGCTCGTAGCCGGGGGCGGTGACAGAGACTGTGTACTCTGAGTAGGGCATGGGAGAATTCGGAGTCAGGCTGTATTGCAGGGGCGGGGTTCTTAAATCTACGGTGTCAGTCTGTCCTGAGGAGTTGGTGTACAGTGTTTCCACGGTGGAGTCCGGCTCACCGGTAAAGGAGATGGTAATTGATGCGTTTTCTATGGGAATCAGTCCCACGTTTGCGGTTACATTGATCTGCAGCTTTCCGACTGCCGTATTTGTGGTCTGTATATTCTCTGGAGTTAACTCTTCTCTGTTTACATCCATCCTGATACCTCATTCCTGGGATAGCATTTCTCTTAACCTTATGATATGCAATGAGGGTTGCACATGCTACCTTGGAAATGATATACTATCCATATGGTAGTGGACGAGATTTTAGAAGGTAAATTTCATGTTGGCGACGGTTCTCTGGAGTTTTCCTGCCCGCGAGTTACTCTGTCCCTTCAGGCAGACACGGCCTGCGAGGGGTCTTTTTTCGTGTACGGACCGGAGGGGGCTTTGACGGAGGGGGAGGTGCG
Source organism: uncultured Lachnospiraceae bacterium (assembly GCA_947037115.1). GTDB lineage: Bacteria > Bacillota > Clostridia > Lachnospirales > Lachnospiraceae > UBA3282. The sequence goes on from CAMQTN010000015.1 coordinate 21,504, forward strand.
TGCCTCTGACCTTCGCATGGAGTGTGTTTCGACGCGGTTTGGCGGCAGTCAGGATGAAATTTTTTACCGTTTTCACGCAGACGGGATGGAAGCGGGGGAGGAAGTGTCGGGATCTTTCCATATGATCTCGAACAGGGGCGAGTATTATCTGCCTTTTGAGGTGAAGGTGCTTTCGGACGAAATCGTCTCAAGTATGGGGAAAATCCGAAATCTTTTTCATTTTACAAATCTGGCAAGAGAGAGTTGGAATGAAGCGGTAAGGCTTTTTTATGACCCCTCATTTAAAAGGGTGTTTACCGGCCACGACAGACAGCATTATGCCGCCTATAAAGGGCTTTCCTCCGAACAGGGTAACGAGCATAATGTGGAGGAGTTTCTTCTGGAGATCCATAAGAAGAAACCTGTGGAGTATATACCGGAGGAGCGCGAAATAAAGATGGAAGATCCCGTTGAGGGGGTCCGCTGCGCCCTTGTCATCAACCGGAACGGCTGGGGATATACCGGGCTGCAGATCCGGTCGGAGGGTGATTTTATAAGGCTTTCGGAGGAGACGGTGGGAGACGACGCGTTTCTGGGCAATATGTACCGGCTCTATTATGATATCGATCACGGGAAACTCCATAACGGATATAATTATGGGGCGGTTCTGCTTGTGCGGGAGAGCGGGACAACGCGGGTTCCCGTTACGGTGGTACAGCGTGCAGCCGGCGGTCTGCTTCTGGAGACAAAGAGGGAAAAGAAACAGCTTATGGTGCAGCTGATGGAATATTATCAGGCGCACCGGTTAAAAAAGATCGGGAAAACAGTCTGGCTTGCCGAGACAGAAAAGCTTCTCTCCCGCATGGAGCAGCTCGACGATCAGGATATGGCCGTGAAACTTTTCAGGGGACAGCTCCTTCTGTCTCAGGAGCGCGGCAACGAGGCAAAATGGCAGATCGAAAAATTACGGGAGCAGGCGGCGGCCGAGGGAGAAAAAAATCCGGCCCTGTGGTGTTATTATCTCTACCTGACAACACTGATCAGCGATGAAGATTCCTATGTGGATGAGGTGGCGGAGACGGTGGGGAGGATTTACGAGAGGAGAAGGGGAGACTGGCGGATCGCATGGCTTCTTCTGTACCTTTCCGAGGAGTATACGCAGAGCCCTTCCCGCAGATGGATGCTTTTGGAGGAAATGTTTTCCCGTCACTGCACTTCCCCGATGCTCTATATTGAGGCGTGGAATATTCTGTGCATGAACCCGGCCATGCTCAGGAAGCTTGAATTATTTGAAGAACAGATATTGACTTATGCAGTCAAAAACGAAGTGATGCAGGAGGAAATCCTGTTGCAGCTGGTGTATCTGGCAGGGCAAAAAAGAGGGTACTCCAGTAGACTGTTCCATATTTTGAAAGGATGTTATGAGCAGACGCAGAATAAGGAAGTGCTCCATGAGATCTGTACACTGCTCATCAAGGGAAACCGTTTTGGGGAGGAATGTTTTTGCTGGTATCAGGCCGGGGTGGAGGAGAATCTTCGCATTACAAGGCTTTATGAGTATTATATGATGTCGCTTCCCGCGGATTATGACGGTGAGCTTCCGCGCATCGTGCTCCTGTATTTTGCCTATAAGAGTGATTTGCACTATGCGGTTACGGCTTATCTCTACGCCTATGTACACAGGCATCGGGAGGAGTTGGAAGATATTTATGTAAACTATAAGACGGCGATAGAACATTTTGTTCTGGAGCAGATCAAACGGGGCAGGATCAACGGGGATCTTGCTTATCTGTACAGCAACTTTATAGATATAGCCATGATAGACGAACAGACCGCAAGATCTCTGGTGTCCCTGCTCTTTATGAGGGAAGTCAGAACCAGGAGGGAAGGGATCAAAGAAGTGATGCTGGCCTATCCCTGCCGGGCGGATATCAAGCATTTTCCCATGACGGAGGGCAGGGCATTCGTGCCGGTTTATGAGAGCGGCTGTAAGATCCTTCTGGGAGATGGGCAGGGAAACTGTTTTACGGTGAGTGTGGATTATTCAGTGAAGGAGCTGATGAACCCGCTCAGGCTGTCTCCCCTGATTGCCCCTTTTGTGAGGAATCATCTGGGTTATGCGGTTTATGCCTGTTACGAGTATCAGCACACGTTTGCGGTACAGGAGGACAATGCGGATCTGTTTGTGCTGCTGTCTGTCTCGGAGCGGATCGAGGAGGAAGAAAAGCAGAAGATCCGTCCCATGGTGGTGGATTTTTTCTATGAAAAAGACAGGATGCGGGAGCTGGATGCGTATTTGTCCGCCCTGAGACCGGAGGATGTGAACCGCCGTGACAGAGGGAAAATCGTCCGTTATATGGTGAACCGCGGCATGTATGAGGAAGCCCGCGGATGGGTGAGCCTGTTCGGGCCTTATGACATAGACGCAAAGACATTGCTTAAACTGGCAAGCAGGCTCCTGGAACTGACGGAGACAGAGAATGATCCCCTGATGACGGGGATGCTCTTTTATGTGGTACAAAAGGGCAAGTACGACGACAATGTGCTGAATTATCTGGTACAGTGGTTTTCGGGCACCATTAAGGAAATGCGCGATGTGTGGCGCATTGCGGAGTCTTTCGGCGTGGACACCTTTAAACTGTGTGAGCGGATGCTGGTGCAGATGCTCTATACGGGGGCCCATGTGGGGGAGAAGCTGGATATCTTCCGTTCTTACAGCAAGGGCGGGGGCAGTGAGAGGATTCGGGCAGCCTTCGTGTCGGCCTGCTGTTACGATTATGTGGTGAATGAGGAGATCACGGATCCCTGTGTTTTTGAGAGCGTGAGGCAGTTATATCAGATGGACGCCCCGCTGCACCTTGTCTGCAGGATCGCTTATCTGCGCTATTATGCCGACAGGGAGCGGAGTGTGGATGAGGAGAGGTTATGTGCGGTCTTTCTGGAGTCACTTCTGGCGCAAGGAATTGTAATGCCCTTTTACAACAATTACTTTGGCAGTATGCCGCAGCTTAGCGCCTATCTGGACAAGACCATGGTGGAGTACCGGCTGTCTTCGGGTTCGCGGGCCATGATCCACTATCTGATTCAGGATGAAGGGGAGGGTGGACAGGAGTACACCCATGAGGAAATGCCAAACATGTTCGGCGGCATCTGTGTGAAGGAGTTTATTCTTTTCTTCGGGGAGAAACTTCAATATTATATTACGGAGGAGTCCTCCCAGGGCGAACAGCTGACGGAGAGCCGTTCCATAAGCAGGAGTGACGCCGGGGAGGAAGGCGCCGAGGGAAGATTCAGTATTTTAAATGATATTATGATTGGAAAGACCCTGCATGACTACGATACGGTGAGTGATCTGCTTATGGAGTATTTCAGACAGGATCATATGGTGGAGCAGATATTCAGGCCCCGCTGACCGTGCGGGAAGTATTTCCAGCTGCTCATGCCGGAAAGTATTTTGCCGGGAACTGCCAGATTTCACGCGGGGAAATGTGTAAAAGAGGCATTCTCTGTGTAAGGGGAAGGAAGAAAACAAAGAAGCGATGTTTTTGGAGCGGAAAGAGGAGGAAAAACCGCATAAGGGAAGCCTGTTTGCAGGATATGATCTGGGAGAGCGGTACGCTCAGATCAGTTACTGCATTTTCGGACAGGGGGATGTGGAGACGGTAGCGCCCGTGATGGGGACGAAGCAGTATAATATTCCTTTTATGTTATGTAAACGAAAAGGGACGAATCAGTGGTTCTATGGCAAAGAGGCGGTGAAGAGCAGTGAAGAGGAGGATATGTTTCCTGTGGAGGATATTCTGTCTCTCGCCAGAACGGGGGAGAAGATAGAGATTGACGGGGAATCCTATGATCCGACGGCGCTTCTGACGCTCTTTATCAAAAAGAGTCTTGGACTTTTAAGCATGATTTCTCCGCTGGAGAACATTGCCGCATTCATGTTTACAGTGGATGGGATGGATGACCGTATGGTTGAGGTTCTGTTACAGGTGGCGGCCAATCTGGGTTTGAAGACCGGACGGATTTATTTCCAGAGTCATACGGAGAGCATCTATTCTTTTATGCTGTACCAGCCGTCGCAGTTGTGGGCCTATCAGGTGGTGATCTGTGAACATGACGGCAGATATTTAAAGACCTACCGCATGGAATGCAACAAGAGGACTACGCCCATCGTTACGCTGATCGAAGAGGCAGTCTACGAGACACTGGTGGTTCCGCTGGAGGACGAGCAGGAGGAGGTCAAGGAGGACGCCTTCCGACTGGCGGACGGGCGGTTTCTGGGTATTCTTGAAAATCTGTGCGAGGGGCGTATTGTCTCCTCGGCCTATCTGTTGGGAGACGGATTCAGGGAGGAGTGGCATAAAAAATCCCTGCAGTTTTTGTGCCGGAACAGACGGGTGTTTCAGGGGAACAATCTGTTCAGCAGAGGGGCGGTTTACAGTCTTCTGGAAAAATTCGATCCAGGCGAGGCGGGGCAGACCCACATCTTTCTGGGGGAGGATAAACTGAAAGCCAATATCGGTATGCGCGTGCTCCGACAGGGAAAAGAGTCCTATTACGCGCTTCTGGATGCAGGTGAAAGCTGGTATGAACTGCACAAATCCTGTGAAATTCTTCTGAGTGGGGAGAAGACGCTTTCCTTTGTCATAACGCCGCTCACGGGGAAGAATGCCGAGACAAGGACAATCCCTCTTGCGGGGGCGAAGGAGACGCAGGCGCCTTTCACCAGATACGCGCTGGAGATGGCGATGGCATCGCCCGATACGGTGCGGGTTACAGTAACTGATCTGGGGCTGGGGGAATTTTTCCCGTCGGGAGGACAGATGTGGGAGGAATCGTTCCGGATTTCATGAGCTGAGGGACAAAAGAGAAAATGAGCAGTCAGATGATTTTGGGAACCGGCCGGCGTGCCGGGAACCCCTTCTATATGGAAAGGTTTTATGTAAACCTATATTCGGTGGAAGAGCTGTGCTTTCTCCTGGTGGACAGGGCGGAGCTTCTGGACGGAGAGATCGTACAGCGGGAGCTGGGCCGATGGCTGGACGAGGAGTGCGGCCTGGGCGATCTGGCCCATGAGCTGGACGCACTGTTAAACCGTAAGGGTTCTACGGCGGCCTATGTGGGTGCGATCCTTGAGTACGTTAATATCTATCCGCCCGACGTGATTGAGAGGACAGAAGAGATTGTGAGGGGCAACGAGGGATTAAGCCCCTATGAGCGGCAGAAGGCGAAAGCGGATTATCTGCTGGGGGAGAAAAGGTATCTGGCAGCACTGCAGCAGTATCAGAACCTGTCTTATGTGGTGCCCGATAACGAGAAACTTCTTCTGGCAAGGCTCTATCACAATATGGGAGTGGCCTGTGCGGGTATGTTTCTGTACGGACAGGCGGCCGGATGGTTCATGAAGGCTTATGAGACTGACGGGAAACGGGAGGGCCTTACGATGTATCTGGCGGCCCTGCGTATGGGACAGCAGGAGAACGCATATATTGATTATATTGCAGCGCATCCCGAGTATCACGATTTGTCTCTGGAGGTGGAGCGGATGATGAAGCGGGCAGAAGGATCTTTTGAGGGATCAGATGAAAACCGGATGCTTGTCACTTATCAGGTGATGAAGGATGAGGGAGCGGGGGCGCTTGGGAGCTCCACCCCTTACTATGAGGAGCTTGAAAAGCTGACCGCAGGACTGAAGAGTAGTTACCGCAGGAGTATGAGATAGGGAACGAGGAGGAAAAATGAGCTTTATAAAGAGACTGCTTGACAGATTTCGTAAAGATTATGACGAGTACGAAGAGGAGGACTGGGAAGAGGAGGATTCCACCCGGGAGATAGATTTTGACAACAGGGAACAGAGAGACGCTTATGTGAGAAACTGTCTGGAAAAGATGGCGGAGGCCACAAAGGAGCTGGAAAACCTGACCTTCGAGTACAACATGGTCACCTCTTACTTAAAGGATATGGAGGAGATCGAGGCGCTGCCGCCGGAGGAGAGCGAACAGCTCAAGGACTGCGCGAAACGCGTATCCCTTTTGCAGGAGAGAAAGACAGATTTCATGGGGCGGCCCCATCGGATTACGGACGAGAAGTACCGTATGGTGGAGCGCATGGAAGACCAGATGGAGGAGGCCTTTGAGAAACTCACCGAAGCGGAAAATTATCAGGAACTGATCCGCAAGGATTTAAGCCGTCTGGAGGGGGAGAAGCACGCCTATCTTTACCGCAAGAACGAGGTGATGCGGCTGATCTCCGACACGAAAGGCATGGCCGTGATCTGTGTGGTGGCTCTTGGCCTTTGCGTGCTCCTGCTTTTGTTCTTACAGTTCTTCCTTGACATGGATACGCAGCTTGGGTATCTTTGCACGGCGGGAGCGGCGGCAATCGTGATCACCATGATCTATGTCAAACATATGGACGCCAGACGGGAACTGAAAAGAGTGGAGACGGGGATCAACAAGATCATCCTCCTGCAGAATAAGGTAAAAATCCGTTATGTGAACAACACAAACCTTCTCGAATATCTCTACATGAAGTATGGCGTATCCAGCGCAAAGGAACTGACCGAGATGTTGGAAAATTACAGGCTGGAGAAGGAAGAACGCGAGAAGTTCCGCAGGGCGGAGCTTGATCTGGATTATAATGAGCAGGAGCTTTTGCAGATGTTAAAGTGTTATCAGATACAGGATCCGGCCATCTGGCTGCATCAGACGGAGGCGATTCTGGAGCCCAAGGAGATGGTGGAGATCAGGCACAACCTGATTATCCGCAGACAGTCCCTGAGGCGGCGTATGGATTATAATAAAGAAGTGGTGGCGGGCACTTCCCAGAGTGATATCAAGGCTCTTGTGGAGCGGTATCCGAAATACGCAAAAGAGATCATGAAGACGGTGGAAGAATACGAAGCGAAATTTAATGCCAAATAAAAGAGGCGGAAAGGAATCAATATGAGTACAGACAGATATGTGAGCCCATTATCAGAGCGGTATGCCAGTAAGGAGATGCAGTATATTTTTTCCCCGGACATGAAATTCCGGACATGGCGGCAGCTTTGGATTGCGCTGGCGGAGACGGAGATGGAGCTGGGCCTTTCCCAGAACGGAAAACCCGTGATCACACAGGAGCAGATCGATGAACTTAAGGAGCATGCGGAGGACATCAATTATGATGTGGCGAAGGCCAGAGAGAAGGAGGTACGCCATGATGTGATGAGCCATGTCTATGCCTACGGGCAGCAGTGTCCCAAAGCGGCAGGCATCATTCATCTGGGAGCAACTTCCTGTTACGTGGGCGACAACACGGATATCATTGTAATGCGGGACGCACTTAATCTGGTGAAGAAGAAGCTGGTGAACGTGATTGCAAAGCTGGCAGAATTTGCCGACGAACATAAGGCGCTTCCGACGCTGGCCTTCACCCATTTCCAGCCGGCGCAGCCCACCACCGTCGGCAAGCGGGCAACCCTCTGGGCGCAGGAATTCTGCATGGATCTGGAGGATCTGGATTACGTGCTTGGCAGTTTGAAACTTTTGGGCTCCAAGGGGACCACAGGGACGCAGGCGTCCTTCCTGGAACTCTTTGAGGGGGATCAGGAGACGATCGATAAAATTGATCCCATGATTGCAGAGAAGATGGGATTTGAGAAGTGCTATCCGGTGTCGGGGCAGACCTATTCCCGCAAGGTGGACACGAGAGTCTGTAACGTGCTGGCGGGCATTGCCGCTTCCGCCCACAAGATGTCCAACGACATCCGCCTGTTACAGCATCTGAAGGAAGTGGAGGAGCCTTTTGAGAAGAGCCAGATCGGTTCTTCGGCCATGGCTTACAAGAGAAATCCCATGCGGAGCGAGCGCATCGCGTCTCTGGCCCGCTTTGTGATGGTGGACGCCTTAAATCCGGCAATTACCGCCTCTGTGCAGTGGTTTGAGCGGACGCTGGATGACTCTGCCAACAAGCGGCTCTCGATTCCGGAGGCGTTCCTGGCAGTGGACGGTATTCTGGATCTGTGCCTGAATGTGGTGGACGGCCTTGTGGTATACGATAAAGTGATAACAAAGCGGCTCATGAGTGAACTCCCCTTTATGGCTACAGAAAATATTATGATGGATGCAGTTAAGATGGGAGGCAACAGGCAGGAGCTGCATGAGAAAATCAGGGAGCTTTCCATGGCTGCGGGCGCAAACGTGAAACGGGAAGGGAAGGAGAATAACCTTCTTTCGCTGATTGCGGCTGACCCCGCTTTCAACATGAGCGCGGAGGATCTGGAAAAGACCATGGATCCGGCGAAGTATGTGGGACGTGCGCCTTTGCAGGTGGAGAAATTCCTGGTGGATATCGTGAAGCCGATTCTGGAAGAAAATAAGGAACTGCTGGGCGTGAAAGCAGAAATTACAGTTTAGGCTGCAGAAAGAAGAGGTGGAATGGGAACAGAACAGGATTTTGAAAAGACGGCGATGCACGTATCTGCAGTCAGTATCGCTGCCAACTTCGGACTGACCGTATTCAAGCTGCTGGCGGGTGTGGCCGCCCACTCCGGCGCGATGATTTCCGACGCGATCCATTCCGCGTCGGATGTATTCAGTACCGTTGTGGTAATCATAGGTATTCGAATATCCAGAAAAGCCTCAGATAAGGATCACCCTTACGGGCATGAACGATTGGAATGTGTGGCAGCGATTGTGCTTGCCACCATTCTTGCGTTCACAGGTCTTGGGATCGGATATACGGCCCTCCGGCAGATTGCGGGCGGCGATTATGACGGGCTTGCTGTGCCGGGGAGGCTTGCACTGGTGGCGGCGGCCATCTCCATTCTGGTCAAGGAAGCCATGTATCAGTACACAAAAATCTGTGCGAAGCGCATTGATTCCAGCGCCCTCATGGCGGATGCATGGCATCACCGCTCGGACGCCCTGTCTTCCGTCGGCGCGCTCATCGGTATCGGCGGCGCAAGACTCGGCTTTCCGATTTTCGATCCCGCAGCCAGTGTGGTGATCTGCGTATTCATCGAGAAAGCGGCCTATGAAATCTTTATGGACGCGGTGGATAAAATGGTGGATAAAGCCTGCGACGAAGAGACGGAGAAGGCGCTTACACAGTGTGCCCTGAATCAGGACGGCGTGCTGGGTGTGGATCTTCTGCATACCCGTGTTTTTGGAAATAAGATATATGTGGATATCGAAATCCGTGCCGATGGCGATGAAACCCTGCGTCAGGCTCATGCCATAGCCGAGCGCGTCCACGATTCCATAGAAAAGAATTTCCCCAAAGTGAAGCATATCATGGTGCATGTGAATCCAGGAGAGGCTTGACGGCTGGGGGGTCTTTTTTCTATTTAAATAGTAATGTGAAAAATAGGTTGACAAACAATTAAATAAGTGCTTAAATGTTCATATAAGAAAAGGAGGAATCCAAATGAACAGGAAACAGAAGAAGGTACTTATCAGAATCATTGTCGCAGCGGTTCTCATGGCCGGTCTTGTGCTTCTTCCGATACAAAATCCGTATCTGCGTCTTGCGCTGTTTATGATCCCCTATCTGATTATCGGTTACGATATTTTGCGGAAAGCCTTTTTGGGCGTGATCCACGGGGAAGTTTTTGACGAAAACTTTCTGATGGCGGTGGCCACCGTTGGCGCGATTCTTCTCGGCGAGTATACGGAGGGCGTGGCTGTTATGCTTTTTTACCAGATCGGGGAGCTGTTCCAGAGCTATGCTGTGGGGAAGAGCCGTGGAAACATTGCGAAGCTGATGGATATCCGTCCGGATTACGCCAATATGGAAGTGGAAGGCCGCATGGAGCAGGTTGACCCGGATGAGGTGGCCATCGGTACAATCATCACAGTACAGCCCGGAGAGAAGATACCCATTGACGGTGTGATCGAGGAGGGGGAGTCCTCCCTGAACACAAGCGCGCTGACGGGGGAGAGTCTTCCCAGACAGGTGTGTAAAGGCGACGAGGTGATCAGCGGAAGCGTGAACATGTCAGGACTTTTAAAAGTTCGCACAACCAGAGAGTTTGGCGAGTCTACAGTTTCCAAAATCCTGGAACTGGTGGAAAATTCCAGCATGAAAAAATCAAGATCCGAAAATTTTATCACCCGCTTTGCCAGATATTATACGCCGGCGGTGTGTTACGGTGCGCTGGCGTTAGCCATTCTGCCGCCGGTTTTGTGTCTGGTTTTCGGTTATGAACCACACTGGTCAATGTGGCTGACAAGGGCATTAACTACTTTGGTCATAAGCTGTCCGTGCGCGCTGGTGATATCCATTCCGCTCAGCTTCTTCGGAGGGATCGGAGGCGCCTCTGCACAGGGCATTCTGGTGAAAGGTTCCAACTATTTGGAAGCGCTTTCCGAAACCAAATATGTGGTATGCGATAAGACAGGCACGCTGACGAAAGGGGTATTTGAGGTCACACACATGGAGGCGGCGGAAGGTTTTACACAGGAGTCGCTGATTGCCTGTGCGGCACTTGCGGAGAGCTATTCCGGTCATCCGATCAGCAGGAGCCTGCGGGAGGCCTACGGGCAGGAGATCGACACGAACCGGGTGAAGGATGTGGAGGAGATCAGCGGACACGGAGTTTGCGCTTATGTGGATGGGCGGCTTGTGGCGGCGGGAAACTGCAGGCTGATGGAAAAGCTCCAGATTACACCGATGGAGACGAAGGAGACAGGTACACAGGTACATGTGGCGGTGGACGGCGTTTATGCCGGCTGTATCCTGATTTCCGATGTGGTGAAACCTGGGGCGGCAAAGGCGCTGGCAGACTTGAAAAAAGCCGGTGTGCGGAAAATAGTTATGTTAACCGGAGACGAGAAAGCGGTGGCGGAGAATGTGGCGTCCGGGCTTGGCGTGGACGAGGTGAGAAGCGAACTTCTGCCCGGAGATAAGGTGACGGAGGTGGAGCGCCTTCTTTCCGGGAAGGGCAAAAAGGAGAAGCTGGCCTTTGTGGGGGACGGTATCAACGATGCGCCGGTACTGTCCAGGGCAGATATTGGAATTGCCATGGGTGCGCTCGGTTCTGATGCGGCCATCGAGGCGGCGGATATCGTGCTGATGGATGATGACCCGTCAAAAATTGCGCTGGCGATGCAGATTTCGAGAAAGACGCTTGGGATTGTCCGGCAGAACATTGTTTTTGCACTGGCGGTAAAGCTGGCCTGTCTGCTGCTTGGCGCTGTCGGTCTCGTTGGCATGTGGTGGGCAATTTTCGCGGATGTGGGGGTTATGGTTCTGGCGGTGTTAAACGCAACGAGGGCTCTCGCGACAAAACGAATAGGAAATTGATACAGTTTGTTAAAAATGGGATGTTTTTCTTGCGCAAGATGTGTTAAAATAGAAAAGATGAGTGGAGGTGACCTTATTTATGAGCACAGATTTGCGCAGGAGAAAGATCACTTATACGATAATTTTGACTTCCGATGCTCCGGGGGCGAGTGTCAGGACGATGCACATCAAGTCGGGCGCGATTGCGGCGGTCTCTTTTGTGTTGCTTGTGGCGGTTATCTGCTACACCGTATATGTTACGATTACGATGGCAGGTCTTAGGGACCGAAACGCAAGACAGCTTGAGCAGCTTGTCCAGATGAAGGATGAGAATGATGCACTGACGTCGGAAAAAGAGACACTTGAGGGCAGAGTGACCTCGCTGGAGGGGACCCTTAACCGGAAGGAAGAGCAGGAGCACGAGCTGGTGGCGGCCCATGAGGAAAATTATATTCCAAAGGGATTTCCCATGAGCGGTGCCGCGCAGATCAAGGAGGACGCTGCGGGAGAAGAGGCGGCGGACGCGCAGGAAGGCGGCGGACTGAAGGTTGAGGCGAATGAGGACTGGAAGGAACTCATTTTTGTGGCGGCGGAAGGTACTAAGGTTGTAGCCACAGCACCCGGCACGGTCAAGGAGGTCAGAGAAGCGGAGGGAGAAGTCAGCTATGTTGTGATTGACCACGGAAACGGTTATGTTACCACTTACCGGAATCTGGGCAGTCCCATTGTGGAGGAGGGCAGCCAGATTGTAAAGGGTGTGGCGCTTTTTCTGGTGGGCGAAGACAACACGGAGACTGGTTACAGCATCCGCAAGGATGACGAATATATTGATCCGCTTGAGTTAATTGAGATCAAAGGATAGGGAGGAAATTATGTTGGGGAAAAAGACAACGGAACAGACTAATGCTAAAATCAGCAGCATCATCGGCGCCGATATGGTGGTGTCGGGCGGCATTAAAGCAAAGGAAGGCATCCGCGTGGAAGGCAGTGTGACCGGTGACGTGGAGACGGATGGTGCGCTGATTATCAGTGCCAGCGGCAAAGTGAAGGGAAATGTGAGAGGCAGCAGCATTTTCATCGGCGGTTCGCTGGAGGGTGATTTGACTTCCGGCGGCAGAACTGAGGTGGTTTCCACAGGCAGGGTGATCGGTGACATCCGCACGAAGAGTCTGGTTGTGGATGAGAACGCAGTATTCCAGGGACAGTGTACCATGAACGTGGAAAGTATCTCCACATCTTCGCAGAACTCTTTCGAGAGGGCGGAGGATAAGAAGGAAGATAAGGAAGACGATTCCCGGCAGGTGACCATCGCCAACAGTAAATGGAATAAGAGACAATAAAAGTGGAACAGATATCTTTATTTGACAGGGAAATGCCACAGCCTCTGGCGGCGAAGCTGCGGCCCTCAACGCTTGAGGAATATGTGGGACAGGGCCATCTGCTTGGAAAAGGAAAGGTGCTTCGGAGACTGATCGAGCAGGATCAGATATCTTCGATGATTTTCTGGGGCCCGCCCGGCGTGGGCAAGACTACTCTGGCAAGAATCATTGCCAACAGGACGAAATCTTCCTTTATTGATTTCTCCGCGGTGACCAGCGGGATCAAAGAGATTCGCACGGTCATGGAGCAGGCGGAGAAAAACAGACAGTACGGCGTCAGGACGATTTTGTTTGTGGACGAGATACATCGCTTTAACAAAGCACAGCAGGATGCGTTTCTGCCCTTCGTCGAGAAGGGCAGCATCATTTTGATAGGTGCGACCACCGAAAATCCGTCTTTTGAGATCAACAGCGCTCTTTTATCCCGCTGTAAGGTGTTTGTGTTGCAGGCTCTTACGGCACAGGAGATCAAGGCGCTTTTGTCGCATGCCCTGAAAGATCAGAGAGGTTTCGGCAATCAGACAGTGCGGATCGACGATGCGCTTCTGGAGACGATAGCTGTCTTTGCGAACGGTGATGCCAGAAACGCCCTCTCCACACTGGAGATGGTGGTGTTAAACGGCGAGATGGACGCAGAGGGCGCCGTCACGGTGACGAAGGAGACGCTGGAACAGTGTACCATGCGAAAATCCCTTTTGTATGACAAGAAGGGGGAGGAGCACTATAATCTCATCTCTGCGCTGCATAAATCCATGCGCAATTCCGATCCGGATGCGGCAGTTTACTGGCTGGCCCGTATGCTGGAGGCGGGGGAAGATCCGCTCTATGTGGCAAGACGTGTGGTGCGTTTTGCCAGCGAGGATGTGGGGCTGGCTGATCCGCAGGCGCTGCAGATTGCAGTGGCGGCTTATCAGGCATGTCATTTTCTGGGGATGCCCGAATGCAACGTGCATCTGACGCAGGCTGTGGTTTATGTGGCTCTTGCGCCAAAGTCAAACGCCATGGAGGTGTCCTACAATGAGGCGAAGGTGGACGCCACAAAGGATCTGGCGGAGCCGGTGCCGCTTGTGATCCGGAATGGGGTCACGGGGCTCATGAGAGAGCTGGAGTACGGAAAGGGTTATCAGTACGCCCATGATACGGAGGAAAAGCTGACAAACATGCAGTGCCTGCCGGACGCCCTTGTGGGACGGGAATATTACCGGCCTGCGGGTATGGGTGAGGAGGCTGCCCTGAAAAAGAGGCTGGAGGAGATCAAAGCGTGGAAAAAAGCCCATGCGGCTGAGTTGTTGACGTAGAGTGTGTTTTGCTTTATAATTATACAGTAAGAAACAGGAGTCGGTTTTTTACAACCGGCTTTTTGTGATGGAACGATTCACAGATCAAGGAGGAATCAATTATGGTAAAAGCAGTGGTGGGCGCGAATTGGGGCGACGAAGGAAAAGGAAAAATCACGGATATGCTGGCTGAGAAAGCGGATATTATTGTGCGCTTTCAGGGAGGAGCGAATGCGGGACACACGATCGTGAACAATTACGGGAAGTTTGCGCTGCATACACTGCCTTCAGGCGTGTTTTACGGGCATACCACCAGCGTGATCGGCAATGGCGTGGCGCTCAATATCCCGATTCTGATCGATGAGATCAGGTCCATAACGGACAGAGATGTGCCGATGCCGAAGATTCTGGTGTCTGAGCGCTGTCAGATCGTGATGCCCTACCATATTCTGTTTGACCAGTATGAAGAGGAGAGACTCGGCGGTAAGTCCTTTGGCTCCACAAAGTCGGGAATTGCCCCCTTTTATTCGGATAAATATGCAAAGATCGGTTTTCAGGTCAGCGAGCTCTTTGATGAGGAAGGATTGAAAGAGAAACTTGTCAGAGTCAGCGAGACAAAAAATGTGCTTCTGGAGCACTTATACCATAAGCCGAAGCTGAATCCGGATGAACTGTTTGAAACGATGATGGATTACAGGGAGAAGATTGCCCCTTATGTGTGCGACGTGTCCTCATATCTGGAACAGGCATTAAAGGATGGTAAGACCGTTCTTCTGGAAGGGCAACTTGGCACGTTGAAAGATCCTGACCATGGTATCTATCCGATGGTCACATCTTCTTCCACATTGGCGGCTTACGGCGCCATCGGTGCAGGAATTGCCCCTTATGAGATCAAAGAGATTATCACGGTCTGCAAGGCTTATTCTTCCTCAGTGGGCGCGGGCGCGTTTGTATCGGAGATTTTCGGTGACGAGGCGGATGAGCTGCGGCGGCGCGGCGGTGACGGCGGCGAGTTTGGCGCGACCACGGGACGTCCCAGGAGGGTCGGATGGTTTGACTGCGTGGCTTCCAGGTATGGCTGCCGCCTGCAGGGAACGACCGATGTGGCATTCACTGTGCTGGATGTGCTGGGATATCTGGATGAGATTCCGGTCTGTGTGGGATATGAAGTGGACGGCGAAGTGACGACAGATTTCCCGGTGACTCATAAACTGGAGAAGGCGAAACCGGTGATCAAAAAACTTCCGGGCTGGAAGTGTGAGATCCGCGGCATTAAAAAATATGAGGAGCTTCCTGAAAACTGCCGCAATTATGTGGAGTTTATCGAGGAGCAGATTGGGTATCCTATTACTATGGTATCAAACGGTCCCGGCAGAGAGGATATTATTTACAGGGAGAGTAAGCTGAAATAATTGATTTTTAACGGGTGGAGTCTGTACACATTACAATTTCATAAAGGAGGGGAAACATCATGTTACTGAAAGACAAGGTTGCGGTTGTTACGGGCGGAAGCAGAGGAATCGGTTATGCGACCGTCGAGGCGTTTCTTAAGGAAGGCTCGAAGGTGATTCTCTGCGCAAGCCGTCAGGAGACGGCGGATAAAGCGGTTGCAAAGTTGAAAGAGGCGGATACGAATGCCTCCGTGGAGGGGATTTATCCGAATCTGTCCGATTATGCGGCAGTGAAAGAGGCTTTCGACAACATTGTTAAAAAGTACGGAAGAATCGATATTCTTGTCAATAATGCGGGAGTGTCGGAGAGTACCCCCTTTACGGATTATACGGAAGAGACCTTTGAAAAAGTAATGGACTTAAACATCAGGGGCGTGTACAACTGTTCCAAGGCAGTCAGCGGGCATATGATTGCGGCGGGAAGCGGCGTGATTCTGAATACCTCTTCCATGGTGGGAACATACGGCCAGCCGTCGGGAATCGCTTATCCCACCTCAAAGTTTGCGGTAAACGGGTTTACGCTGTCGCTGGCGAGGGAGCTGGGACCGAAAGGAATCAGGGTCAACGCGGTTGCACCCGGTATCACTTACACCGATATGATGCGCAGCGTGCCCAAAGAAGTGATTGATCCCATGATTGCGCAGATCCCGCTGCGGCGTATGGGACAGCCGGAGGACATTGCCAACGCTTTCGTATTTTTGGCGTCGGATATGGCTTCCTATATCAGTGGGGACGTCCTGCATGTAGACGGACTTGCGAGAGTTTGATAATATTATGTAAATTGATCACCCGCGCTTGATGATAAAAAGAAAATAGTGACAGGAAGGGAACGAAAAATGATTACCACACTCATCTTTGATATCGGAAACGTACTTGCGGATTTCGTCTGGGAGGAGCATTACCGCAGCTTTGGGTACGATGCGGCGATGGTTGATCGCATTGCCAAAGCCACGGTCAAAGATCCTCTGTGGAACGAGTACGACAGAGGCGTTATGAGCTGTGAGGAAATTCTGCAGGGGTTTATCGACAATGATCCCGGTATTGAGAGTGATATCCGACGGGTGTTGCAGGACGTTGGCACCATGGTGAAGCGAAACGACTATGCGATTCCGTGGATTCATGAGCTGCAGGGAAAGGGATACCGCTGCCTGTACCTGTCGAATTTTTCTGAAAAGGCGCATATAGAATGTGCGGCGGCGCTTGACTTCATACCTCATATGGACGGAGGAATTCTTTCCTATCAGGATCAGGTGATAAAGCCCATGCCGGAGATTTATCAGCTTCTGATCGACCGGTATGGGCTCGTGCCGGAGGAGTGTGTTTTCATGGACGATACGCCCCGGAATCTTGACGGGGCGGAAAAGTTCGGCATACATACGATTCATTTTAAAAATCAGGCTCAGGCTATAGAAGATCTTAAGAAGCTGGGCGTGGATGCGTAGACAGGTGGATTTGAGATAAGCGGGAGATAAAAAGCAGGGCGCCGCACGGTTATCCGTATGGCGCCTCTTTTATATGTACATGTCAAACGGCGGTCAGCTTAGTCTGCCGCTTGGAAAGAAACTTCGGCGTCAGCCGCTCAGCTTCTGCAAAGTTCTTCTGCCAGTGCCTCAAGCTGTGCGGTGCTCTCCTCGTTCAGGGCAGAGCGGATCTGCACAGTGTTTTCCGCAAAGGTAATGTTCTTACAGGTTTCCAGCTTCGCCCGCATGTTTTTTGCCGCCATCGGTGCCCAGGAGCCGTTCTCGATCAGGGCGACAGTGCGGTTCTGATAATTGCGTTCTATCAGGTCATTGATAAATTCACGCATAAACGGGAATATGTCTGTATTGTAGGTGGTGGTGGCAAGCACCAGCTTACCATAGCGGAAGGCGTCCTCCACACACTCAGCCATATCTTCTCTTGCAAGGTCGGCAGTGACTACCTTCGGACAGCCTTTTTCGGTCAGTTTTTCCGCCAGCAGTTCGGCGGCTTTTTTTGTGTTTCCGTAGACGGAGGTATAGGCGATCATAACGCCTTCTGATTCCACACCGTAAGAAGACCAGATTTGATATAAGTTTACATAATACTCAATGTTCTCCTGTAAAACCGGGCCGTGCAGGGGGCAGATGATCTGGATATCGAGGGTGGACGCCTTTTTCAGAAGGTTCTGTACCTGCATGCCGTATTTGCCAACGATGCCGAAGTAATAGCGGCGCGCCTCGCAGGCCCAGTCCTCATCCGCATCCAGAGCGCCGAACTTGCCGAAGCCGTCAGCAGAGAAAAGAACCTTATCTTTGATATCGTAGGTGAGCATAACTTCGGGCCAATGTACCATCGGTGCAGCCACAAACTGCAGTGTGTGCGCGCCGAGTGACAGGGTGTCGCCCTCTTTGATGATCTGCCGTCTGTCGGCGTAATCCGTGCCGAAGAACTGGCGCATCATGTTGAAGGCGGGGGCGGAGCTTACAACCACTGCGTCAGGGAAAGCCTTTACAAAGGCATCTATGTTGGCGGAGTGGTCAGGCTCCATGTGTTGTACAATCAGATAATCGGGTGTGCGGTCGCCGATCACGGCTTTCAGGTTCTGCATCCAATCGCTGCCAAAGTCGGCGTCTACCGTATCCATCACGGCGATCTTTTCGTCGAGGATGACGTAGGAATTGTATGCCATGCCGTTTTCCACAACATACTGTCCTTCAAAGAGGTCGATGTCATAGTCGTTTACGCCTATGTATTTGATGTCGCTTGTGATTTCCATGTCTGAGTCTCCTTATCGCTTGTTTTTCTTTTGCGGCTATTATATCATAAAATGTATGAAAGGGCGAAAAAATTTGGAGAGAATTTCAGGACAATGAAGAAACGTGTTTTTCAAAAAGCAGGATACCTTATGCTTTTGCTGTCAGGCGTATGTATCGGCATGTTTTTGTCGTTGGGGATTTCTGTATGGCGGGATAAGACAGAAACGGTGCAGATGGAAAGTGATACGCTGTTAAATGCGGAAACCGAAAGGAAGCGGTTTGCAGAGGAGCCGGTAAGCATTCCCTGGTATCAGGAAGAGAGTGAGAGAGAAGGGGCGTTTCTGGTTTCCGACGTGGGAGAAAGTGGAGAGACAAAGGCGATCTGCAGAATCAACGAGGGGAGCAGGAGCGTAGTGGAACTGCGCAGATGGACACTGCGTAAAGATGCACGGACAGGGGAGGAAAGCCTCTGTATCCGGGACTGTCTGGAACAGCAGGATATCTATTTTGGGAAAGTGAAGAGATATGAAACGGGCGCTTTGATCAATGAGAAATATTATCAATACTTATTTTGGGATGGGCTGAAAATTTTTCGGAGTCAGGAGAATGATGGCCCGATCCGGATTCAAAAAGAGGTACAGGGAACAGGACTGGCAGAAGCAGAATATGAGGATAAGAAAGATTTTCTTGCGGACCATGGTTTTGCGCAGACAGAACCGTTTTATGAATACTATGACCGGTTTCACAATCTGATTATGGAGTTATATTTTGATCCTCAGGCAGGGCGGGGATGTGGTATCTGCTATCATTATTTTTATAATGACAATCTGGACAAAAGGGCCAGTCGTGAGGGATTTGTGTTTGATGAAGTTAAGAGTGGGCTCTGGGAACAGCAGGATACCTTTTCCGAGCTGCCTGTCCCGGGAAAAGATGCCAGTGCATATGCGTCGGGATACAGGGAAATTTGTGAGTATACAGATGACGGCTGTCTTTCCTCCTTTGAAGCCAAAGGAATGATGATGTGTGAACATGAACCGGTGGAGGTAAGTCTGCTTTCCGTAGATTATATCTACCGCAATGATGGTACACTGTGTCATAAGCAATACCGTCACTGGCCCATGACATTTGGCACAACAGGCCAGACACAGTCCGGTGATTATGACGAACAGGGCAGACTTGTTTTCTGGTATGGATATATCACGCATGGGGCTATGGAGAAATATTACATATACGAAGAAAGCAGTATGGAACCGGAATATTGTCTGTCGCTGGATTGGGGCGGGGCATATGTGGAGATGGCTGCGTTTGACAGGGAGCCTTGATTTGGAAAAGGGGACAGCCTTTATAGTTTATCCAGGGCTGTATGATGTCGAAATAAGTCTAACATTGCGGCAGGGTTTTTGGCGAAAGGAAGGAAATATGCGGGAAGAATTTTCCAGAACAGAGATGCTTTTGGGTGTGGATGCGATGGACAAACTGGCCCGGTCCCGGGTGGCAGTGTTCGGCGTGGGCGGCGTGGGCGGTTATGTGTGTGAGGCCCTTGCCAGAAGCGGCGTGGGAGCGCTTGACCTGATCGATAAAGATCGGGTGGCTCTTTCCAATTTAAACCGTCAGATCATTGCAACCCACAAGACCGTCGGGCGATATAAAACCGATGTGATGCGGGAGCGGATTCTCTCGATCAATCCGAAGGCGCAGGTGTGTGTACATCCGTGCTTTTTTCTGCCGGAGAATGCAGACAGTTTTCCCTTTTCAGAATATGATTATGTGGTGGATGCGGTGGACACGGTGACGGCAAAGATTGAGCTGGTGCTGCGTGCGCAGTCGGCAGGCGTGCCGGTGATCAGCAGCATGGGCGCGGGAAACAAGCTGAACGCCTCAGCTTTTCGTGTGGCGGATATTTATGAGACGAAGGTGTGCCCTCTCGCAAGGGTCATGCGCAGGGAACTGAAAAAGAGAAATGTGGCGCATCTGAAAGTGGTGTATTCCGAGGAGGAGCCTGTCATCCCGGCGGGGAGTAACACGGGGAAGCAGTCTGTCTGTACAGGAACGGATTCTGTATCGGCAGACGCAGTTCCTGTTACGGGCGGGAATGGAGAAGACACACCGCGCCGCCAGACGCCGGGAAGCGTTGCCTTTGTCCCTTCTGTGGCAGGGCTGATCCTTGCCGGGGAAGTGGTGAAGGATCTGGTGAATGGCTGTTTAGAAGCGCAAAGATAACGCTGTGAGGAGAAGAGACTGACATCTGTCCTGCCAATAAAATCTTCGGACTGTATCCTTTTTACAAATCTGGTATGGAGAAAAAATACAAAACTGGATATTTTGTATATGCCAAACGCCGCTATAATGAATCTAAGCTGCAGCTTTGAGAAAATGAAAACGGGTGTGAACGGCAACCAGGAAAAGAGGATGGAAGATGAGCGAAGACAGGTATGCATTAAATAAACAGTTGGCACAGATGTTAAAAGGCGGCGTCATTATGGATGTGACGACCCCGGAGCAGGCAAGGATCGCGCAGGAGGCCGGGGCCTGTGCAGTCATGGCGCTGGAGCGGATTCCGGCGGATATCCGCGCGGCAGGCGGCGTGTCCAGAATGAGCGATCCGAAGATGATTAAGGGGATTCAGGAGGCAGTTTCCATCCCTGTCATGGCAAAGTGCCGGATCGGCCACTTTGTGGAGGCGCAGATTCTGGAAGCGATCGAGATTGACTATATAGACGAGAGCGAGGTGCTTTCTCCGGCGGACGACGTTTATCATATCGATAAGAGAGGGTTCAGGGTTCCCTTCGTGTGCGGGGCGAAGGATCTGGGCGAGGCGCTTCGCCGGATCAATGAGGGCGCGTCCATGATCAGGACAAAGGGCGAACCGGGCACGGGGGACGTGGTGCAGGCGGTGCGCCATATGCGGAAAATGAACAGTGAAATTGCGAAAATTACCGCCATGCGGCAGGATGAGCTGTTTGAGGAGGCGAAGCAGCTTGCGGTTCCCTATGAACTGGTGCTATATGTGCATGATAACGGCAGACTTCCCGTGGTGAACTTTGCGGCAGGCGGCGTGGCCACACCGGCGGACGCTGCGCTGATGATGCAGCTTGGCGCGGAAGGTGTGTTTGTGGGTTCCGGCATTTTCAAATCGGGAAACCCTGCGAAGCGCGCTGCTTCCATTGTAAAGGCGGTGGCCAATTATCAGGACAGCAGACTGATTGCGGAATTGTCCGAGGACTTGGGTGAGGCGATGGTTGGCATCAATGAGCAGGAAATCGAGCTGTTGATGGCAGAAAGAGGGAAATAGGAGCTGTCGTAGCGGGAAAGAGAGTTATGTAAACTATGAAGATTGCAGTTTTGGCTGTGCAGGGAGCATTTGCAGAACATATCGATAAATTAAGAAAGCTGGGAGCAGAGTGTCTGGAACTGAGACAGCGGGCGGATCTTGAACAGAGCTTTGAGGGATTGATCCTGCCTGGCGGGGAGAGTACCGTGCAGGGTAAGCTGCTGCGGGAGCTGCAGATGTTTGAGCCGCTTCGGGACAGGATCAGACAGGGACTCCCGGTGCTTGGCACCTGTGCGGGGCTGATCCTTCTTTCGCACAAGATCAGTAACGACGAGGCCGTCTGGTTTGGAACCCTGCCTGTCTGCGTACAGCGCAACGCCTACGGGAGACAGCTTGGCAGCTTTCATACGGAGGCGGAGGTGAAAGGAATCGGCCGCGTACCCATGACCTTCATCCGCGCGCCCTATGTGGAGTCGCTGATAGAAACGCCGGATGCGAAGATATGCGGGGGTGCAGAAAGCCTGACTCCGGAAGAGAATTTTCCGGAGCAAAGTGGTGTGGAAGTTCTTGCCAGAGTGGAAGGCAGGATTGTGGCCGTGCGGTATGGGAACCAGATCGGTACGGCGTTTCATCCGGAGCTGGACGAGGATGACCGGATACATGAAATGTTTTTGCAAATGTGCAGAGAAAAGGAATGATCTTAAATCAATGCGGCGGGCGGTTTTCGACCCGCCGTTTTTTTAACTGCAACAGAGACCAGACCAGAAGCCAGAGCAGGATCGGCAGGCCGATTATGACGCCCAGCCATCCGGCAAAAAGCCGTCCGGAATCGTCAGGGTTTAGGCAGACCGCGACAGATGCGCCCACGAATACGCCAACCAGAAGGATGGCGCAGGCGAGGGCGGCGATCTGTTTTGGCTTCATTTTTCTGGACTTGCTTTCCTGTTCTTTCTGTTGATCCGGCTGTATGGTCATTTTTGTCCTCCTGTTTTCCCGACGACAGGGAATGCGTTCTCTGTCCGGGTGCAGCGCATGATAAGTAACTTCTTGTAATGTAGCATACTTTTGTGTGAAAAGAAAGCGGTAGACGAAACCTGAATTGTAAAACTAACTTCCATATGAAACAGTAAATTCTACATGCCCTTTG
>CAMQTN010000016.1 GCA_947037115.1 uncultured Lachnospiraceae bacterium
TCACAAAGGGCTGGGGTAATTTTGTATCTGACCGCATTAATATTTGGCGCTTACAGTAGGAGAAACATTATGATAGAAAAAGTAAATTTGAAAGAGAATGTAAATGCGATTGATGAGTTGTTCCTCTATAAGAGAGTGGGTACATTGAATAATCATATGTTAAATGTGTTACAAGCGGAGCATAGAACTTTAGATTTCCATATACATGAAAATTCTGACGAACTGTTCTACTGTATTGAAGGAGAATTTGATATTGAGTTTGAAAACGGATTAACACATTTATGCGAGGGTGATTTTATTATAATTCCCAAAGGAACGAAACACCGACCAATATGTAATGAATTGGTCAAATGTCTATTGATTGAAGTTGAGGGAACTCTCAACCAAGAAAATACGGGTGGAACATACATAGGGTAAACAGATATAACAGTGACAACTTCACGTTTGTCGGGAAGATACGGAACTAGCATTGAAATGCTGAAATCATTTGTCAGAATAACATTAAAAAATTGAATATTGCGTAACCTATGGTAGCGATTTATCCTAATGGAAAATCAGCTACCTTTTTTATTTTCAGAAACCATCAACACAGCACAGAAAGAATGAGGTATCAGAAATGATTGAGAGCAAGCAGGCAGTCAGCAAAGACTTAGAAAAAGCATTACAGGCATTGGAACAGGCAACAAAGTAGGACTAAGCAGAGGGAGGAAGAAATTTAATGAAAATTTGATAGAAATATGAATATGATTGTGGTATTCTACTAACGATACAAATCGGATTTTTGTGGAGGGGGCATTGTGAAAAAAGTAATTTTATATATTCATGGAAAGGGAGGAAGTCATTTGGAAGCTGAACAGTACAAGAAGAATTGTTCAGGTTTTGATATGATTGGTATAGATTACAATGACTATTTTCCATGGATTGTACAAAATCAAATTCGAGTGGCTTATGAAAACGTACATAAAAGATATGGCCATATTTATGTGATTGCAAATAGTATTGGTGCCTACTTTGCAATGCACACATTACAGGCTTGTGATATTGAAAAGGCTTTATTTATTTCACCTGTACTTGATATGGAAAGCCTTATATTGGATATGATGAGTTGGGCGAATGTATCAGAAACAGATTTGCATGAGAAAGGAGAAATTCCTACGGACTTTGGGGAAACATTATCATGGAAATATCTATGTTTTGTTAGGGAAAACCCTATAACATGGAATGTCCCCACAGAAATCCTGTATGCAGGAAATGATAACCTCGTATCCCGTAAAACAGTGAATGAATTTATTAGTAATCACAATGCACATCTTACTGTAATGGAAAATGGGGAACATTGGTTTCATACAGATGAACAGCTTGCCTTTTTAAATGTCTGGATGAAAAAGGCAATAGGATAAATTCAAGTTTGTTAAGTAGAAAAATCGGAATTTGAGGGAATGAGATGTGTAAGATATTATTAGTCAGACCGTCTAAACAATATGCAGAACAAGTTATGTCCTACAAAGAAGAAATGTTTCAGGGCGGAGATAGCTTTGACGGTTGTGCAGGTCTTGAAGATGTTCATTCATTTTGATGAATGGATAGATTTTCTCAATCGCCGAGGAGGGTGACATTTGTAAAAGGGGATGTTAAATCGGGTAATACTCTTTCACTACAAAAATCTGTCCGTTTATGGCACGTAGACTTTAGAAAATCCCACTTTTTTCCGAAATAAATGATAACACGAAACCAAGAGATGATGAGGCGGAAAACAGGACAGACAGAAAGGCGGTTATCGTTTATGAATATTTCATGGGATCAGACAAGTAGCATTTTACGGAGAATGAACTCCGGCAGTATGTTAAAGAGCACACAGGACAGACTGGAGCGGCAGTCTCAGACACAAAAGCAGGTGGAGTTCTTTGAAAAGCAGAAGGACAATCTCAAAAATGTCGCCTGCGGGAGCATAGAGGAGATTGCCGAAAAGCTGAAAATGTTCCAGTCCTACGAGGATCAGATTGCGGCTGTGAAAGCGGCATATAATAACCAGCAGATGTTTCATATTCTGGATGAGTCCACAGAGCGCGGTGAGAAGATTGCGGAGGCAGTTGACAATATGGCTCCCAAGACGCCCGAAGAGAGAATGGAAGAGCTGGTCGAGGAAGCGCTGGGCATCGAGGACGGCGGCGAACTCGAGGAGATCATGGAGGAGATCGAGGAAGTCGTGGAGGAAATGACGGAAGAAATGGCCGAGGAGCTGGAAGAAGCGCTGCCTGAGAACGCGGAACTGTCTGCGGAGGAGATCGCTGAGGCAGCAGCTGCGGCAGAGGCGGCTCAGAAAGAAGCGCTGCCAGAAGGGTATCTGCCCTTTGACATAAGATTATAATTGATTCTGTACAGATAAAGCGTATGAAAAAGAAGCCGCAGGACTACGGCTTCTTTTTTAGCTGTTCTCTGAGAAAGACTAAAAGGTAATGGTTTCTGTCGCTATTTTTTCCCGAAACCGCACATCATGCTCCACAAAGAGAAGGGTAGGCTGACAGGCAAGCAGGAGATTTTCAATCTGCATTCTGGAGAATACGTCGATATAGTTTAACGGTTCATCCCAGATATAGAGATGGGCGGGCGTAAGCAGGCTTGCCGCGAGCAGGACTTTTTTCTTTTGGCCTTCCGAGTAGTTTTCCATATTTTTTGAAAACTGCACCCGCTCAAAATCGAGCTGTCTTAAAATCGAGCAGAACAGCGTGTGATCCAGATTCCGCTTTGTACAAAAAGCAGGAATGGATCCTTTCAGTCCGGAGGTATCCTGGCTGATATAGGAAATGATAAGCCCGGAGGCGGTTTCACAGACGCCCGTTTCCAGGACCGGAAGATCGTTGTCGTTTATCCCTGCCTTTTTAAGAAGCATTTTGATAAGCGTGGATTTTCCGCATCCGTTTTCGCCGTGCAGGGCAATGCGGTCTCCGCGGCGGATGCTGCATGTCAGATCGGTAAATACAGGATGCGCTGCGTCTGTGTACTGTATGCTGTATTCTCTGATATTTACAAGCGTTTCTTTATGGTGGGAGAGCGGGATGAGTTTTAAATCAACAGTCTTTTCCAGATCCTTCAAAAGCCCCTCTTTTTCCGCAATCTCCCGGTCGATCCTCTTTGCCATCTGTGTGACACGGCTTTGCATTTTCTTTGTCTTTGCGCCGATATAGGCTCTTGCGGAGATGCTTCTGTCATGCTCTTTTACGGGATCGAAGCCTATCTTGGTGCGCTCGTTTTGATCGGCCCAGTCCGAGACGCGTCTGGCGGCCTTTTTCAGCTTTTGAATTTCATGCAGATGCTTATTGTTTTCCGCCGTCTCAAACTGGTCTTTCCGCTGTTTGTTTTCCCACCAGCTTGAAAAATTACCGCTTTGCACTTCAATTGTCTGCCGGTTCAGCACCAGCACATGGTCGATACAGGCGTCTAAGAGATCCCTGTCGTGGGATACCAGAATAAAGCCTTTCTTGGAAGAGAGATAGGTTTTTACAATTTCCCGGGCCTTACAG
Source organism: uncultured Lachnospiraceae bacterium (assembly GCA_947037115.1). Lineage (GTDB taxonomy): Bacteria > Bacillota > Clostridia > Lachnospirales > Lachnospiraceae > UBA3282. Next base: position 3,522 of record CAMQTN010000016.1, read on the forward strand.
TCCAGATGGTTTGTGGGTTCGTCAATAAGCAGAAAATCATTTTCACCGGAAAATAGAACCGCCAGCAGAATTTTGGTCTGCTCCCCGAAACTCAGCGTCTGATAGGGGCGGTAAAGGATTTCCGCGTTTTCATTTAGCTGTGCCAGCTCGCAGATGACACGCCATTCTTCACAGCCTGCTTTGAGTTCTCCAATAAAAGCGGAGGCGGGAAGCAGCGCCTGCGTTTTGGTAACGGCATAGGGAAAGTAATCAAATACGGCGCTTTTGGCAATGGAACCCTGAAAGCTGTATTTTCCCAACAGTAAATTCAGAAAAGTCGTCTTGCCCTTCCCGTTGCGGCCGATAAAACCAAGTTTCCAATCGGTGTCGACAGAAAAGGACACGTTTTCAAAGATCGAATCAAAGCTGCCTTCATAGGAGAAGGTAAGGTTAGTTACACTGATTTGTGACATATACATCTCTCCTTTCACAGGTTCGTGTTTTTACATAAAAACAGGAACTGGCTGCCGCCAAACAGTTCCATTACATGCTCTAACCTCATAGGGGAGTGATGTTGTAGATATCACCGCAGAAATATGCACACAAAAAGAGAGGTTATGAGAACATAATCCACTTTTGGCGACATGAAAAACAGTGCGGGAAAGGTTATCCCCACTGCAAAAAACATCATGTAATCAAAAGCAGACTATCTTTTCATCCTTTCACCTCTCTCTGTAAGATACCGCTATTCTAGCACTGCATTCCCTTTTTGTCAAATTTGTTTTTACACGGGACAAAAACAGGGTTGTGGGCAGACACAAACATAGATATAATAGTAGAGAAACTAAACGTGAATGGCGGTGAGGAGGAACAAAATGATTCTGGATTTTGAGAAAATTGAGGAACAGGTAATCCCCAACTTTAAAGGTGGGGAAAAGGCGATTAAAAGCCATATGTACACGGACGAGACCTGCAAAATCATGAGGGCGTCTTTGGAGCCGGGTGCAACGATCGGCGTACATACCCATGAGACCAACAGCGAGATTATTTTTATGTTAAAGGGAACGGGGGTTGTCCTCTATGATGACGGAAGAGAAGTTTTAGCTGCCGGAAACTGTCATTACTGTCCTAAGGGGCACAGCCACAGCCTGAGAAACGAGAGCGACGAGGTGATCGAGTTTTATGCGGTCGTGCCGGAACATCCGTGTGGGAAGTAATAAAAATGAAAACCATAACACAGAAAAAATTTGAGGTGGATCTGCTTCACGGGCCGATCTTAAAGGCCATGATTGTCTTTGCGGTTCCGCTTTTCTTTTCCGGCGTTTTCCAGCAGTTATACAATACCATGGATACGGTGATCATCGGGCATACGCTGGGAGATGAGGCACTGGCGGCCATGGGTGCGGCTGGAGCGGTCTATGACCTTCTGGTCGGTTTTGCACTTGGAATCGGGAACGGGCTGGCTATCGTGACGGCCAGAAGTTTTGGAAGCGGCGATACGGATTATCTGAAAAGATCGGTGGCGGCTTCCATTGTGATCGGCGTCGGTATCACGGCAGTGATCACCGTGGCAGCGCGCCTGATTCTGTATCCCTTTCTGGAAGTTCTGAATACGCCTGCACAGATCATTGATGGGGCTTACGCTTATATCTCCACGATTACACTGTTTATCGGGGTTATGTTTGCCTATAATCTGTGTGCGGGGCTGTTGAGGGCCATAGGAAACAGTATGATGCCGCTGTTTTTTTTGATTTTGTCATCGCTCCTTAACATTGTACTGGATCTTTTCTTAATCACACAGCTTGCCATGGGTGTACAGGGAGCGGCGGTGGCCACGGTGATTGCGCAGGGCGTATCCGTGCTTGCCTGTCTGGTTTATATCGGAAAAAAGGCGGACATACTGATTCCCAAAAGGAAGCATTTTGTCCGGGATCAGGAATTGTATCGGGAAATGCTTGCACAGGGATTCTCCATGGCTGTCATGAGCAGTATTGTCCATGCGGGATCGGCTATTTTACAGTCCGGTATCAATAGTCTGGGTTATCTGGTGATTGCGGGGCATGTGGCGGCCAGAAAGCTGTTTATGTTCCTGATGATGCCCTATATGGCAATCAGCCAGACGGTCAGCACTTTTGTGGCGCAAAACTACGGTGCGGGACAGATGGGGCGGATCAGGAAGGCAGTAAAGCATTCCTATCTGTGCGGCGCAGTCCTGACAGTGTTTATCACGCTGTTTACCATGCCCCTTGCCCCTTTGATGGTGCGGCTGTTATCCGGTTCTTCGGAGGCGGTTGTGATAGAAAACGGCGCGTTGTACCTACAGGTGGTGGCTCCCTGCCTGATGATCTTGGCATTGTTAAACCCAAGCCGGTTCGCCCTACAGAGTATTGGAAACAAGATACTGCCCATCGTTTCCAGTGTGATAGAGCTGATCGGGAAATATCTTTTTGTAGCTTTTCTGATACCCAGATTTCAATATATGGCGGTTATTTTCTGTGAGCCGGTGATCTGGTTTTTTATGGATCTGGAGCTTCTCTGGGCCTTTTGGAGAAATCCCCAGGTATGCGCAGGTAAGCTGGAGGAGAGGGAGTCAGCCGGGGAGAAAAACTGACCGGAAAGGAGCAGAAATTCGACATGGAGAAAGAGGCAGCGATCACAGGGAGATTACAGGCGCTTCGGGAACAGATGCGCCGCCGCAGCATTGCGGCCTATATTGTCCCCACGGATGATTTTCACAGTTCGGAATATGTGGGCGACTATTTCAAGGCAAGGGAATATCTTTCCGGTTTTACGGGTTCAGCGGGAACGCTTCTGATAGAAGCGGACCGCGCTTCGCTGTGGACGGACGGCAGGTATTTTTTACAGGCACAGGAACAGCTTAAGGGGAGCGGCATTACCCTTATGAAGAGCGGACAGCCGGGCGTGCCCGCTCTGCCTGATTATCTGGGAGAGAGGCTTTCCGAGGGAGATGTGATCGGTTTTGACGGTCGGTGTGTGACGGGAGCCTTCGTGGAAAAGCTGAAAGAAAAAACGGCACAAAAGCAGATTGCTTTCTGTGGGGAGGAGGATCTGGCGGGGCTGGTCTGGCAGGGGAGACCGCCTCTGCCGGCAGAGCCGGTGTGGGAACTTTCGACGGATTACGCGGGACTTACCCGGGAGGAAAAGCTGGCCGGAGTGCGGGAAAAACTGGCAAAGAAACAGGCGGACGCTTTGTTGACGACAGATCTTTCCGAGATTGCATGGCTGTTCAATCTGCGGGGGAACGACGTGAAACACACACCAGTCTTTCTTGCCTATCTCCTGCTGACAAAGGACGGCGCGGCGCTGTGTGCGCAGGAGAGCGCCTTTTCGGAGGAGATACGGGAAAAGCTGGCATGTGCGGGCGTAAGCCTGCATCCTTATGAGAGCATAGAGGTGCAGGCGGCTTCCCTGCCTGTGGGGACGAGGCTTCTTGCGGATGCCAGAAAGGTGAATTACAGGCTTTTGCAGGCGGTTCCCGCGGGTGTGGAGAGGGTTGATGGGGAAAGCCCCATCGAACTGTTAAAGGCGGTCAAAACGCAGCGGGAGACCGCCAATATACGGGCGGCCCATGTGAAGGACGGGGTGGCTGTGACCAGATTTGTGCGCTGGCTCAAAATGTGTGCGGGAGAGGAAACCGTCACGGAGATCAGGGCGGCAAAAAAGTTGGAAGAGTTCCGCACCAGGATGGAAGGGTATCTGGGGCCGGGTTTTGATCCGATTATCGCCTACGGGCCTCATGGGGCCATCGTACATTATGAGGCGGCGCCAGAGACGGATGCGGCTATACAGCCGGTGGGGTTCTGTCTTGCCGATACAGGCGGCCACTACAGGGAGGGCACCACGGACGTCACAAGAACCATCGCGTTGGGGGAACTGACAGCGGAGGAGAAGAAAGCATATACCTTGGTACTGAAGGGACATCTCCGGCTGGGGGCGGCGAAATTTCCACAGGGCGCCTGCGGACAGAATCTGGATGCGCTGGCCAGAGAACCTCTCTGGCAGGAGGGACTGGATTACAATCACGGCACGGGTCACGGCGTTGGTTACCTTCTGAGTGTACATGAGGGCCCTCAGAGTTTCCGCTGGCGCATCTCGAAGGAAGCGTCCTGCGTGCCTCTTGAGGAGGGGATGATTCTGTCTAACGAGCCAGGCCTGTACGTGGCGGGGAAATTCGGCATCCGTCACGAAAATCTGGTACTTGTCCGGAAAGGAGAGAAAAATGATTTCGGGCAGTTTATGTATCTGGAGCCGCTCACTATGGTGCCCTTTGACCGTGAGGCTATCGATGCGGGAATGATGTGCACGGAGGAGATCAGGATTCTCAACGCCTACCATCAAAAGGTTTATGAGACAATTTCACCATATTTTGCGGGGGAAGAGCTGGCGTGGCTGGAGAGAGCAACGGCGCCCCTGTAGAAAAAAAGAAATGTTGGTAAACACAGTAAAAGCCGTCCGGCAGAAGATGCGGCGGCATCTTTCATAAAAGGATATATGGTTTGAAACGGAGGGGAGATAGGATGATACAGGATGAAATGAGGGTGCGGGAGGATATCTGTGAGATTGGCAGAAGGATGTACGGGCGGCGCATGGTGGCGGCCAATGACGGAAACATTTCCGTCAGGATTTCCCCGGATGTGATTCTCTGTACACCCACCGGCGTCTCCAAGGGATTTATGAAACCGGAGCAGATGTGTAAAATCGATCTTTCGGGAAATGTGCTGGAAGCGGCGGAAGGGTTTGGGCCGTCCTCTGAGGTAAAGATGCATATAAGGGTATATCAGAAGCGTCCCGATATCATGGCGGTGGTGCATGCCCATCCGGTTTTTGCCACCAGTTTTGCGGTGATGGGCAGAGCGTTGGAGGCGCCCATTATGCCGGAGGTGATTGTGAACTTTGGAAAGATTCCGCTGGCATCCTACGGAACCCCCTCGACGGCGGAGATTCCAGACGCCATAGAGCCATATCTGGAAGACTATCAGGCAATTCTTCTGGAGAGCCACGGTGCGCTCACCTGGGACAGGGATCTGATTTCCGCCTATATGAAAATGGAATCCGTGGAGTTTTATGCGGAGCTTCTTTACCGGACGACACAGCTTGGCGGGCCGAGGGAACTGGAGGAAGAGAAACTGGAGAGACTGTATGGTGTGATTGGTAAGCAGAGCGAAAAGGTCTGTTTTGACAGACGAAAATAGAAAAGCCCGTTTGCGGAAAAGAAAAAGGCAGTGTAAAAGCAGATATGCCATTTACACTGTCTTTCTTCATCCTTGTAATGTCGAAGCCCGGAGCCGTAAAAGCGGGCGCGCGAGGTTAATCCCGCAGGGATTTATCTTACTTTACACTGACGGAAGTGATATGCGGATTCGCACCGTTGTACCAGTACAGGAAACCTTCCATGTCAACGGTATCGCCAACCTTCAGATTCTCCACAGCCTTGTAGACGTCTGTGCTGCTGTCGCAGAGATAGGACTCCACGCAGAAAGTGTAGGTCTGGCCGTCCTTTGACACGTTAAAGTACAGGTCGCTGTTGGAATCAGCAGAACCGGAATTGTCGTCGTTGTAAACGAAAGCGCAGTCGAAGGACTCGCCATCTTTTTCGTAGGTCTCCACGGTCATGCCTTTGAAGGATACGAGCTTGTTCTGATGATCGATCAGCTCGTCCTTTCCAAGCAGATCGGTCACATCGGTTGCGGATGCGGTGTAGCTGCCATCCTGAATTTCGATGGATGCGCCCTCGGCAACTTCCACCTCGCCGGACCACTCCGCTTTATAGCCGGTCACCTTGATCTTCGTGCCGGGTGTGAGCTTGGCGTAATCTGCCTCAGAGCAGACAGCATTGTAGATAAAATAGGCGCCGTCCTGATCCTGTGTGTAGAGGGTAGCCTTATCCTCCCACCAGGACTGCTTTGCCTGCACGTAGGTCTCGATCACGACCTCGCTGTCAAGGGCAGCGTCCATGTACTCGGCGTAGGTCATAACGCCTTCGGATTTCTCATCGGCGCCGCCGTTTCCGCCCTTGCCGCAGGCGGTAAGGGATAATGCGAGAGACAGGGCCAGAGTTAGTGCGATTGTCTTTTTCATAATTTTTCCTCCTCAATAAGCAGCTTTGTTGTCATAGCTGACGACATTTTAAATTCCACTTACGGTTTTCAAGAGTAAATTTGTTATGCCGTTAACTATATTTCTCTACAGCGACGATTATACCATACCCGGCAGATAAATCAATGTTTTTTTCGTTTTTTGACAAAATCCCGCAGCACATGGAGCAGGATCAGAACCCAGGAAAGAGCCAGGGCGGCAAGGAGAAACAGGGCGGTCTGAGGCAGCGGGCCAAGGGCCTGCTTTCCGCTCGTCGCAATATCTTTCTGGTCCAGACGGTAGAGGGAAGTGACGTCCGCATAGAGCTGTTCCATGTAAGCCTCGTCCACCGTTTCATGACGCCTTACGGAGTTCGCCACATTTTCAATGAGCTGTCCTGCCGCATTACGAAGAGACGCCGATCCGTTAAATACGGGCGTCACAAAGGTATCTCCGGTGTGTTCGAGAAGAAGTTTAGAGGCGTCAATTTTGATGGAGTAGTGGACATCGTTGTCCTCACCGCTCCTTTGCAGGTACTCCTGATAGGCGGGAGATTCCTGTGCCTTGGAGGTGACGGGCAGATAACCTTCCGTCTGAGCGTAGCCGATCTGTACTTCATCGGTCAGAAGATACTGGGCAAAGAGCCAGGAGGCCAGCACTTCCTGAGGGTCTGCCCTGTTGAACACACAGACCGAAGGCCCCTGGGAGATCATCTGCGGATGGGAGGGATCGATCTGGGGCACCATCCGTACAGCCGTCTCAAAATCCACGAAGGCGTCCTCACTGATATCGGCCAGGGGCGCGTCGGCGCCCATCCAGGTTGCCCCAGCCGTAGAGTCGATGGCAAAGACGCACTGTCCCGCGTTCAGGAAGTTGGCGGGATAGCTGGAAATCTTGAAGGTGGAGAAAGCGCCTGTCTCCACGTGCCCGGCAATATCAAACAGGACTGCCTCGGTGGTGTCGTTGAAAAGCTCGATATCCCCCTCCTGTGTGGAGTAACCTGCATCCGATTGTTTCAGTATCTGGATCATCATATTATCCGTGGATTTGTAGATGAAAGGGATCATTACATTCTGGCCGTTCAGGGCGAAAGTACCGTCCTCATTTTTTTCAGTAGCGGCCTCTGACACTTCCCAGATGAAATCCCATGTCAGCACGTCGGGCAGGGTGTAGCCCAGTGCTTCCACATAGGTTTTGTTGATATAGCAGCATTCTGTGGAGCGCATGTAAGGGAGGGCATAGTGCTGTCCCTCCAACACGCATTCCGACAGGAATTGGGGAATGATCTCATCCTGTGCGGGCCCGTCATAGAGAAGTCCGCTTCCGCCCAGGCCGTATGTTTGATCCGCAAAGAGACTGTCAAGAGGAACCACGGTATTTTTCCCGGTCATGTAGGTGGCGATATGATCCGGGTAGGTGATGCAGACATTCGGCGTGGTGCCTGTGGCAATGTTGGTGATCACGTCGTTGAAGATCCGGCCGTAGTCGGTGTAGAGCTTCATGTTCACTTTGATGTTCGGGTAGAGCGTTTCAAAGTCGGCAATCGCTTTTTTATAGACATCGGTCTGATTCCTGTTAGTGTCGTTTTTTGCCCAGAAAGTGATCTCGTAATCCCTTGAGGCGTCAAATTCTGTAGGCATGGCAAAATCCGGCAGGGCTTTGGAGCCGTGACAGCCTGTAAGAGTAAGGAGGGCTGCTCCCACTGAAAGAGCTGCCAGTGTTTTTTTCCATGTTAGTCGCATCATTTCTTCCTTTCCGAAGCGCGTTTTGTCGAATCCGCTGTTTTTGGAAAGCAGACTCAGCCTTTGGTACCTCCTCTGGCAACGCCCGACATGATCTGTTTGCGGAACAGGAGAAACAGGATCATGAGAGGCAGGGAAATGACCACCACGGCGGCCATCATGGCGGGGATGTTCGCCCGTCCGAAACCGTTCTCCCTGATTTCCTGAATGCCGTTTGACACCAGATAGTAATCGGCGTCGTCGGTGATCAGACGAGGCCACACATAGGAATTCCAGCACTCGATGATTTTCAGGATTGTGATAGTGATCAGCGTGGGGCGGCAGATGGGAATCATCACCCGCCGCAGATATTTGAAATCCGAAGTGCCGTCCACCTTGGCGGCATAGTAGAGCTCGTCAGGAATCTGGGCGAAATTCTCCCGCAGCAGATAAATATAAAATACCGAGGTCACGGATGGGAGAATCAGTCCCGTGAAAGTGTTTCGCAGTTCCAGATTGGTGACGGTGGTAAAGTTGGTGATTACCACCAGTTCGGTGGGAATCATCATCAGCGCCAGAAACAGGGTGAAGGCCAGATCTCTTCCTGCGAAGCGAAGCCTTGCAAAGGCAAAGGCCGCCAGCGTGATAACAATAAGCATGAGGGCTGTGGTGATTACCGTAAAAATAAGCGTATTCAGGAGATATTTCCCAAGCGGAACGGTGGTGAATGCGTCCGTATAATTCTGCAAAGTGGGGGAGAGGGTAAAAAATTTTGGAATGTGCTCTGCGTTGTAGGCGCCGTAATCCTTCACGGAGGTCAGAACCATCCAGTAGAAGGGAAACAGTACGACCAGCGCCCAGAAGATCAGAAATACATATATCAATGCAGTGAATAAACGATTTTTCTTCATATGGAAAGGCCTCACTTTAGTGGTAATGTACATGTTTTTTGCTGACTGACAGATTGATGCAGGTGATGGTCAGGACAATGGCAAACAGGATGATAGCCGCCGCGGATGCGTAGGAAGGATAGCCTCCGCTGTCCCGGTAGAGCATATCGTAAACATAGCCAACAATGGTGTTCATGCCGGCTGCGTTTAAGTTTGTGCCAAACAATGCCACCGCATCGCTGTAGGCCTTGAAAGCGCCGATAAAGCCCGTGATCACCAGATAGAAGAGCATGGGAGAAATCATCGGCAGGGTAATTTTAAAGAACATGCGGACCCGTCCTGTGCCGTCCACTCTGGCGGCGTTGTAGTAAACCGGGTTGACGCCCGCCAGCGCGCTTGTCAGGATCAGGATTTTAAAGGGCATGACAACCCACACCGTATAAAAGCAGAGCACGAACATTTTGGCCCAGTAGGGGCCGTCGATAAAGTCCACGGAACTGCCGCCGAAGCAGTTGATCAAAAGATTGATCAGGCCGTCAGAGTAGGGTGTTTTTTTGAAAAGGATCATAAACACCAGTCCAACTGCCAGCGTGTTTGTGACATAGGGCAGGAAGTAGACCGTCTGAAACAGTTCCCGCAGAGGTTTGACAGAGCTGAGCGCCACGGAGATCAAAAGCGCAAGCCCGGTGGAGAGCGGTACGGTGATGACCACCAGGATAAAAGTGTTTTTTAGCGCCTGTAAAAAATAAGCGTCATGCAGGACATAGGAATAGTTGTAACCGCCAATGCCGTAAAAGGTCTGGGAGGCGGAGTTATAGCCTTCCTCAAAGGAATAGACGAATACATCGACTAAAGGATAAATCATAAAGATACCTAAAAACAGGAGGGCGGGAAGCAGATAGAGCCAGCCCTTAAGGTTTTGTTTTTCCATAACAGGGTGTCCTTTGCCTTTCTACGTGGTTTCAAAGGGGATGCGCGTTTCACTGTCCTTCGCAAAGAGAAAGACCTTTCGCGGATGCAGGGAAAACCGCACGGTGCTGCCCGACAGATGATCGCAGCTTTCAGCGTCCACGATGGAGCGGATAACGGGATTTTGCGACGCGGGATGGGTGGATACAATGCTCACGTCCCGCCCCATCACTTCCGGTCTGCTCAAGTTACAGGTGAGGGGGCCGCTTTCAGCAGGGACAAAGCCCTCCGGGCGGATGCCCACATGCACCGGCTGGTCGGAAACATTTTTAAGGTCGAGAACTTTTTCTTCCCCGATGAAGAGCGCGCCGTCCTGTACTTTGCCGTCAAAGAGGTTGATGGGCGGTGTTCCCAGGAATTTTGCCACAAATAAATTGGAGGGATTGTCATATACCTCCTGCGGTTTTCCGATCTGCTGCACCACGCCTTCCTTCATCACCACAATGAGGTCGGAGATACTCATGGCCTCGTCCTGATCGTGGGTCACAAAGATGGTGGTAATGGCTGTTTTTTTCTGAATACGGCGGATCTCTTCACGGGTCTGGAGCCGGAGTCTGGCGTCCAGATTGGAGAGGGGCTCGTCCAGAAGAAGAACCCGGGGGAGTTTTACAAGGGCCCGGGCTATGGCCACGCGCTGCTGTTGTCCGCCGGAGAGTTCCGCAGGTTTCCGGTCCAAAAGTCCGTCTATCTGCACCAGCCCGGCGGCTTCCTTCACACGGGCGCGCATCTGCTCTTTGGAGAGCCTGTCGGGGCCTTTCAGATTTTCCAGCGGAAAGCGGATGTTCTGTTCCACGTTCAGGTGGGGGTAGAGGGCGTAGTTCTGGAACACCATGCCCACGCCCCGCTTTTGCGGCGTGAGCTCCGTCACATCCTCTTCGTCGAAAAGGATACGGCCTTCCGTAGGTTTTTGCAGGCCGCAGATTAAATTCAGGGTCGTGCTTTTTCCGCAGCCGGAAGGGCCTAAGAGCCCCACCAGTTTACCGTCGGGAATTTCAAAGTCAAAGTTGTTCACGGCAATGACGTCTTCCTTCTTTTTAGCGCCCCTGCCGCGGCCGGGGAATTTTTTCGTGATGTGTGAGAGTACAATTTTCATGGTAGATAAAATCCTTTCCCGTGTCCGCAAAGCGGATTTCGCGATTGAGCAATGCCCGCGGTTGAGCGAAGCCCGTGATTGAGCGAAACTCAATCGGTTATATGCCATATTCATCCCGCAGATCGGCTGAAATGTGATCCAGATCGGGATAAATGAAACTTTCTGTGATACCCAGCACCCGTAGGCTTTCTATAAAATATTTTTTTCGTCCGCCCGGGATAATGATTTTGTAGAGCATATTTTCGTCACAGATATCCTCCAGATGCTTTAAAGAGTTGTGAACGGTGAAGTTGGAATGCTGGGAGTACATCCGCAGGTTGTTTTCCGTGGAGCTGCAGGCAAGAATGCGGTTTGCCAGCTCATGATTGTGATGGGCGTGTTTGAAGGCCGGCAGCAGCATTTCCTGCGTAGTATCGGCGTCGATGGGGTAGATGCAGTCGCCAAAGCCCTCTTTTTCATTTAAAAGGCCCGGGGCAAGAACCCAGACGCAGCCGTCCGTATCCGGCAGCTCCCGGTAGGTCTCCGTGGCGAAAAATACCGCGATGAGAGGAGACTGGCTCCAGTCCAGCATCCTTGTGGGAAGGCCGTAGTGCTGCATGAGGGACACCCATCCCGCGTAATTGTGCTTGGCGGGAGGATGGTCGATGATCTGTCTTGCCCGGGTGTAAAAGTCGTTGGTAATATATCGCTCGGCTTCAAGCCGTTTTTTGCTGCGCTGGATGGAGGGGATCAGCGTCAGGTACGCGTTTTCTTCTCCTCTGTACCACAGCCGCACACCGTGTTTCTGATAGAGACTGTTCACGAACTGTAAAAGCTCGTCGATGGTGCGTATTTCCTGTGTAATCATAAGTTCCTCCCGTGTCCTTTCGAGTCACTATGATTATAGAAGATTTTGGCAGGATGTACAAGGTGAAATCAAAATTTGCCCGTCTGATTGACTTTCCGTGAGGAACCCGATTATAATGTACGAAACGGACAATCATATCAGGAAAGGAGCGTATCTATGAAAGTTCTTATGGTAAACGGAAGCCCGCGGGCGGAGGGAAATACGGCGATCGCCCTGCACGAGATGGAGAAAATTTTTGCAGCGGAGGGCGTTGAGACAGAAACCATACAGATCGGCAGTAAGGATATCCGCGGCTGTATTGCCTGCGGTACCTGTTTTGAAAAGGGAAAGTGCGTCTTTGATGACATCGTGAACGAGACCCAGTCCAGGTTTGAGGCATGTGACGGGCTGGTAGTCGCGTCGCCTGTCTACTATGCCTCCGCAAACGGCACACTGATTTCTTTTCTGGACAGACTGTTTTACAGTTCGCCCTTTGACAAGAGCATGAAGGTGGGAGCCAGCGTTGTCGTTGCGAGACGGGGCGGTCTGTCGGCCACCTTCGACGAGCTGAACAAGTATTTCATGATTTCCAATATGCCGGTGGCTTCCAGCCAGTATTGGAACAGCGTACACGGCAGGGAACAGGGGGAGGCCGCGCAGGATGCGGAAGGGCTGCAGACCATGCGCACGCTGGCAAGAAATATGACCTTCCTGATGAAGAGCATCGCTCTTGGGAAAGAAAAATACGGATTGCCTGAAAAAGAGCCTTTTGAGAGGACGAATTTCGTCAGGTAGTTTCCCCGATCACATATTTTTTCGAATAACGCTCATATTGTCTTTTGTAATAGGGGCTTTCCCGTTTCATGACGGAGAGGGATTTGTGCAGACTCATGGTATTTTCGGAGGCGTCCATCAGGCATACGGCGATGTTGGAACAGTGGGCTGCCGTCCGCTCCAGGCCGGTGATCAGATCCAGCCAGACAAAACCTGTTTCTATGGAACATGCCCCTTCTTTCAGACGGACGATATGGGCGTTTCTCATCTGGTTTCTCAGATGGTCTATCACCTGTTCCAGAGGTTCAATGTTCAGAGACATGGACAGGTCGCCATGCACAAAGGATGTGCAGGAGAGGGTCAGGATTTCTGACACGGCGTCGCACAGGACGGAGAGCTCCCTGTCAGCGTCGGGGGTGAAATGAAGCTTTTTCCCCCGCAGTTCCTCGGCGGATTCCAGAATCCCAACGCTGTGGTCGGAAATCCGTTCAAAGTCCCCGATGACCTTCAGCATCATGGAGATGCTTGCACTGTCCGCATCGCTCATCTGATAACTGCTCAATTTCACCAGATAGGAGCCCAGAATATCCTCATAGTGATCGCATTTCTGTTCCGCTTCCCGCACATCTTTTGCCAGCTGCTTCTCGTACTTATTCAGGGCGCGGATGCTGTTTTTGGACGCATAGGTTGCAAGTTCCGCCATTTCCCTGACTAAGGTGAGACACCTGTCCAGTGCAATATGGGGTGTTGCGAGAAGCCGGTCATCAAGTTCGGTGTTCACGTCTTTTGCTTCGCTGTCCGGGACAAGTCTGACTGCCAGCTTTTCCAGAAGGGCGGAAGCGGGAAGAAGGAACAGGGTGCAGGCAATATTGAAGAGCGAGTGCGTAAGGGCAATGCCGAACAGGGAAGCAGGCTGATCGAGTAACGGGGGTTTCAGCCACAGGGACACGGGGAGAAAGAAGAGGAGTAAAATCAATGTGCCTATGACGTTGAAGGAAAGATGGACAACCGCCGCCCGTCTGGCGTTTTTGTTTGTGCCGAAGGCGGAGAGAAGCGCAGTCACGCAGGTGCCGATATTCTGTCCCATAATAATGGGCATCGATGCGCCGTAGGAGACCTGTCCTGTCGATGCGAGGGCCTGCAATATGCCGATGGAGGCGGAGCTTGACTGGATGACCGCCGTGAGGATGGCGCCGGCCAAAATACCGAGAATGGGATTTTTAAACAGGATAAACAGATGGCGGAAGGCGGGGATATTGGCGAGACCTGCCACAGCGCCTGACATGGCGTCCATGCCAAACATCAGAGTGGCGAAGCCAAGAAGGATCGTGCCGCTGTCCTTTTTCCTGATTGTCTTTCCGGACAGGAAAAGGACAATGCCCACTGTCGCAAGGATCGGTGAGAAAGAGGCGGGTTTCAATAACTGTATGAAAAGGTTGTCGCCGGAAATACCGCTCAGGCTCAGAAGCCATGCCGTGACGGTGGTGCCTACGTTTGCACCCATAATCACATTGATGGCCTGTTTGAGTGTCATCATGCCGGAATTGACAAAACCGACCACCATCACGGTGGTGGCGGATGAGCTCTGTATGACGGCGGTCACGGCAAGGCCTGTCAGAAGACCGGCGGTTTTACTCTGTGTCAGACGTTCCAGAAGTATTTTCAGTCCGCCTTCCGCACGTCTCTCCAGAGCGTCGCTCATCACGCTCATTCCGAAAAGAAACAGGCTCAAGCCTCCGGCGAGCGTCAAAACATCAAACATATCCATAACAGCCGAATGTGTCTCCCCTCCGCAACAAATTAAGGATGATCCGAGATCCTCTTAAAGAGTATGATCATCCTTTTTGTGTGGTAAACAGGAAACTTTTGATTGCATGAAAACTTTCCTCGCTCAGATCGTGCTCCACCCGGCAGGCATCTTCCAGCGCAGTCTGCCTGCTCACACCGAGACTGATCAGCCAGTCCGAGAGGATGGTGTGGCGTTCCAGAACACTTTCCGCACGTCTCCTGCCCTCCTCGGTGAGCATAATGAAGCCGTTGTCGGACGTGGTGATATAAGCCTTTTCGCGCAGGTTTTTCATGGCAACGCTGACACTGGGTTTTGAAAAATTCATTTCGTTTGCAATATCAATGGAGCGGACCTGTCCCAGCCTCTTTTGCAGTAACAGAATGGTTTCCAGGTAATCTTCCAAGGACTCGTCCGCTTTGTGCCTGATATAACTCATATACTTTCTCTCCGTTTTTTCTATCATTCAGAATTTAATTTGGAAAAGGTACTTTCATTCTAGCACCGATGAAAGAAAAAGTCCACATGGCAGGGGCGGGTACTGGTTAGCGCTGAGAAGCTGTTATGTGATTTTTCTTTCAAAACAATTGCCGGTATGGTATAATACAACAATATTATTATGATATCTATTAATCAGACGGTTGACGGGATGAATAATCTCCTGAAGAGAGAAGAGTAATGCCTTTTTTACCTCGCATGAAGTTCCAGATCGAATCCCGCAGGACGCCGGAGGAGGTGCGGGCGCTTTTGCAGTCCGTGACGGATTCCGGGAGGAAGTGGGGTATCTGTCCGGATGGCTGGATGGCCGTGCCTATGGCTGGGTTTATTCTTTTTGGGCAGGTTTTGTCAAGGTGTGGTTTTTATTATTCGGCAGGAAAGGCGAGGCGGAAGCTGGAAGAGCTGTTAGGGGATAGTTAATGGGACATTTTCCGTCTATTTCAAATTTCAGAATTTATTCCCAAAAGGCCCCGGAGAAGGTGCGTGATAGCCTGAAAGGGGAAACGGCGGTAGAGGTAGACTGGGAGGTACTTGGATGAGGGGAGAAAAGATGATTGTTGACGAGATACAAAAGGAACTGTTTGCCTTGCAGGATACGGCCTACCGGGATTTTCAGGCAAATCTGATCCCCAATCTGGCGGATGGCGCCATGATCGGCGTGCGGACGCCGCAGCTTCGAAAAATGGCAAAACAGATGGCAAAGAGGGAGGAGACCGGCGCGTTTTTAGAAGCGCTTCCCCATACTTATTTTGACGAGAATCAGCTTCACGCTTTTATCATTGCGGAGAGAAAAGATTTTACACAGTGCATGGATGAGCTTACCCGTTTTCTGCCCTTTGTGGATAATTGGGCGACCTGCGACCAGATGTCTCCAAAGGTCTTTAAGCGACACCGGCAGGAATTGCTGCCTTATATCAAAGAGTGGATTACTTCTGACCAGACGTATGTGGTGCGGTTTGCAGTGGGCATGCTGATGGAACATTTTCTGGATGAAGATTTTGATCTGGCTTACCCGGAGATGGTTTCAAAGATTCGCTCGGAGGAGTATTATATCAATATGATGGTTGCGTGGTATTTTGCCACGGCACTGGCAAAGCAGTACGGTGCGGTGCTGCCTTTTATAGAGGAGGAGCGGCTTGCCCCGTGGACGCATAATAAGGCGATCCAAAAGTCTGTGGAGAGCAACCGCATTACGGCGGAGCAGAAAGCGTACCTGAGAGGGCTGAAAGTGGCGGCCAAAAAGACGTGATAGGATTCAAGATATGATCTTATTACAGGAAAGCGAGAAAGAAATATGACAAACAGAGAAATCCTCCAAATTGCAATGAGACAGTCTGCGCTGGACATTAATTGCAATGCGGAGGACTTTTTATGCGATCATCCCGTGATCGTAAAATCCGGCGTGGGGCCGGATGCGAGAAAATATTACAAGGAGCCGGTTACCTGTAATCTGGTTTCCTACGGCAGTAATATTGTGGCTTCCGTGCGGGATGAATACCGGGAAATCATAGAAGCATATATAACAAAATTTACCTATTATCACTGTTTTGAGGCGCCTAATATGAACTGGCTGAGCGAGAGACTGCTGCCGATGGGACAGAAAATATGCTTTATGGCAGAGTATTATCTTCCGGATGTGGAACATTTTCGTTTATTGCCCTGCGCGTATGAGACCAGAATTTTGGAACAGTCGGA
This sequence comes from uncultured Lachnospiraceae bacterium, assembly GCA_947037115.1. Taxonomy (GTDB): domain Bacteria; phylum Bacillota; class Clostridia; order Lachnospirales; family Lachnospiraceae; genus UBA3282. The sequence goes on from CAMQTN010000016.1 coordinate 19,849, forward strand.
TTTTAAGGAGTTGTATAGGCCGGAGTGGAGCAACGCGCTGTGTGAGGACAGAAAAGAGTGTGATGTGCTGGGAGTCGGCGCGTATGACGGAGAAAAACTCGTCGGGTTTGCGGGGGCTTCCGCGGACTGCGATACCATGTGGCAGATCGGCATCGATGTGCTGCCCGCATATAGGAGGCAGGGGATTGCGTCTGCGCTTACAGGGAAACTGGCGACGGAGATACTAAAAAGAGGGAAAGCGCCTTTTTATTGTTCCGCCTGGTCAAATATCCCGTCGGTGCGCAATGCGGTTAAGAGCGGATTTATTCCCGCATGGGTGGAGATGACGGTGAAACCGGCGGAGGTGGTGGATGAGCTGAATGCGTGAGGCGGATATGTAAAAGGGTAATAATGTTCCTGTATAAAAAACGAAAAAGCGTTATTAAAAGATCAAAAATACTATTGACATCTTTTCTGAGACTCGGTAGAATAAGCTTATCAAAGAAATTCTAGCAGGTGTGCGCTCTGCACGTTCATGACAACTTCTGTCGGATTTTCTCTTTGAAACATAACAGAAAACGGCGGGAGATGTGATGGCTGGGTGAAGATTGCTGCAGCATATGGTATCCTGCCACATTGAGGGAGGGTATCCATAATGTCGAAACGAAGGCGAAAGAAGAAAAGAGTAAATGGGATAGCGAACGGACAGCCAAACCGGAAACAGGTACAACGTAATGTGAAGGACAGGCTTTTCCGCTTTCTGTTTGAGAAAGACAGGGAAGCGCTTCTGAACTTATATAATGCGTTGAATGGGACGGTTTATCAGGACGTATCCCAGCTTGAAATTGTGACGATTGAAAGTGCGGTTTATGTGGTGATGAAAAATGACTTGGCTTATATCCTGTCTGGGACACTAAACATGTACGAGCATCAGAGTAGTTACAGCCCAAACCTGCCGGTGCGTTTTTTAATTTATCTGGCACAGGAATACCAGACGGTGATAGAGCGGGCAGAGAGAAGTATCTATGGAAGTGGACGGATCAGTCTGCCGACGCCGCAGTGTGTTGTCTTTTATAATGGGACGAAAGAGATGCCGGAGGAGCAGACGCTTAAGCTGTCAGATGCCTTTGAAAATAAAAAGGCGGGAGCGGATGTGGAACTGACTGTGCGGATGCTTAATATTAATTATGGACATAACAGACTGTTGATGGAAAAGTGCAGAGTCTTGGAAGAGTATTCAAAACTGGTAACCGTGACCAGGAATTATATGGCTGCCGAAAAAGATATGCAGACTGCCATGAACGGAGCGGTGGATTACTGCATAGAGAAAGGTATATTAAAGGAATTCCTGTTGAAGAACCGGGCGGAGGTGCTGGGGATGCTGTTAGAAGAGTTTGATACAGAGAAATATGAGAGGACGATACGTGGAGAAGGTCGAGAAGAGGGGCTGAAAGAGGGTATAAAGGAAGGTATCCGATGCAGCATTGAAATTCTGCAGGAGACAGGCCAGCCCAGAGATTATGCGAAGAAGAAGGTAATAGAAAAATATGCTGTTTCAGAGGAAGAGGCAGAGCAGGAATTTCAACAGCATTGGAAATAAAAAAAGAAGAATAGAAATCATACGTCAGATGAAATATTTTCTGGTGGAAATGAGGTAAAGATGAATCATATCGTGGAAGAACTGAAAAATGTAAAGGTCTTTTATGTGGCGACAGTGGAGGAAGACCAGCCCCGGGTTCGTCCCTTTAGCAGTGTGGCGGAGTTTGAGGGGAAGGCTTACCTGTGTACGAACAATACGAAGGAGATATACCGGCAGATAATGGCCAATCCTAAAGTTGAGATCAGCGGTATGGGAAAGGGTGGTACATGGATCAGGATATCTGCGAATCTTGTGCATGACGATCGGGATGAGGCACGTGCTGCCATGCTGGCTGACCCCACGGGACCAAGTAATCTCTACAAAGTTGGTGACGGCATTTTTGAAGTGTTTTATATGAAAGACGCAGTGTGTACGAAATATTCGTTTACGGCGGATCCGGTGGTGATCGAGGAGTAACAGGATGGAGACAGCGGATCTTTTACTAGAGCAGTTAAAAGAAGACTCGGAAGAATATAAATTCCTCAGGATTGACGGCAATAATCCGGAGGAAAAGAAAAATGCCATTCGTTCCCTGATGAATATCCGTATGCCGAAAAGCATTTCACCTATACTTCGTGAGGTACAGGACAGATATTTGCAGGAGGAGCTTGCGGCAAAAGGTGTTGTAACACTTTCGGATATTCCGACCATCAGGGAACAGTTTGGGAGCAGGGCGTCCTGTGCGGATGAATTGTCTGTCTGGCAGGGGGATATCACAAGACTACAGGTCGGCGCGATCGTAAACGCGGCCAATTCCCAGATGCTGGGATGTTTTGTGCCCTGTCACAGATGTATCGACAATGCGATCCACAGCGCGGCGGGGATGCAGCTTCGGGAAGAGTGCAGTCATATCATGAACAGCAGGCGGATGCGCTATGGGAAACGCTATGAGGAACCTACCGGGACGGCAACGCTGACCGCCGCTTATAATCTGCCCTGTGATTATGTGATCCACACGGTGGGGCCGATCGTCTACGGCGGTCTGAATGAGGCGTTGTGCCGTGATCTGCAAAGCTGCTATGAGAATATTTTGCAGTGCTGTCTGGAAAATGGTATTACATCGGTTGCATTCTGCTGTATTTCCACGGGAGAATTTCATTTTCCGGGTGACAGGGCGGCGCAGATTGCCGTGGAAACCGTATCCGCCTCTATGAATGCGCAGGGAGGAGCCATGGAGCGGGTGATTTTCAATGTGTTTAAGGACAGCGATAGGGAAATATATGAAGGAATTGTAAGGGCGTTGTAAAGACGTCCTTGTTTTTTTGCAGATAGTTAACGAACCAGCTTACTCATGGAAATATTAAGTCCAAGGGCAATTTTCAGGGAACCTGCTATTTTTTTAAGATAGTGTTAGCAGACTAGGGGCGGTCATTGTGGATGAGGTTTATGGACACAGTTCGTTTCTCTGTTTTCAGACGAAAGTTGCTTTTTATTTAAGGGAATGATACACTTAAAAAAATACTTTAATAAAGGCGCGGGATCTGATATGGAAAAGAAAATAACAAACATGGAGGTGAAGCGGAAAAACAGAAACGGGGTTTTCCGCTTCATCTGTAAAAACGGGACGGTATCCAATCCCGACATTTCCTATTATATGAAAATCAGTCTGCCCACAGCGACGCAGATCACAAAAGAACTGATTGCGGAAGGCCTGGTGGAAGAGAGAGGAGAAATGCAGTCAACCGGGGGGAGGCGGGCTAAAGCGTTATCGGCAGTTACAGGTGCCAGATTGGCTGTGGGACTTGACATTACCAAAAATCATATTACGCTGGTACTTACCAATATTGTGGGAGAGATGCTAAAATATGAGCGCCTTTATCAGCCGTTTTTTACAGGAGAAGGTTATTATCAGGAGGTAAGTGAAAAGCTGGAAGAATTTTTGGATGAAAGCGGCGCTGACAGGGAAAAGATTTTAGGTGTGGGGATATCCTTTCCGGGAATTATAGATTTGGATGGAGAGCTGATAACGTATTCCCATATACTGGGAGTGGAAGCAGTACCTTTTGCTTCGGTCAGCCGTTTTTTTTCTTATCCGGCATTCTTTCTGAATGATGCGAATGCAGGGGCTTACGCGGAGGGATTCCATAATGAGGAGGCGGAACGCTTTTTTTATCTGTCTTTGAGCAATACGGTGGGAGGAGCGGTTTTCAGTAACAGAGAGCTGGTACAGGGCAAAAATTTCCGATGCGGCGAAGTGGGCCATATGACGGTTGTGATAGACGGGGAGCGGTGTTATTGCGGTAAAAGAGGATGTTTGGACGCTTACTGCGCCGCAGGGCGGTTATCTGAAATGGCAGGCGGAAAGCTGGAACATTTTTTCGAATTATTGGATCGGGGGGAGACGGCGGCGGTAAAGCGGTGGGATTCCTATACCGATTATCTGGCCATGGCGGTGAATAATATCCACATGATTCTGGACTGTGATGTCGTTCTGGGAGGTTATGTGGGAAGCTGTATCGGTACGCATCTTAAGTATGTGTGGGATAAAGTGGCGGAGAGGGACACATTTGAAGAAAAGGAGTCCTATGTGAAGGCATGTAATTATAAGGTGGCTGCCGCGGCCTTGGGAGCGGCCCTGAAGGTGATCGAAACCTTTGTGAGTCAGATATGAAATAAGAGCGGATAGTTCAGAAAGGAGCTTCAAAACGAGGCTTCTTTTTTTGTGTGCATTTTGAATGAAATCCAGGATGCTGTTTTGGAGAAAATGATGAAAGTGTCGTAATCTGATTGAAATCTATTGACATGATTCCTTTCAGACCATAAAATTAAATACATAATAAAACTATTTAATAAAGTATAAAATAAAGAGGAAAGATAGTAAGAAAGAAGGAGGAAAGTGTCATGGAAGGAAAAATGAAGGTTGCGGTAATGCTGGGCATTGGAAAGATGGGATTCGAGGAGAGGGATATCCCGCAGGCAAAGGATAACGAGGTTCTTGTCAAGTTGGAGTATGTGGGAATCTGCGGAAGCGATCTGCATTATTACGAAACCGGGGCGATCGGAGATTATGTGGTAAGGCCGCCCTTTGTGCTTGGGCATGAGCCGGGCGGAACGGTGGTGGAAGTGGGAAGGAATGTGAAACATCTGAAAGTTGGTGACAGGGTTGCGCTGGAGCCGGGTAAAACCTGCGGACACTGTGAATTTTGTAAGACAGGACGTTACAATCTCTGCCCGGATGTGGTCTTTTTTGCCACGCCGCCAGTGGATGGGGTATTTCAGGAATATGTGGCCCATGAGGCTGATCTGTGCTTTAAGCTGCCGGACAATGTGAGCACGATGGAGGGCGCCCTGGTTGAACCTCTGGCAGTGGGATTTCATGCCGCTATGCAGGGAGGCGCAGGGGCAGGACAGACAGCGGTGGTTATGGGCGCGGGCTGTATCGGACTTGTGACCATGATGGCTTTAAAGGCCATGGGCGTATCCAAAGTGTACGTGGCGGATATCATGGAAAAACGCCTCCAGAAAGCATTGGAGCTGGGCGCGGACGGGGTCATTGACGGCAGCCAGACAGATGTGGTGGAAGAGGTAAGAAAACTGACGAACGCAAGAGGATGCGACCTTGCTGTGGAGACGGCTGGTACACAGGCGACAACAGTACAGACCATACATATGACAAAAAAGGGTGCGACGATTGTGTTGGTAGGCTACAGCAAGAGTGGGGAAATGACATTGCCCATGAGCCTTGCGCTGGATAAGGAGCTGACTTTTAAAACTGTGTTCCGTTACCGACATATTTATCCCATGGCGATCGATGCGGTTGCGGCGGGCAAAGTGAATCTGAAAGGGATTGTGACAGATGTGTTCGGACTTGACGAGGTGCAGAAGGCTATGGATTACAGTGTGAACAATAAGGCGGATATTGTGAAAGCCGTTATTCGTATTGCAGAGTAGTCAGAGGGGAATGGAGGGTTACCATGGAGCAGAAAAATACGGATGTAAAGGTGCCGCTGATCAGCAAGATTGCCTACGGCATGGGAGATGTGGGATGTAATTTCAGCTGGATGTTTGTGGGGAATTTTCTGATGATATTTTATACGGATGTTTTCGGGATTGGTATGAGTGCGGTTGCGGGACTGATGCTGTTCTCCCGGTTCTGGGATGCCATCAACGATCCTGTGATTGGAGGACTGAGCGATAAAACCCATACAAGATGGGGGAGATACCGTCCCTGGCTTCTGATCGCAGCACCCCTGACTGCGGTGGTATTGATGCTGACCTTCTGGGCGCATCCGGACTGGCCGTCTACGGTGAAGGTTGTTTATATGGCAGTCACTTACTGTATTCTGGTTTTAGGTTATACCTGCGTCAATATCCCGTACGGAACTCTGTGCGGTGCAATGACACAGAACATAGAGGAACGGGCAAAGATCAATACCTTCCGTTCTGTCAGCGCGATGATCGCAATAGGCATCATCAATATCATAACGGTGCCTCTGATCGCTGCGCTGGGAAAGGGGAATGACAGGAGAGGCTACCTTTTGATTGCAGTTATATACGGATGTATTTTTGCGGCATGCCACATTTTCTGTTTTGCAAAGACGAAGGAAGTTGTGGAGTTGCCGGAGAAGGAAAAAACATCCCTGAAAATGCAGCTGTCTTCCGTTGCAAAAAACAGGCCTTATATGATTGCGGTGGCAGGGCAGTTTCTGTTCGGGATAACGCTCTATGGAAGAAATGCGGATGCCCTTTATTATTTTACATATGTGGAGGGGAATCAGGCGCTGTTCAGTACCTATTCGCTTTTTATCATTATTCCGTCTATCATCGGCGCGGCCTGTTTTCCGGTGGTATTCCGGCTGACTAACAACAAAGGCCGTTCAGCATCCATATTCGCGTTGCTTACGGGAATCAGTATGTTTTGCATGTACTTTTTCACGGTGGGGAAATCGCCGGTTCCGTTCTATCTGTTTTCCTGTCTGACACAGTTTTTCTTCTCGGGATTTAACACGGCGATTTACGCCATCGTGCCGGACTGTGTGGAATATGGGGAATGGAAAACGGGGCTTCGAAACGATGGATTCCAGTATGCGTTTATCTCGCTGGGAAATAAAATCGGGATGGCCATTGGTACCTCTGTCCTGGCGGGTGTTCTGGGTGCTTTCGGATATGTGGCGAATCAGCAGCAGAATCCGGCGTTGCTTGCGGTGATCAAGCATTCTTTCACTACGGTTCCCGGTATCTTGTGGATCATAACGGCGGCCGTTTTATACTTTTACCGTCTGAACAGGAAAGCATACAATAAAATCGTGCAGGAAATTCAGGAAAGAAAAAAAGAACGTTAAAAAGACAGAGGCGGAATTGGTCAATGTCCCTGCTTCAGCAGAGAGACGTTGACCAATTCAATTGCTTTTCCCCTAAAATTATTTCGCGGATGTTGGGTTAAGCAATGCTCAGCCAAACGTTCGCCAGCAGTCAGAGAAATCTTCCGTTGACAAAAATCAGGTGGTAAGATATATTATAATCAAGTTAGCTATTGCTAACTTTCCTAAAGAACAAAGGTTAGTTAAAGCTAACAAAGGAAATGAAAAGAGGAAATGATATGTCAGAAGATATCATCGTAAGGAACTGCTCCCCCACGCTGGCGGGGTTGAAAACCGGGAATATGTTTTCGTGTTTTTTTTCGGATGAAGTAGAAATGAGGGACAGCATACGGCATTGGAACAGCCTGTTTGTCAGAAAAGGTCTGCGTATGCTGCCGCTCAGATTCCAGGATAACCGGGCGCTGGTGTATGTCTACCGGGTATCCCGCCTTTCCCGTGACCTGAAAGACGACGCCGTCTGCCGTCTGTTGAGGGAAATGGGGTATGAAACGGAAATGCCGGAACGCTGTATTGTGCAACTCATCAGAAAACTGGAAGAATGTGGTGAATTTCCTCATGAGATTGGGCTTTTTTTGGGATATCCACCGGAGGATGTGTGCGGCTTTATTGAGAACCGGGCGCAGGGATGTAAACTTATCGGCTGCTGGAAAGTTTATGGAGACGAAGAAAAGGCACGGTTGATCTTTGAAAGGTACAAAAAATGTACAGATGTTTATACAGCACAGTTTGCGGTCGGAAGGTCTGTTGACCGGCTCACGGTAGCCGGATAATTATTTACATTCTTTTTCCGGCCGGATACCTTCTGAAAACGTCTCTGTCATCACAATTAGTTAATGGCTTTGGGAGAAAGAAATTCTAATTGATAGAAATTTACAGAAAGAATAAAATATGCTATTGTTAAATTAAAATCTGCAGGAAAGACAGCGTAACGGAAAAGAGGGAGTCAGGAAATGGCAGGACAGGAAAAAGTGAATATGACAAACAGGCAGCGCAGGGATGCGGAATTGGCGTATATTTCAGATGACAGTATTTTTGAGGAACAGATGGTATGCAGAGCGGTTTTACAGAAATTAAATTTTATGGACCGCTCTGATTTTGCGGGTATCAGAGAGGTTGTAAAGGAGCTTCTGGGGAAATCAGAGGACGCCTTTATTAATCCCCCGTTTTACTGCGACTACGGAAAACATATTGAAGTGGGTAAGAATTTCTTTGCAAATTATAACTGCACCCTGTTGGATGTTGCCAGGATCAGGATAGGAGACAATTGCCAGATGGCCCCTAATGTGGCGATATATACGGCCGGACACCCCATACATCCGGTAAGCCGTAACTCCGCTTATGAGTATGGAAAGGAAGTGACCATAGGCGATAATGTTTGGATCGGCGGCAATTCTGTCATCTGTCCCGGCGTGCACATCGGTGATAATGTGGTGATTGGGGCAGGAAGCGTTGTGACAAAGGATGTTCCGGACTGGTGTATTGCGGCAGGGAATCCCTGTAAAGTGATCCGCAGGATTACGGATGCCGACAAACGCAAACTGTTCCGCGATGAGGAGATTGATGAAGAGGCGTGGCAGGATATTGTGAACCGGATGGCGTTTTAAAGGAATATACCATATTCCTGCCAAAAGATGCAAAAAAGGGAGCTGATAGCGGCGATGAACAATAAAATGCTTTCGCAAAGTATCGCAGACACGATACGATCCATGATTACAATAGAAAAGCGCTTCGCAGCCGGAGATAAATTACCAAACGAAAACGAGCTGTCAGCAGAACTGAAGGTCAGCAGAACAACCCTGAGAGAGGCCATACGGATTTTGGTGGCCTATGGTATGCTTGAAATCCAGAGAGGAAAAGGCACTTTCGTCACACAGGCAGCAGTTGAGCAGGAGCCAGATTTAAGTAAGCTGTCCGACGTAAAAGTAAATGCGAAGGACTTATATGAGATGCGTTTGATTTTTGAACCAGAAGCGGCATATCTGGCTGCTGTCAGAGGCACGGACGCAGAGATCAAAAGAATTTTGGAGTTTGGCGAAAGGATTGAGCGGGAAATTAAATCCGGAAAAGACCGTACGGATAATGAGCATTCGTTTCATAAGGCAATTGCACAGGCTACACACAATGAGTTTATGAATCAGCTTATGCCTGTGCTTTATCAGGCGATTGCAAAAGGCGTTACCCTGTCGGCCATGAGTCAAAAAGCCGTTGCGGATACAGTGGCTGACCATCGGATGATTATGGATTTTTTAGAGCAGAGAAACGCAGAGGGAGCTAAAAATGCCATGAGAATCCATATCTTGCATGCCATACGTGAGCTGGGGATTGCATAGCGTTCTACGATTGGACTTACGAAAGCAGTAAGTCCTTTTTTTGCCTAATGACATCATACAAATGGGGCAGATATTTTGCAAAATTATCTTGACCGGTTTTAGATGTTAACAGTCAGTGACGTTTAAAGAGGCGATCCATTTCTCGATTGCCTCTGCCAAAACAAGCTGCTGCCGTAAGACAGCCATGCCGGTTTCCGGAATTTCGGGGATCGCTTCTTTTTCACGGATATTTTTTTCCAAATATGCCTTTAATGTTTTCACATTTTTTTCAATTTCTGCCACACAGGATTTCCGGGATGCAGGAGGCAGGCTGTCTAAATTTACAATGACCGCATTAAAGTCTAAAAATATATGAATGGGTTTGGCGGCAATCTCAGACATAAGTCTTTCAAATTCCTTTTCGCCCGCCTCTGTAAGAGAATAAACAGAGTTTATGCCCTCCAAACAGATATACAGGGAAATTTTGAAAATCGGTATTCCCACACTCCTATTTCAGCTGCTCACCAGTCTTTCGATTGCGTTAATTAACCGGGCTGCAAATGGGTATGGTGACGCGGCGATTGCCGCAATGGGGGCGTTTTCGTTCTTCCTTTTTGGATTTCACACGGTATATTCCTCGCTGTTTCTGGCTCTTGGAAAAGGCGTCAGGGGATTGGTTCTCGGCGCCTGCAGACAGGGAATCTGCTTTATTCCCGTTATTTTTCTGCTACCGGAATTTTGGGGTATTAATGGGATTCTCTATGCGCAGCCGGCGGCCGATATACTTTCGGCCGTTATCACAGTTTTTATGGCGTTACAGCTTCACAGAGAGCTAAACGAATATTGACATAAACTGAAAACGTGTTATACTTTGAGAAAACTGCATAGATAACTTTCAGGTGTCAAAACAACGCAGAATGTGTCAATGCGTTGGTTTTGGTGAAAAGGGAAACAGGTGGAAATCCTGTACGAACTCGTCACCGTAAGCAGGGAGCAGGAGCCGATTATGCCACTGGGAAACCGGGAAGGCGGCCGATGCGAGGATCTGTAAGCCGGGAGACCTGCCTGAACGTTGTACAGAAACGTTTGTTTCAGACCACGAGTAACTGGTTGTACGTCTGTTCTTGCACGGATCATGAAGATCCGGGCAGGTTATTTTGTGTATCAATCCTTTACTGTGGCTGACGGCTGCGGTGAAGGATTTTTTATTTATAAATCAAAGCAAAAGAGGAGGAGAAAGATGAAAAAGAAAGCGGTTACAGTATTGCTTGCGGGCATTATGGCCTGCGGACTGGCGTTTACAGGCTGCGGCGGTGAAAGCGGCCAGGAGAATGCAGGGCAGACAAAGGAGACTGTGGAAACGGCAGCCGAAAGCGAAGTTGAGCAAACGGAGCCGGAAGCCAGGGAGGAACAGGAGAGCGGACCAAGCGGTGCGCCTACAGATGATCAGAATGCGGCCGACGAGGTGGCGGCTCTGATTGACGCCATCTATGTGCAGACAAGGAATGACGATACGGACGAGCAGTGTAAGCAGGCAAAGGCGGCGTGGGATGCGCTGACGGATGCCCAGAAGGAACTGGTGGAAGGAGAGAATGCAGATCCGGATTACTTCGGCAGGGATACGGGAGACGCCTCCATGGATGATCCGCGTAATCAGGATGAGATCGGGGAGAATGAAATTCTTGTGGTAAGCTTTGGCACTTCCTTTAACGGGAGTCGTGTAGATGATATCAAGGGCATAGAGGACGCCATACAGGAGGCTTATCCTGACTGGTCGGTGAGAAGGGCTTTTACGGCGCAGATTATCATCAACCATGTACAGGCAAGAGACGAAGAGTTTATCGACAATATGGATCAGGCACTGACGCGGGCGGTGGAAAACGGCGTTAAGAATCTGGTGGTACAGCCCACGCATCTGATGCACGGTGCGGAGTACGATGAACTGATGGAGGCTGTCGAGAATTATCGGGATCAGTTCGAGACGGTGAAAGTGGCGGAGCCGCTTCTCGGCGAGGTGGGTTCTGACGCAACGGTAGTGAATGCAGACAAGGAAGCGGTTGCAAAAGCTCTTACGGAGGAAACGGTGAAGATGGCGGGATATGACAATCTCGACGCGGCTCAGGCAGATGGCACAGCATTTGTATTTCTGGGACATGGCACTTCCCATACGGCAAAGGTGTCCTACAGTCAGATGCAGTCTCAGATGGAAACACTCGGTTATAAAAACGTGTTTATCGGAACGGTGGAAGGAGAGCCGGAGGAGACCTCCTGCGAAGCGGTTATGACGGCTGTGACGGAAGCCGGTTACAAAAAGGTGATTCTCCGTCCTCTGATGGTGGTGGCGGGAGATCACGCCAACAACGATATGGCAGGCGGGGAGGAGGACTCCTGGGTCAGCATGTTTCAGGCTTCCGGTAACTTTGACGCCGTAGACTGCCAGATCACGGGTCTTGGTTCCATTGAAGCGGTTCAGAAACTTTATGTAGAACACACGGCGGCGGTATTGAAATAACGAAAATGGAGCGATGCCTTGAAGAGGCGGCGGATTTGGAGGTAGGAATACGATGAAAAAGAAGATTGCAATTGTCTGCATGGCGTTTAGCCTGACAATACTCGGCGCCTGTGGAGAAACAGGAGAGCAGACGGCTGCCGAAGCGAAATCCTCTGAGACGGCAACGGAAGAAACGGAAGAGGAAGCAACGGAGGATGAAACGAAAGAAGCAGAGGAAGCGGCGGAAGCATCGGCAGAAGAAATGAAGGCAGGTCTGAAAGACGGCGTGTACGAGGCGGAATTTCAGACAGACAGCAGTATGTTTCATGTAAGCGAGGCCTGTGACGGCAAGGGGACTTTGACAGTGGCGGACGGTGAGATGACGCTGCATATTTCCCTTGGTTCCAAAAAGATTGTAAACCTGTATCCCGGTCTTGCGGAGGACGCCCGGAAGGACGGCGCAAAGCTGCTTGAGCCGACGGAGGATAAGGTGACCTATGACGACGGGCTGACGGAAGAGGTCTATGGTTTCGATGTGCCGGTTCCCGTGCTGGAGGAGGAGTTTGACCTGGCGCTGATCGGGACGAAGGGCGTCTGGTATGACCACAAAGTCATTGTTTCCAATCCTTTGCCGGTGGAAGGAAACGGGCAGATGAAGCAGGACGGAACAGACGGGAAGAGCGCAGGTCTGTCGGCGGCAGAGGATGGTATCTATACGGCGGAGCTTACCTTCGAGGGCGGCAGCGGTAAGGCTTCCATTCTCTCGCCTGCAACGATTATGGTAGAGGGTGGGAAGATAACGGCGACGGTGCAGTGGAGCAGCCCCAATTATGATTACATGATCGTGGACGGGGAGAAATATCTGCCGGTCAACACGGAGGGAGATTCCACGTTTGAGATTCCCGTGGCGGCTTTCGACGAGCCGCTTACGGTCATCGGCGACACGGTGGCAATGAGTACACCCCATGAGATCGAATACACAATTACCTTTCACGCTGACAGTTTAAAAAAAAAGAACTGATTGCGGGTCTTACCTATGAGGGAAGTATGCCGCTGCAGTATGCGGAAAATTTTTCGGTAGACTACTATGCGGGCGGTTATACGGCACTGACTACGCTTATGGATGGGAAACGGTTTTTGCTCGTTCCTGAGAAAGCAGAGATACCTGTAAATCTTGCGGCGGATATTGTGGTGATCAAAAGGCCGGTGACGAATATTTATCTGGTGGCTTCCGCCGTGATGGACAGCTTCTGTGAACTGGACGGTCTCTCCTCCATTGCGTTTTCCGGGCAGAGGGCGGAGGGCTGGTATATCGATGAAGCAAGAAAAGCCATGGAGGATGGGGATATTCTTTATGCCGGCAAATATAACAAACCGGACTATGAACTGATCGTCTCAAGGGGCTGTTCCCTCGCCATAGAAAATATGATGATTTCCCATTCTCCTGAAGTAACGGAGAAATTAGAGGATTTTGGGATTCCCGTCATGATAGAGTATTCCAGCTATGAGACGCATCCGCTCGGCAGGGTGGAGTGGGTCAAATTTTTCGGCGCTCTTCTCGGAAAAGAGGCGGAGGCGGAAGAAATTTTCGGCAGGCAGGAAGCGGTTTTGAATCAGGTGACGGCGGAGGAAAGGACAGACAGGACAGTGGCGTTTTTTTTCATCACATCAAACGGTCTGGTGCAGGTGCGGCAGTCCAACGATTATATTCCCAAGATGATAGAGCTTGCCGGAGGACAGTATATCTTTGACGATCTGGGTGAGCCGGAAACAAAACGATCCACTCTGAATATGCAGGTGGAAGAGTTTTACAGCGGTGCAAAGGAGGCGGACTTTCTCATCTATAACAGCGCCATTGACGGCGGAGTCTCCGATGTGGAGGAGCTGATTGACAAGTGTGGTCTGCTTGCCGATTTCAAAGCCGTGAAGGAGGGAAATGTCTGGTGCACGACAAACGATATGTACCAGCAGTCCCTCTCCATCGGTTATCTGATGGAGGATATGTATTATATGCTTCGGGGTGGGAAGGAGAATATGCACTATCTTTTTCCCCTGACCTGAAAACGATTTGAGGGCGAACGGGGAGGACGCTATGGAGGAAAACAGGATAAAAAGACAGGTGTCAGCGTTCATTTTGCTCGGTATGGGCGTGCTTGTTTTTGTGATTCTCAATATCTGCATCGGGAGCGTAAAGATTTCCCTGTCCGAAATCAGGTCAGCACTGACCGGAAGGGGCAGTGAGGAGACGATGGCGAGGATTGTGTGGGATATCAGACTTCCGCGGACGGCGGCGGTGCTGGTTCTCGGCGGGGCGCTTGCGCTGTCCGGCTATCTTTTACAGACCTTTTTTAACAATCCCATTGCGGGTCCTTTTGTGCTGGGTATTTCCTCCGGGGCTAAGATGGTGGTGGCGCTAACGATGGTTTTCTTTATGGGCAGAGCAGTCAGGGTCACCCAGACAGGCATGATTTTTGCAGCCTTTTTAGGAGCGGTACTGTCCATGGGATTTGTACTGGTATTGTCCCGGCGGGTAAACAGCATGTCCATGCTGGTGGTCAGTGGCGTAATGATCGGCTATATCTGTTCGGCTGTCACGGAGCTGGTGGTGACCTTTGCAAGCGACGCGCAGATTGTAAATCTGCACAACTGGTCCAGAGGAAGCTTTTCGGGAATGACATGGGAGAATGTACGGATGATAGTGGTGGTGGTCGGCGCTGCTTTTCTTTTGGTTTTCTGTTTGTCAAAACCTCTTGGAGCCTATCGGCTGGGAGAGTCCTATGCCCGCAGTCTGGGCGTGAATTTGCGGCTTCTTCGGGTAGAACTGGTGATATTATCCAGTATCTTGTCCGCCTGTGTCGTAGCCTTTGCGGGCCCCATTTCCTTTGTGGGAATCGCTACGCCCCATCTGGTCAAAAAACTTTTTGGCACAGCGAAACCGCTTAGTATGATACCGGCCTGTTTTCTGGGAGGAAGCTTGTTCTGTCTGTTCTGCGATCTGCTGGCAAGAACCATGCTGGCGCCTGCGGAGCTCAGTATCAGTACAGTGACGGCCATTTTTGGCGCGCCTGTGGTTTTGTGGATTATGACGGAGCGGAAAAGGGAGAGGGCGGGCTGATGGATTATTATTTTCATACAGAGCGGTTGAGCGTGGGCTATCAGGGAAAGCCTTTGGTAAAAGGCATTGAGATCGGACTGAAAAAGGGAGAAATTCTGACGGTGATCGGACCAAACGGAGCGGGGAAGTCCACCTTGCTAAAAAGCATTGCAAGGCAGTTAAAGTCTGTTGGCGGCGCCATTTATCTGGAACAGAAAGATCTTGCGGATATGTCCGGCACAGCGCTTTCCAAAAGGATGGCTGTTGTTTTTACGGAGAAAATGCAGACAGAGCTGATGACCTGTGAGGATGTGGCCGCCACCGGAAGATATCCTTATACCGGGAGGTTTGGCGTTTTGTCAAAGGAGGACCGGGATCAGGTGGAGGAGGCAATGGCCCTTGTCCATGTGGAGCAGATTAAGGATCAGGATTTTTCCAGAATCAGCGACGGACAAAGACAGCGTGTCATGCTGGCGAGGGCGATCTGTCAGGAGCCGGAGGTTCTGGTGTTGGACGAGCCGGTTTCCTTTCTGGATATCAGGCACAAGCTGGAATTTCTATCCGTTTTGCAGGAGCTTCGCGAAAAGAAACAGCTGACGGTTATTATGTCGCTGCATGAGCTGGAGCTGGTGAAAATTGTATCGGACAAAATTCTGTGCCTGCGGGGCGAGTATGTGGAAAGGTACGGCGCGCCGGAGGAGGTTTTTGAAACTGATTTTATCGGGCGCCTTTACGGCATAGACAGGGAAAACTTTATCAAAAATGAGAAGCTTCTTGCCTACGCCAGACAGATCGGTCAGATGCCGGGGACAAAGCTGAGAACATAAGATAGGGGAAATAGTTATGCGGTCAGAAGAAAAGACAGAAACGGTGATACGATGGCGAAGGTAATCATGGTGCAGGGCACGATGTCAAGTGCAGGAAAAAGTTTTCTTGTGGCGGGACTTTGCAGAATGATGCGTCAGGACGGTTTTTCGGTGGCGCCTTTTAAATCGCAGAATATGGCGTTAAACTCCTATGTGACAGAGGAAGGCCTTGAGATGGGAAGGGCCCAGGCGATGCAGGCGGAGGCGGCGGGGGTAAGGCCGACTGTTTCCATGAATCCGATTCTGCTAAAACCCACCAGCCATACCGGTTCGCAGGTCATTGTGAATGGGGAAGTGCTTGGGAATATGAGCGCGAAGGAATTTTTTTCATATAAAAAAAAGCTGATTCCGGAGATAAAAAAGGCATTCAGGAATTTGGCGCAATTTGCGGATATCATCGTGATCGAGGGGGCGGGAAGTCCGGCGGAGATCAATCTGAAGGAAAACGATATTGTGAACATGGGGCTGGCCGGGCTGGTGGACGCGCCGGTGCTTTTGGTGGGGGATATTGACAGGGGCGGCGTGTTTGCGCAGCTTCTTGGCACATTGATGCTTTTGACCCCAGAGGAGAGAGCGCGTGTGAGAGGGCTTGTCATTAACAAGTTTCGCGGGGATGAAGCTTTACTGGCGACCGGGATTACCATGCTGGAGGAGCGCGGCGGCGTAGTCGTGACAGGCGTTGTACCCTACATGGATCTGGCGTTGGAGGATGAGGACAGCCTGACGGGACGGTTTGACCGGAGAGAGGAAAAGATCATTGACATTGCAGTGATCCGTTATCCGCGGATTTCCAATTTCACGGATTTTAATGTCTTTGAACAGATGCCGTCTGTATCGGTGCGTTACGTAGCTGCGCCGTCCGAACTGCACCGGCCGGATCTGATTATACTGCCGGGCAGTAAGAATACCATGGAGGATTTACAGTGGATGCGCAGGAACGGTTTGGAGTCGGCTGTGAAGCGCATGGCGGAGACGACGCCTGTTTTTGGCATCTGTGGCGGTTATCAGATGCTCGGGGATCGGATCACTGATCCTGACCGGGTGGAAGCGGGCGGAGAAATGTGTGGTATGGAACTGCTTCCCGTGACAACGGTACTGACAAAGGAAAAGCTGCGCCGG
This sequence comes from uncultured Lachnospiraceae bacterium, assembly GCA_947037115.1. GTDB lineage: Bacteria > Bacillota > Clostridia > Lachnospirales > Lachnospiraceae > UBA3282. The sequence continues at coordinate 36,667 of CAMQTN010000016.1, forward strand.
CAGGTGAGCGGTAGATTTAGCAAGATGGAAGGGAGTTTTTCTGCGCTGTCGGGACTGCCCTATGCAGGATATGAGATTCATGTGGGACGGACCGGGGCGGGGAACGAGATGCCGGCTGTGGTGGGCGGAGCGAATGGGAATGTGTACGGCACCTATATTCATGGTATCTTTGACGCAGGTGAGACGGCTGCGGCACTGGTTGCAGTGCTGGCTGAAAAAAAAGGAATTGTGATTTCCACAGATGGGGTGGAGGATTATCGGCGTTTCAAAGAAAAACAGTACGATATATTGGCGGATACTTTGCGAAAGCATTTGAACATGGAGGAGATTTACGGGATGCTCAGGGAGGCAAAGACAGAGTAAAGTGTGTGGACGATGTACAGGGAAGAGGGGACGGGTGGAATGGATAATCGAAATACCCAAAAAAGGTATACCATAGAAGCGCTGCGGGAAATAAAAATCGACGCGCCGGATGAGGAAGTAAGAAGAAAGGTTTTAGCTAACTGGGATCTTGTGGCGAAGCCGCTTGACGGGATGGGCCGGTTTGAAAAACTGATTGCGCAGATCGGAGCCATTCATGGCAGGCCGGAGATTGACATTGCAAAGAAGGCTGTCGTGATTTTCTGTGCAGACAACGGCGTTGTGGAGGAAGGCATCAGCCAGTCGGGTCAGGAGGTCACTCTGGCGGTGGCAAAGAATATGGCGGCAAAAGCCTCCTCTGTGGGAAGAATGGCGGCCTGTATCGGAGCGGATACCATTCCTGTAGATGTGGGAATCAATCACAGGGAGAAGATAGACGGTGTACTTGACAGAAAAATCCGATGCGGTACCCGGAATTTCAGATCGGAGCCTGCCATGACAAAGGAGGAGACGGTCCGGTCGATCTTTACCGGGATAGAGATGGCTGCTTACTGCAAAGGGAGGGGGTACCGCATGTTGGCGACGGGGGAGATGGGTATCGGAAATACCACTACAAGCAGCGCGGCAGCGGCGGCTCTTCTGGACCTTCCGGCTTTGCAGGTTACGGGAAGAGGAGCTGGACTGACAGATGAAAAGCTGCGCCGCAAGTGTGAGATCATCGAGGAAGCTTTGAGGAGATATGAACTGCGAGGAGCGGATCCCGTTCATATTCTGGAAACTGTCGGAGGGTTGGATATCGGCGCGCTGGCGGGGCTTTGCATCGGCGGCGCCCTGTATCGTTTGCCGGTGGCGCTAGACGGGGTAATCAGTATGACGGCGGCTCTTCTGGCGGAGCGGATTGTGCCGGGGACAAAGGCGTATCTCCTTGCTTCCCACAAAGGAAAAGAGCCGGCCACAAAAAAGCTGGCGCAGGCTCTTGGAATGTCTCCTGTGATCGACGGGGAGCTGGCGCTTGGAGAGGGGACGGGAGCCGTGATGCTGTTTTCTCTTTTGGACATGGCGTTGGCGGTATACCGGGAAAGCAATACCTTTGCGGACATTCAGATAGAAAACTATCAGAGGGAATAAAGGATGATGACATTGATAATCGGCGGGAGCGGCAGTGGAAAATCCGCCTATGCGGAGGAATACCTGCTGGCCATTTCCGAAGATAAAAGGAAATATTATGTGGCGGCCATGCAGGCCTGTGACGAAGAAAGCCGGAAGCGGATTGAAAGGCACAGGCGGATGAGAGCAGGGAAAGGTTTTATTACGATAGAACAGCCCGTCAGGATTCAGGATGCGGCGGCGCATATGGAAGCGGGAGAAAGATCCGCTTTGCTGGAGTGTGTTTCCAATCTTACGGCTAACGAGATGTTTGGTGGGGGCCGAAAGCGGACGGAGGAGGCGGTAGAAGCTGTTGTAGACGGGATTGCTCTGTTAGGGAAAAAACTGACACATCTTGTCATCGTGAGCAATAACGTGTTTGAGGACGGCTGTGTTTACGACGAGGAGACGATGGCCTATCTTCGTGCCATGGGATGGATTAATCAGAGGCTTGTGGCCATGGCGGATGAGGTGATAGAAGTGGCAGCGGGGCTTCCGATTGTGATAAAAGCCGGAACAGACAGGAGGGGGTGACAGGATGACGTGTATGTTCAGATCCTTTCTTCTGGCATTTTCCATGTACTCCAAAATTCCGGTTCCACAGTTTGCGTGGAAGGAGGAGGACATGCAGTATATGCTTTGCTTCTTTCCATGGATTGGGGCCGTGATCGGCGGAATTCTTTTTCTGTGGAATGAGCTGTGTGGACGGTTTGCGGTTGGCGGTCTGTGCCGGGCGTTGATCGGGGCAGCTGTTCCGCTTGCCATTACAGGCGGTTTTCACGTGGACGGGTTTATGGATACCATGGATGCGTTTTGCTCCTACAGCCCGAGGGAGCGAAAACTGGAGATTTTAAAAGATTCCCATATAGGGGCCTTTTCCGTGATTATGCTGGCCTTATACGGACTTATTTATCTGGGGGCATTTTCGGAGATAAAGGATGGCGGGCTTTTTGGCAGTGTATGCGGCGGCTTCTTTTTATCACGTTGTCTCAGCGGCATTGCGGTTGTGTCTTTTCCGGGGGCAAAGAAGGAAGGAATGCTCTGCCAGTCTGCGGAGAATGCCCGTAAAACTGCTGTGAGGCGGATGTTATATTTACAGGGTGCGCTCTGTATTGGCTTTATGGTCTGGCAGTCGGTCTGGGCGGGTCTGCTTACTGTGGCCGCTTTTATATCATTTTACCGTTACTTTTATCGCACGAAAAAAGAACTTGGCGGCATCACGGGCGATACGGCGGGGTACTTTGTGGTGGTCTGTGAAATCTGTATGATGGCGGTGGCAGCGGTGGCAGATGTGATGGTGCGGGTCAGCACATTCAGATAAACGGCGCAGCATAAAAACGGAAGGCGCTTTGGACAGGGGGGAAATATGAAACTGATTATCGGCGGGTTCGCGCAGGGAAAACTGACCTATGTTTTGGAGCGTGACAGATCAAAATCATACAGGGTTCTGGAGGGGGGATGTCTGCGGGATACGGGGATCACAGGTGAACCGGAGGAGAACAATGCGGTTGATAAGACAGAAACAGACGGAGAAACGGTGATTTTGAACCATTTCCATCTCTGGGTGAGAAACAGGCTGAAAGCGGACGGCGATCCTGAGAAAGAGATCAGAAAATTTCTGGACAGATTTCCTGACTGTGTGATCATCTGTGACGAGATCGGAAACGGGATTGTGCCTGTGGAGGCATTTGAGAGAGCGTACAGGGAACGGACAGGAAGAATTGTGACCGCGCTGGCAAAAGAGGCGGAGGAAGTGGTGCGCGTGGTATGCGGAATCGGACAGAGGATCAAATAAAGCTGGTGATGATCAGACACGGAAAAACAGAATCCAACAGGCAGAGGCAGTATCTGGGGAGAAGGGACGAGGCCCTCTGCGAGACGGGGAGACAGGCGCTTTTGAAGTTAAAAAAGAGGCAGTGCTATCCGCCTGTGGATGTGCTGTTTGCAAGCCCCATGAGACGGTGTGTGCAGACTGCGGAAATTCTCTACCCGGGGATGGAGCCTGTCTGTATTGAAGAATGGACAGAGATGGATTTTGGAACATTCGAAGGAAAAACTTATGAGGAACTGAAAGACGATATGAGATACCAAAGATGGCTTGACAGTGGCGGGGAGACGCCCTGTCCTGCAGGAGAAAGCCGGGCGGATTTTATTGTGCGCTGTGATAAGGGGTTTCAGACCATGCTCGGGATGCTGAAAGGGGAAGAGAAGACCGTGGGAATGATCGTGCATGGAGGCACCATAATGGCGCTTCTTGGCAGATATGGCGGCGGTGGTTATTTTGATTATCAGACGGCTAACGGCAGGGGATATCTGTGCGCCTGCAAAAGAGAAGACAACAGGCCCGAACTTACGGTGCTTGCACAATGGTAAGGCAGGAGCGGCGTATGCAGGAAGTAGCAGTTTATCATATCATTGCTTTTTTTGTGGGATTTCTGCTGGATTTATTTCTGGGGGATCCCCATTGGATGCCGCACCCGGTTCGGCTGGCCGGGCGTTTGATCAGCGGAATGGAAACGGCGCTGCGCGGGCATGGGCGGCGCATGTTTGGCAAAAAGGCAGGACACAGGACAAAACATGGGGAGAATGCGGCGATAGGAGAATATCTGCGTGGCGTTTGGCTGGTCCTTGGCGTGGTTTTTTGTACGGTGGCGGTGGCGGCGGTCATCCTGCTTCTGGCATACCGGGTACATCCTTATGCGGGCGTTACGGCGGAAGCGGTCATGACTTATCAGTTGCTGGCGGCCAAGTGCCTGAAAACGGAAAGTATGAAAGTTTACAATCATCTGGAAGCGCATGATCTGGAAGGGGCGAGAAAGGCGGTTTCCATGATCGTCGGAAGAGATACGGATTGTCTTGATGAGGAAGGCGTTGCGAAGGCCGCGGTGGAGACGGTGGCGGAAAATACATCGGACGGCGTGATTGCACCCATGCTTTACACAGCCCTTGGCGGCCCGGTTCTCGGCTTCTTTTATAAGGCGGTCAACACCTTGGATTCCATGGTCGGCTATCAAAATGAGCGGTATCTGTATTTTGGCAGAGCCGCCGCGAAGCTGGACGATCTGGTAAATTTTCTGCCTGCCAGAATCAGCGCCGGGCTCATGATTCTCTCGGCTTTTATCGGGGGAAAGGACTTTTCGGGGAAGGGAGCATTTTGCGTCTGGAAAAGGGATCGCAGGAAGCATGCAAGTCCCAACTCCGCCCAGACGGAATCCGTGTGCGCGGGGGCGCTTGGCGTCCGGCTTGCGGGGGACGCCAGTTATTTTGGGAAAATCGTAGAGAAACCTTATATCGGGGACGAAAGGCGCAGAGTGGAGGCGGAGGATATCCGGCGGGCCAACCGCCTGATGTATCTGACGGCGTGGAGCGGCGAGATGGTCTGTCTGCTGTTCCTGTCTGCGGTCTGCGGGATGTGCTGAGAGGGACAGGGAAGACGATGAGAGGACTACACGGGGGAGATGTTTATCGGAACAAGGTGCAGTATGATTTTTCTGTGAATACGAATCCGCTGGGAATGCCGGAGGCTGTGAGAGACGCCCTGCGTCTGGCGGCGGAGGACAGCGGCCGCTATCCGGATATCGGTCAGGAAGCGTTGAAAGAGGCCGTCAGCGGTATGCTTGGCGTATCGGAAACAAATCTGGTTTTCGGAAACGGCGCGTCGGAGCTTTTTATGGCGGTTGTGCGGGGAATAGAACCGAAAAGGACAGTGATACCGGTCCCCTCCTTCTATGGCTACGAGTATGCGGCCGGGGCCGGTGGCGGCGGGATTGTCTTTTGCGAGACGAAGGAGCAGGAGGATTTCTTTCCGGGGGAAAAACTGTTTTCCCTTTTGACGCAGGATACGGATTTACTCTTTCTGGCGAATCCCAACAACCCTACGGGAAAGCTTTTGGGACGGGAATATCTTCGTACAGTGCTTACGCACTGCGCAAGGAGGGGGATTTATGTGGTGCTGGACGAATGCTTTATCTCATTCTGTGCGGGGCAACCTTCCATGCTGGGTGAAGCAGGGGACTTTGAGAATCTGATACTGGTCAATGCCTTTACAAAAAGTTTTGCCATTCCAGGCGTGCGTCTGGGTTATCTGGTTTGTTCTGACGGGCAGATGTCACGGCGGATACAAAGACAGCTTCCCGAGTGGAACGTTTCTACGTTTGCGCAGGCAGCGGGAATTGTCTGTGCAGGACAGAAGGATTATCTGCAGCAGACGGTACGGTATGTGGAAAAGGAGCGGCTTTTTTTGGAGGAAGGCCTGCGGGCGCTTGGGATCAGCGCCTTTTCCGGGGAGGCCAATTTTCTCCTGCTTCACAGTGGGCGGGATCTCTACGGGGAATTGCTGAAGCAGGGAATTTTAATCCGGGACTGCAGGAATTTCCGGGGACTGTCAGAAGGGTATTACCGGATTGCGGTGAAAAGCAGGAGGGAAAATGAAAGGCTGCTGCGGGCCTTACGGGAATAGACGAAGAGAAAGAAAAGAGACGGGAAAAGGGGAAAGAAAAGATATGGAAGAAAGGAATGCGGCGGCCGGGACAGGAGAAGTGGTGCATGTGCGCCCGGAAGAAATTGAAAAGAGGAGTTTTGCGATTATTTCCAAGGAGTTAGAGCAGAGGGGAATTGAGCTTAAGGAGGCGGAAGCGCCGATTACTAAGCGTGTGATTCACACCAGCGCGGATTTTGACTATGCGGATACGATGACCTATTCCGAGAACGCGGTGGAGACGGCAGAAAATCTTTTATTGAATGGGGCGGATATTGTGACGGACACCAACATGGCCCTTGCAGGGATCAACAAGCGGGCGTTGGCATCCCTTGGCGGAATGGCCCATTGCTTTATGGCGGACGAGGAGGTGGCGTCGCTTGCAGGGAAGCGAAACACCACAAGGGCGGCGGTCAGTATGGAGAAGGCAAGGGAGCTTGAAAAACCGATTATTTTTGCCATAGGAAATGCGCCTACCGCGTTGATCCGGCTCTATGAGATGATGCAGGAAAGCGATTGGCGGCCTGCTTTTGTGATCGGCGTCCCGGTGGGATTTGTAAACGTGGAGACGGCCAAGGAGCTGATCATGGAGACCGGTGTGCCTTATATCGTCAACCGGGGAAGAAAAGGCGGCAGTAACATTGCCGCCGCCATCTGCAACGGGCTCCTCTATGAGCTGACACGAAAGGGGTGAGCGGATGCGGCACGGATTTACCACGGGAAGCTGTGCGGCGGCCGCGGCAAAAGCGGCGGCTTACATGCTGCTTACGGGCAGGGAGAAAAAGGAGATCCGGATAGAGACGCCGAAAGGAATCCCTTATACGGCGAAGCTTCTGGATATTGTGCGAAAGGAAACCAGCGTCAGCTGCGCTGTGGAAAAGGACGGCGGCGACGATCCCGATGTTACCACAGGCATGCGTATCTGTGCGAAGGTAGGTTTTCGGACAGAACCGGTAATTGGGATCGTGGGCGGGCAGGGCGTGGGAAGGGTGACGAAACCCGGATTGGATCAGCCGGTGGG
>CAMQTN010000017.1 GCA_947037115.1 uncultured Lachnospiraceae bacterium
ATAAAGTATTATGCTATGTAATGCAAACAAAATTTATGACAATCCTGCGGGGTTTCTATATACGCAGACACTGCTTTGACAGAATGGACAGATTTTCATAGAAAATTAAGAAAACTTTATGGAAATCTTATTTTGACTTTTCAACCTGATCTGCTATCATGTAACGTGTCAGCAGAAAATCAGGCGAAAAAGAAGTAAGCATTTGATTTTAACTGATATGTCAGTAAAAGAATCATCGGCGCGCGCAGCGGCCGAATTTTTGAGTATATTAACAGACCACGATAAGGAACCGATTTTATGACACAGACACTTGCGAAAACCTGTAACAAATACAAACACGCACTGCCGCTCCTTCTCTACGGGATCATATATATGCAGTGGTTTGCCTGGCTGGAGAAAACCGTGACAAGCCATTATTACCTGATCCACCTGCGGCCCGATGACCTCATCCCCTTCTGCGAGGTTTTCGTCATCCCCTATCTGTTGTGGTTTGTTTACGTGGCGGTGACAGTCCTCTATTTTTTCTTTCATGATAAAGACGACTATTTCAGGATCTGTACCTTCCTGTTTACCGGAATGACGGTTTTTCTGATTGTCAGCACCCTCTGGCCAAACGGACACGATCTTCGTCCCGTTACCATGCCAAGAGATAACCTGTGCACAAGACTGGTTGCCATGCTTTACAAGGCGGACACTCCGACAAACCTCTGGCCCAGCATCCATGTATATAATTCTCTCGGCTGCCATTTCGCAGTGATGAAGAGCGCGCGGATGGAAAAGCACAAGGGTATCCGAATCGGTTCCCTGATTTTGTGCGTGTCGATCATTTTGTCGACAGTGCTCATCAAACAACACTCCGTCTTTGACGTGACCACTGCTTTCATCATGGCGGCCGTGATGTACGGCATCGTGTATCACTCCGACGTGCTTATCAATTTTTACCACAACCTGCACAGCAGGCGGAAACGGAAACCCGGAACGCTCCTTTAGTTAAATTGAAAGAAGCGTCTGCATATCTTATAGCCCTCCACGGATATCTTCCTTCCGCCCTTCCCGGGCAGGTGCATGGAATTGCCGAGCACACCGCAGCGCAGATGCATATACAGACTCAGATCCTTTTGTCTGATATACTGCCAAAGTTCTGCCTTCTTCTCAAGATTTTCCTCCGTGCCGGAACGTATCAGCATGATGGAGGAGATAACTGTGATAATCTCCAGATAGTTGAGCATATATTTTTTTAATTTTCTTTTTCCGTAAATTTTCGCTCTCTTCTCTACCAGGTAGTCAATCATGATCTTGTTGACCCTGATCTGCTGGTCTATCCTTCCGATCATAACCTCCTCGTTGACCGACTGCCCCTCTCTTCCAATGTAATAGCGGTAAAAGTTCACATCGAGGTAGTACATTTTCTTCACAAAGGGAAGCGGTTCAAAGACGAAAATATTATCTACATAAAACGTGTGTTCCGGCAGCTTTAGCCCGCATTCCCGAAGAAGATTCGTGCGCAGGATCACCGAGTGCATGAGGATATACTGCCCCTTGTGGAAATGCCTCACCTCATTCCAGCCAAATATCTTGTCCTGTGGGAGCGCATGGTGGTATTTCATCACCTTATGCTTTTTGGCGCCCTCCTTCTCGTAGACAAAATTGCTGATCATCATATCGAGAGTTTCTCCTCCCGCAATGATGTCCCGAAGCGTTTCCAATATCTTCCTGTAAGCGCTCTCCTTCACCCAGTCGTCGCTGTCCACAACCTTGTAAAACAGCCCCGAAGCATGGGCCAGCCCCGCATTTACAGCCGAACCGTGTCCTCCGTTCTCCTTATGGATCGCCTTCACGATAGAAGGATACCTCTTTTCGTAATCGTCCGCGATCTCTCCCGTTCTGTCTGTGGAACCGTCGTCCACAATCAATATCTCCACATCTTCGCCGCCGGGCAGAAGTGATTCAATGCATTTTCCCATATAGCTTTCCGAATTGTAACAGGGTATTGCAACAGATAATAATTTCATGACTGACCTTGCCTTTCTCAAGCCTTTCTTCCCAGATCTCTTGCCCCGTTTTATCAAACGATTCACCCTGTCATTCTAGCATAAAAGCCGCCGGTATTTGTTACAGCTTTCTTATATTTTTCTTATTTTTTCGGCACCTTAATCTCCACCTGCCCCGCGTAAGCCGCAAAGGCGGACGGAATCGGATAATCTGTCCGCGTCTGTCCCGGATCGACAAAGATAAATCCCTGCAATTTTTGTTTGTCGCCCTTTACGGCAAGCTCATCCACCCTGACAAGAAACCCCGTCATATGCCACTCTTTATGGGTAAACACATGCTTTGCAGGAGGAAGTTCTCTGATTCTTAAAGGGGAAAGCCCAAGCTCTCTCAAATAAGCGAGCACCCGCTCCTCCCCGCAGTGTCCCTCCATGGACGGGAACTCATACATACCTGCAAGCAGCCCTTTCTCGGGCCTTTTGCGGAGCGCGACACACTCCGCATCCTGTATCACCAGAATCGTCTTCTTCTCTATGCTTCTCGGTTTTTTCTTCGTCTTTTGCGGCAGTTCTCCTGTCCGGCCCTCCGCTCTCGCTCTGCACAGTCCGTTCCATGGGCAGACATCGCATTTCGGCGCACCGTTCGGAATACATACCATGGCCCCCAGTTCCATAAGCGCCTGGTTGAAGTCGCCGGGGCGGTCAGCCGGCATCACGTCAGCCAGCTCTTCCTCTACGGATTTTTTGACATTTGCATTCAGAATATCCCTGTCGTCGGCCCTGAGTCTGGAAAGAACCCGGAGAACATTGCCGTCCACCGCGGGGCGGGCTTTCCCGAAAGCGATAGAGGAAACGGCGCCTGCCGTATAACTGCCGATCCCCGGAAGGGACATGATCTTTTCATAATCGTCAGGCATCTGCCCGCCATACTCCGATACAAGAATCTGCGCCGCCTTTTTCAGGTTTCTCGCCCTGTTATAATATCCAAGCCCCTCCCACAGTTTCAGAAGTTTCTCCTCATCCACCGCTGCAAGGCTGCCGATATCGGGAAGCGCCTGCAGGAAACGGTCATAATAGGGTTTTACAGCCTCCACTCTGGTCTGCTGGAGCATGATCTCCGAAAGCCACACATGATAGGGAGAAGGCTCCTCCCTCCACGGCAGGATACGCCTGCCCCTGTCATACCAGGCAAGAAGCGGGGCTGCGATTCTGTCCAGACAATCCAGATAGACGGGCACCGGCGCATCCATCTCCAGACCGTCCTCCTTCACAAGACAGTCGTAGGCAAGAAGACGGACTCCCGCTCTCCTTGCCCTCTTAAGCGCCTCCCCAAAAGCAGGCTGTGTATCCATATTCGGTTCCACGTATCTTACGCCCTTCATCTGAATGACAAACAGAAGATATGCATCATATCCCTGTTTCCTCGCTTCTATCAGCTCCTCCACATGCTTAAGCGCACGCTCGGAAGGGGCATCCGGAAAAGCCGCTGCCCCTTCCCGCTCCAGAGTCACGCCCTTTACCTCAATAAACGCCTTTTTCCCCGACGTACTCTCCAAATAAAAGTCAAACCGGGAATTGCCGAATGTTTTCTCCGGCCTTACCAGGCTGACATCCTCATACAGGCCGCCCGCCCGGAGCCACTCACCTGCCACCCTGTTGGGCGCGGTGGAGTCCATGTTGACCAGATTCCCGTCCTTATCCACCGCCACAAGATCGTACGCGGTGGCACGTGTCTCACTGTGATTCTTCTCCAGATACACTCTGGCACGGTCTTTCAGAAGTTCACGGCACCTGCCCGTGTTCTTAACATGTACTTTCGTCCGCTCGCCGCAAAGATCCACATAGGCGATAAACCGGTTGGGCCGCTCTAAAAACTCAGCGGCAACGATCTCCTGATATTTCATATCCTTTTATCCCTTTAACTGCTGTCCTTCTTCTCAATCTCCTTTACAGCCTCCCTGTTCTTATAGGGAACTCTGGCCGCCGGCACAACCTCTGAGGCCGGAAGCGTGTGAGCAGGCTGGTCGTCGAAGAAAATGTGCGCCCCAAAGGCGTGCAGTACATCCCTCTTTCGGATTCCGCCAAGAAAGAATACTTCGTCTATGCGCACATCCCATGCCCGCAGCGTGCGTATGACGCGCTCGTGGGCCGGTGCGCATCTCGTCGTGACAAGCGCCGTCCTGATCGGGGCATCCGCCTCCGTATGGTTTCTCTGCAATTCGGAGAGGGTCTTCAAAAATTTGGCAAAAGGCCCCGCCTGCAAAGGATTATCTGCATTCCTTCTCTCGTTCTCCTCGAAAGCCTCCAGCCCCTTCTCCTGAAATATCCGCTCGGACTCATCCGAGAAAAGCACCGCATCCCCGTCAAAAGCCACTCTGATCTGCCTGATCCTGTGTTCACAGTCGTAGGTGGATATGCCCTCCGTACAAATAATACCCGCCGCAATATTCGAGTCGATCGCCCGCTGCACATCCTCCTCACAGGCCGACAGAAAAAGATCCGTCTTAAAAGCTGCGAGATAAGGCGCCAGAGATGCGCCGCCAGCCAGCACTGCCCTGGTAATCCGCAGGCCATAGTGCTCGATGGCCTTAAAGACCCGGAGCGAGGTGTCCGGACTGTTTCTGGACATGATAATGACCTCCACACGCCCCTCCATGCCCGGCAGTTCATTCAGGTTCAACAGGGCTCTCACAAGCGGAAACCCCGGCCCGGGGCGAAGCAGTTCATCCTCATGCTCCACCTGATAGCGGCTGTATGCTTCGACGCCCTCCTCCTCAAATATTCTGTTCTCATAGGTCAGATCAAACAATGTTCTGGACGAAACGCCCACTACAAGTTTGTTTTCCAGCTCATAAGCCATAAAGCACCCCCATCCGCGATCTCTCCGGTGGGGGCTTTTTTATCTCAATCTGTTACACTCATACCTTTCAAAGGTGCGCAGACAGTTGCGAAGTTCCATGTACCTGTCCTCCACATCACCCTCCTTGATCTCCAGATCCGCCGATACCGCCATCATATTGATCATATCGTCCGTGATCCGGCTGTGGAGTGAATCGAGAATAGTAAGCCTCTGTCCATAGGAATCCGCGTCGAGAAATTCCAGCACCAGAGGATCGATATTTAGTTGTTCTTCCATCGGTTCCGTCTCCTTCAAGGAGGTCCCGGGCGCGACGGGCTCTTCCTTCTCTTCCGGAAGTTTCTCCTGTACAGAAGCACACTCTTCCTGCAATACTTTTTCTGTCGGTTTCTCCTCCGCCGGACTTTCCGGTAAAACAGCAGGCTCTCCCTCATTCTGCCCGGCTTCCAAAAGCGCAAAGCGGTATCTCTGCCCGGCTGCCGGATATTTCACATGATCTACCTCTTCCATGAACAGGGACAGAGGTCTCACATATATTTTGAAAGAGCCGTACATCGCCTGATAAACTACCATCATTTCGCCCGTCTCGCTATGTTCCGCCAGGCAGCGTATCTGATACAGGCTGCCCTTAAAATGCCTGTATATTTCCTGTGGTCTGGGATTATGTCTCATAGGAATCTCCTTCTTCATAATTATTCTCTATTAGTATAATCCCAAAAAGCCGAAATGTCATTCTCTTCTCATCTCTAATTTTACAGAACATTTGTTCTTTCTCTATTTTAGAACAAATGTTCTGTTTTGTCAACATCTCACACTTTTTGTATGTGGCATCTGTCGGTATTTACCAGCGTCGCAGCCCCGGCAGTCTGTAGCCCCTGTGTCAGATGTAAACAATATGGAGCGCCTGCGCCTCCCCGCCGAGTTTCCCGCTGCACAGGCTCTCGCTCAGTCTCTCCCGCTCATCATCGCCAAGACCCCCGATTCCTCTGTGGTGTATCTCCACAAGATAGCTCCTCGCGCCTCCTCCCTCTCTGGTCCAGGTGATCGTCACACCGCTGTCACGATATCCTTCATCCTCCAATATCACCCTCGCCCTGGCCAGAAACTCTGCCTCAAGCGCCGCATATCTTTCATTTTCCTCTGTGTAACCGCTCCGTTCTTTACTCATCGCCGTCCCTCCCACACAGAAAGCAATCGTCAGAGTAAGCAGCATCGTGATCACGCCAAATCCCCTGTTCATATGTCACACCCCCTTGTTGAAAACACCTTACCACTTCACGAGTCCCATAATCAGGACTCTGTAGTAAAAATTCGGAGAACTTTCCTACATGACAAAAATCGTCGTCCGGCAGCGATGATTCAGAGAATACTCCGTATTCTCCTTGAATGGTTTACACTGTCGCAATTTCCTATAGAACAAAAAGTCAGCCGGAAGAATCTGTACTCACAGACCTTACGGCTGACTTGATTGTATCCATATTTAGTTTACATAATATTCCTATCCCTCGATGGGCCTGTATCTGTCAAAGACCTTTTCTCCGCCGCAGACATGACGTGAACCGTCCGACTCCGTAATAATATAATCCCCCTCACCGATGAAGGTCTTCCCTCTCTTATGAAGAATATAAGGGCAGACGATCGCGCCGTTGTCTTTCCTGATCTGCACAAGGGAGTCCGTGACAAACCATCCTCTTGTCACCACATCCGTCCACAGTTCAAAACCGTCCTCCATACCCTTGCCGACCTCATATTTCTCCACATCCGCCTCAAAAGCCACACGCATACATCTCATAACATTTTCCCTCCTTCTGTCATTTCCCCTTACGCCGTCCGTCAAAGCGCAACCGCCTTTTTAAGAGCCGCCAGCAGTTCCTCATATGTCTCATATGCCGGAAACTGAGGATACTCTTTCTTAATCTGCTCTGTAGTCCTGAAAAGAAAGCCCGCCTTACTGGCCTGGATCATGCCGAGATCGTTATGGCTGTCCCCTGCCGCGACCGTCTCATATCCGATAGACTGAAGCGCCTTCACCGTGGTGAGTTTGGAATCCTGCACACGCATCCTATATCCGGTGATCTCCCCGTCAGGAGACGCCTCCAGAGAATTGCAAAAAATTGTCGGCCATCCCAGCTTCTCCATCAGCGGGCCCGCAAACTGGGTAAAGGTATCGCTGATAATGATCACCTGCGTCAACCGCCGCAGCTCGTCCAGGAACTCCTTCGCCCCCGGCATGGGGTCAATCCTGGCGATCGTCTCCTGAATCTGTTTCAGTCCCAGCCCATGCTCCTTCAAAATACCGATCCGCCAGTTCATCAGTTTATCATAATCCGGCTCGTCCCTGGTCGTCCTTGTAAGCTGTGAAATACCGGTCTCTTTCGCAAAAGCGATCCAGATTTCCGGCACCAGCACTCCCTCAAGATCCAGACAAACAATATGCATACTCACAATATACCTCCGATATCATTGGTAGTGAATGATGTTATTCATCATCTCTTATTTCTATTGTACTGTAAAAATGCCTTCCTGTGCAACCAGAACTTTTCCATACCGGCCCAGGGCCCTGTATTATTGCATACTGTGCTTCACAATTAAAAGCTCCACGCTTAAGACATCGTTCATTCTCCCTGTCTTGACGGCTTCCTCCGTCTCCACGCAGTCCATCACAGCCTGCTTCAATTCAGACTCCTTAAACTTCTGCGCCTGGGTCACATATTTTCTGGCGATAAAATCCGCCAGCCCCACCTTCGGGCCGATCCCCCGCGCGTCATATCCTTTATTTTTCAGTTCCCTGACCTGTAAAAGAAGATTGAACTGTCTGGCGATCAGAAAGAGAATCCGCATGGGCGGCTCCTTCAGCGTCAGCAGATCATAATACAGCTCCATGGCCCGCCTCTGCTTTTTGTCCGCCACGGCGTCCACCATCTCAAAAATACGGCTGCCGATCTGCCTGACGCAGATTTCGCTGATATCCTGCGACGTGACCACGTCCCGCCCCAGACAGTAACAGATTAGCTTCTCCACCTCGCCCCGGATATTCTCCATATCCGTCCCTGTCTTTTCCAGAAAAAAGTCCAGATCCCGCTGGGTGATCCGAAGGCCTTCCTTCGTGAGAAGCTCCACGATCCAGCGTTTCAGCACCGCCTCATCCGGTGTTTTGCACTCGATCACGCGCCCTTTGGATGTGGCGGCCTTGTAGAGCTTACTTCTTTTATCCACCTCTGTCTCCACGAACACAAAAAAGGCTGTCGGGGCCGGTGCCGCCAGATATGCCGCAAGCGCCTCGCCGCCGCGCTTAAAAAGGCCGCTGTTCTCTATCACAAGCACGCGGCGCTCCGACAAAAAAGGCATGGTCTGCGCCAGGTCGATCACCTCTGCAGGATCAATTCCCTTCCCTTCAAAGCAATGCAGATTCATCAGGTCGCCGTCACCCATAAGGGCCTTTTTTACCCTGTCTCTGTACTGTCTGCGCAGATATGCCTCATCCCCGCAAAGGAGATATACCTGCTTTAACTGTCCCGTCCTGATCTCTTCTCCAAGTTTTTTCATATCTGTTTCCCGTCCATTTTGTCCTGACTGCAGCCTGTCACAGAATATATCGGCAGGCATGTGCACCGCCATAAGGAAATCACCGTAAAATCATTCGATATACTTCTCCGCATACACCCTTTCCCCCTTCACCCGGATGGTCACCGCGCCGCTCTCCAGCGTCTGAAAAGTAACGCATCCCTGTCCCTCAAGCCGCTCCAGAGTCTCTGCGTGGGGATGCCCATAGGAATTGTCCCGCCCGGCCGAAATGACGGCTATCCCCGGACTTACCGCAGACAGGAATGCCTCGGACGAGGAATTTCTCGAGCCGTGATGGGCCACCTTGAGAAGACTGATATTTCCTGTCGGCATGTCTGTCCGCCCGCCGCGCCATACGTCCGCCTGTCCCTTCTGTCCACATAAAACCTCTGTCACAAGTCTCTCCCCCTCTCCCTCCAGGTCTCCCGTAAAAAGCGCTGAAAACTGCCCGTATCTCAAATAGAGTACCGTAGAGTAAGCGTTGGTGTCCCCGTTCGCATAACCGGCCGCCGGATGCAGGCAGAAAAGGGAAAGGGCGCCGCTCTCCACGCGCTCCCCCGCATGTATCAGACGGACGGGCACTCCTTTGTCCTCTGCCAGAGCCACAAGCGAATGATAGTTTTCATTTTTGCTGTCCCCGGCCACATCCGGCAGAACCAACATACCGATTCCTATGCCGTTCTCCTCGTAATTTTCAAGCATTCCCCGGATGCCGTTCTCATGGTCGCTGTCAGGATGCGTGACAAACACCGCGTCCAGATGCGATATGCCCCTGTATTTCAAAAAAGGTACCATGCGGTAGACGTCCACGTCACTGGTATCCGAGCTTCCGCCGTCGATCAGGAAATGCCGCCTTCCCTCCTCCACACAGATACAGTCCCCCTGCCCTACATCCAGAAAAGTGATTGTGAGGCCGCGGGGAAGCCGCAACGCCAGAACCGCCACAGCCAGAAAAACCGTCGCCGCAAACTGCCCTCTTTTCATCCTTTTCGCAAAAAAAGCCGCCAGCATTAAAATTCCCAGAAATGCCGCTGTCTGCCAGAGCTCTGGCCGCCCCGTAATCCACCGCCGTCCGGGCAGCTTCATGCAGAAATCGCAGCATTTACCATAAAAATCCAAAATCCAGATCCCGGGAAGGGCGGCAAAACGCCCCAATGGAAGAAACAGGAATGCCGCCGCCATCACGCCCACGCCGCTTATCAAAAGTATACCCATACAGGGAATGACCATCAAATTGAGAAACACGGAATAAGGAGGAAATTCGTAATAAAAACAAAGATGCACGGGAAGCGTCGCGAGGGACACCCAGCCTCCCGCAGACAACGCTTTCAGAAATTTATTACCGGAGGGCAGATGTGCCGAAACCTCCGGCAGGAGACCAATACCGCAGACTGCCCCGAAGGAGAAAAGAAAACCGCTGTGCGTCAGATACAGAGGCTGCTGCACAAGAATGAGAAGGGCCGCCACCGTCATAGCAGTAAGCATATCGTATGTCCTGCCCACAAGGGGCGCACAGAGCTTCAGCCCAAACATCACCAGCGCCCTGACAATGGATACGCCCATTCCCGTCATCATTCCATAGCAGTACATCAGCCCGATCGACAATATTATGTCAACTATATTAGGAACACGCAGACGCTTTAATAAATTGTATAAGCCTATGCCCAGAATGGACAGATGCAGTCCGCTGATGGCAAGGATATGTATGATGCCGTTCTGCTGATAAAGACTTTTGACTTCCCCGTCAAGCATCCCCTTCTCTCCCAGAAGCATTGCCCCCATAACGGACGCCTCCTCCTTTGGATAAGAGGCATGCAGAAGAAGGGAAAGATATGCCCGCAAACGGTAAAGCCCCTCCTGAAAGACAGAATACTCCCTGCTCTCTGACAGGCAGCCTGCCTCCATCAACCTGCCCTGCCGTCCCATAATGCGGTAATAATCCGCCCCGTCAAATTCCCCGGGGTTGGATGCGTGGGAGAAGGCATAAAATTTCCCTTCCATCAGCACAACGCTTCCCATGGCCGGTTCCTCCTCCGGATAGCAGAGTACGCCCTCTATGCCTTCCGCGCCGGGAAGGCATAGACTCGCTTTATTATTTTCCCAATATTTTTGTATTTGCTTTGCGGTAGTTCCCCTGACTTTTTCGGGGAGATTTTCCAAAGAATCATTCAGAATCGGATTCAGGACAATGACCTGTCCCAAAGATACCACCAAAACCTCTTCTTCTTTTGAGATTTTATGTTCCTTCCACTCCACGACGCCAAGCAGCGTAACCTGCTGCCTGTCAAGCCCGTCGTAAGTCTGTGCGCCTTTCGGCGTCAGGTATATTCCCAAAAGCAGTACCACCACAAATGCCAGTCCTGTCAGGCACAGGGGTCTGCGCATCATATATCAGCCTCCTTATGCAGCCTTATCGGCTCCCTTTCTTTCCATTCTTTATTGTCCGTTTCCTCCTGAAACCAGAATATCCAGATTTCTCTCAAACAGCGTATTTAAGCTCATATTTTCCCGATAGGAAAGGTTGGTCTCCCCATTGATCGATATCTGCACTCTGTTCACGTTTGGCAGCTCCGCCAGAGAGTTCGTAATGGAATAAATCGTCACGTCGGAGGCCACGTTGTAAGGCTGGCTCAGGAAATCATTATTTAAGTTTACATAACATGTGCCATCCTGTACGGTGACACTGATAATTCTGGTCGTCGGATTGATGGTCGGATACGCACCCTCAATCATAGGGCCCTCCACCAGCTTCTCCACCACCAGCTTCTCCAGAGAAATGTTACTGTTGTACACCACATTGCGGCGGTTTTCCTCCACAAGGCGGTCTCCCGTCTCATTGGCAAAATAGAGGCGCAGGTTCACCTTCTCGTAGGCATTGATCTCATTGCCGGCGTTCTCAATAAAAGTATCCGCCGTCATGATGCCCACTGCCGTCCCCATCCTGTCCGTAAGCTGTTCTCCTCCCACCGTAAACGCCACGCGCTCCACTCCCGGCAGCTGCGCCATCGTCCTCACGATCGACGCGCGCACAAGAATTTCCCTTATTCCGTACAGGTTTTTGTAGCTCTCGTCAAAATCCAGCGTCAAAAGGCCATTTTCCAGCGTATGTCCTCTCACTGCTATCTCCGTCGCAAGAGGTGTTTCGTAATCTATCTTTTCGGGAATTGTCGCAAGCTGTCCCATCATTTCCTCAAACAGAAGCTCTGTATCCGTCGTCTGGCTCACATATTCCCGCTCCACGATCTTTGTCTCATCATTGCTTACATAATATATCTGATAGGCAGTTCCTTCCTGCCCTCCGTTCCTGTTCGCACAGGCAGTACACAGACACAGCCCCATCATCAGAACCATGCAGGAAAACCCAAGTCTCGTCCTCTTCATACCTGCCTCCCTAAACTGCAATATACTTAAGCGGAATCTTCACCGTGAAGTCCGTCCCCTCTCCCTCAATGCTTGTCACTTTGATGGTTCCACGATGCATAAGGATTGCGCTTTTTGTAATGGAAAGCCCCAGTCCCGTTCCTCCGATCTCTCTGGAACGCGACTTGTCCACACGGTAAAACCGCTCGTATATGTGCTCCAGCTCATCCTCGGGAATGCCCACGCCCGAATCTGCCACCTGCACGGTGAAAAACTGGTGGTCGGCGTCCAGCGACACTTTCACAAAACCATGTTCCTTGTTGTACTTGATCGCATTCTCCACCAGATTGGAGAGCGCAAGCGTCAGCTTGACCTCGTCCACCGAAGCGGTCACAGGACGCAGGCTTTCGTACACAAGCTGTATATCCCTGCGGTTGGCAATAGGGCGGAGCCTTCTCATGATAAGCTCCACCAGCGCATTGATATCCACCTCCGAAATGTTCAGGTCAGCGGAGGTTCTGTCCATCTTAACCAGAGAGAGCAGGTCATTGATGATCTTGTCCTCCCTCTCGATCTCGGCCGCTATATCGGTCATAAACTCCTGATAGACCTCAATCGGCACATCCTTCTGCGTGATCAGCGAATCCGCCAGCACTTTCATGGAGGTGATGGGCGTTCGCAGTTCATGGGACACATTCGAGACAAACTCCTGTCTGGAATCATCCAGCATCTTCATCCGGCCCAGTACCCTGTTAAAAGCATCTCCGATATGCTCTGTCTCCAGGCAGTCCGTCACCGAAATCGGATCGTTTGTGTATCCTTCCCGCACCTGATCCAACGCTTCTATGATCTTTTTGAAAGGCGCAAAGAGAAACTTGGACACCAGAAGAGCCAGCACAAAAATCAGCACGCCTACGATGGATTCCACCACCATCGCCTGCCGGTTTAAACTGTTCATGGTCGCAATGATGCTGTCGTTGGACGCACTCACCAGCATAACGCCCCGCACCAGCTCCACACGCTCCCCAGTGCCCACCTGCAGATCTGCCTCCACCGTCTCCGTGATGGGAATGGTCATCTCTATATAGCCGTTTTCCCTGTCGTACTGGTTAGCGCTCTCCCCGCCCAGACACTTAATCACTTCTTCCGAAATGATGGTTTTTCCCTCGCTGATGCCGTAGGTATCCTTCACGATCCGAAGATCCGCATTGATGATAAGCACGCGGCCGTCATACAGATTTGACAGCTGATCCAGCTCCGCATTAATCACCTCGGAGGAAGTGTCCTGCAGATAGTGATAGGTAATCAGATGATTCGCCAGAATCCTGACCTGGGTGGAAATATCGGAGGTTCTGATATTGACCGCCCGCCGTTCGTAATTTTGCAGAATCGCATGGCGCATGATAAAACAGGGAATCAGCCCGACCACCAGCAGAATCAGAAAAATCCGTCCCTTCAGGCTTCTCAGAAATGTAATTTGACGTAAAGTTATTTTAGGCAAAGTAATATCCAACACCCCACTTTGTCCGCACGTACATGGGCTCGCCGGGGATTTCCTCTATTTTTTCGCGCAGTCTTCTGATATGTACGTCCACGGTCCTCACATCGCCCGGATAGTCATTTCCCCATACCAGACGCAGCAGCTCTTCCCTGCCGTAAACCTTTCCCGCATTTTTCATCAGAAGCTCCAGCACTTCAAACTCCTTGACTGTCAGGTTGATCTCACGATCCTTGACCGACACTCTTCTGCCCTCGCAGTCGAGCCGCATATCGCCCCGTTCCACCACCTTGACCGCTTCTTCCCGTTTCTGTCCCTGACGGTTTGTCCTTCGCATAATGGCCTTGATTCTTGCCTTCACCTCAAGGATATTAAAGGGCTTCGTGATGTAATCGTCCGCACCGTAATCCAGACCCAGAATCTTATCCATATCGTCGCCCTTTGCGGTTAACATAACAATAGGAACATTGGAAAACCCGCGGATCTGCTGGCATACCTCAAACCCAGTCATTTTCGGGAGCATCACGTCAAGAAGGATCATATCATAGGTATTTTGCTCCGCCAGTTCCAGGGCCTCCTCCCCGTCATAGGCGCAGTCCACTTCCATACCATCCTGTTCCAGGCTGAACCTGATCCCCTTCACGATCAATTTCTCATCATCCACTACCAAAACTCTCTGTGCCATACTCCCCGCCCCTGCCTTTTCTAGTTTACACTGATGCTGTCTTTTATCTTTTCGTACATGCCTTCTTTGATTCCGCTCACTTTCATGATATCCTCCGGTTTTTGAAATCTGCCGTGGGACTCCCTGTAGGCCGCGATTGCCGCCGCCCTCGTCGCACCGATTCCCGGAATATCGCAAAGCTGTGCCTCCGACGCGGTATTGATGTTAATCCTGCCGCTGCTGTCCCCGGTCTGGGCTCCGCCCTCCGATTGTGTGAAAGACGGCTCGCCTAGAATGCCTATTTGCGTGGCCGTTTTCTTAGCATCTCCCGTCCCGGCATCCGCCGCCTCGCCCGAACCTTCCCCTTCATGGGCCTGTGCGGCCTCTTCCAGAGTGGGTATGACCAGCTTTACGCCGTCGCTTAACTCCTGCGCCTGGTTTACATAATCCTGATCCGCCCCTTCCGCGAATCCTCCTGCCGCCTGCACCGCCTCGTAGACACGGCTTCCCGCCTTCAGCTCATAGACGCCCGGCCGCGACACCGCACCGCAGACATGGATGTAGACCACACCCTGTTTTTGGGCCGGTTCCGCCTCCGCAGATACCTCCTCTGTGCCCGGATTTTCCTCAGAAACCGCTGCATCCGTTTCCTGATTTCCCTCCGGCGCCGCCTCTGCCTCCTCCGGCCAGAACCCATCCGTCCGGGGTTTTTCCCCGGCCGCAGAGGTCCCACTGTCAAAAAGAAGAAGTTCCTCCTTCTTCGTACAGCCGGCAGACAGCAGCATCACGGCCAGTAACAGCCCCGCATACCGTATCATTTTTGCATGTATTCTTTTCTTTTTATCCTGCATAGTCTCCCTTCCGAGTCCTGTTTACTCTATGGGAGGTTCCCGCTATGCACTGTATTTTTATTGTATGATAAATCTCGCCCTATGTCCACTTAAAAATAATGATTCCGGCGATCATGGCGCCCATCCCCAACAGTTTTTTCATCTCCAGAGGCTGCTTCTCCACACCGAACATGCCCAAAACCTCAATCAGGTAAGCGACTATCAGCTGGGATACCACAATGCACATCGCTGACCGCGCAGGCCCCATCATCTCCATGCTTTTAATTACCGTGTAGGTGATAAACGTGCCGATGGCGCCGCCAAGGAGCATGTATTTCGGCTCAACCTGAAGGAGTGAGGTGAAGGAGGAACGGTCTGCAGCGAGCCAGACGGCCAGACATACCAGAAGCGCCGTAAGCTGCACAAAAGCGTTCGCCACCCAAATCCCCGACTGCTTCGTGACCTGCGTGTTGAATACACCCTGCACGCTCATCAGCGCACCGGATAAAACCGCAATCCAAAATCCTAACATAATTACCTCCTGTATAAAAACAAAGACAAGACGACACCCGCCGTCTTGTCTTATCATGTCCTTATGAATCGGTAATTATTCTTCCCCGCTTTCTTCTTCCTCCAAAATCTCTTCTTCCTCTTCCAACGGTATGGGTACGTCGATGTACTCTTCCGTGTACGCCTCGCCAAGCACCTGCCCCATAATCTGCTCTGACAACGCCTTGAGCTCATCGTTGGCATCGTCGCCCTCCCAGATTTTGGCAAAGGCAATTTCCAGTTCCACCCAGAAATTGCTTGTCTCTATCATCTTCGGCATGGGAACCGAGCGGGCGTATTCCTCCAGAAAGGCCGCCGCATTGGGATCATCATAGGTCTTTCCCCCGCTGTGCACAGGAAGCTTTCCTGTCCTCGTGTAGAGATCATCCGTGTTATACTGGGTCAGATACACCGCAAATTCATTTGCCATATCCTTCTTCGTGGAATAGCCGTTGACTCCCACACACTGCGTCACGGACAGGGAAGCCGACTCCAGCTCCCCGCTCACATCGGGCACTCTGGACACCCCATAATCATAAGCGAAACCGCCTTCTTCACGGGCCTTCTCCAATTTCGACAAAGCGTCCGAAGTAGCCACCGTGTAGACTATCTTTCCGTCCAAAAAGTCCTGCAGAACACCATCGTAACTGATCTCTTTCGTATCGATAGAGAAAAACTGGTTCAGGTTCTGATACACTCTGAGGGCACGGATCGCATTTTCGTTATAAATATGGATGGAGTCCGCATTGTCGCCGTCTTCGCCGCCCACATCAATATATTTTCCCACAATAAAATAATTGTAGAAGATATCCGACACGTCCCACTTAAAAATCGCCTCCACCTGCTCCGGCGCATCGTACACATCGGCAAAGGACAAAATCTCGTCTATCGTCTGGGGAATGGTCTCCTCGACCTTCGCTTCCACGTCCTGCGCAGAGACTTCCTCCTGATCATGCGCTTCCTGAATTTCTTCTTCCACGTCGCCGCTGTCGGCCTGCTGCTGCGCATCCTCCGCCAGCGCCTGATCCCGCTCGGCCTCTATCTGCGCCCTCGCCCAGTCCTCCAGATAGGTTCTGTTATAGAGAAGGCAGCTTGTCTCATAGTAGAAAGGGTAACCGATCTGTTTATCATGATAGGTCACCGCACAAACCGCCGACTGCGGCAGCATATCCGCCATAGGCAGAACCCCCTCCGGCAGTTTCACTTCACTGGCCAGGCCCGCAAGATACGCCTTTTCCAGAGAATCATTGCTGACAATATACAGATCCGGCACTTCCTCCGTCTGCAGGGAAGCCTGGTTGATCGTCTCCAGATACTCCAGACCCTGCGTGTAGACCGGAACCACCCGCACCTCATCCTGATATTCACTGTAGGAGACAGCCACACTGTTCAGATAATCTGTGAGGGTCTCGTCCGCATACCACAAGTACAGGGTTTCCCTATGTCCAAAGAGGGTTTCGTCCGTCTCCCCTTCCGTCTCCTCAGACCGCACCGACAGGCCGAATTTCCCCGCGCCGTACAGACCGCCTGCAATCAGCGCGATCGCAAGGATCATCATCAATCTTTTTTTCAGAGTCACTTCTGCTCTCCTTCTGCCTCTGCGACACACTCACGCAGAATCCCAATCATGTCGTCCACATGCTTCTCCTCAATAATAAGAGGCGGTACAAAGCGGATAATGTCCGTCCCTGCGTTGATCAGCACCAGCCCCTTATCCATGGCCCGTTTGATAATACTGCCCACCGGCCTGTCAAACACAAGTCCCTGCATAAGTCCCACGCCGCGCCGTGTCTGCACACAGGAAAAGTCTGCCACCAGCCCGTCGAGGCGCTCTGCAAGATAAGCGCCCACCTTTTCCACATTGGCAAGCACTCCCTGCTTTTCAAACAGCTCAATCACCTTGCAGACCGCCGCCCCTGCCAACGGATTCCCACCGTAGGTCGTGCCGTGGTCTCCCGCTGCCAAAGATGCGCTTCCCACTTTCTCCGTCATCAGAAACGCCCCCACCGGCACGCCGCAGCCAAGGGCCTTGGCCGTTGTCATCACATCCGGCTTAATGCCGTAATGCTGCCAGGCAAACATGTGCCCTGTCCGACCCATGCCGCACTGAATTTCATCCAGAATCATCAGAATATCCCGCTCATCGCAGAGCGCTCTTACCTTTTCCATAAATTCCTGCGTCGCCGGGTAGATACCGCCCTCCCCCTGCACAGTCTCGAACATAATCGCGCAGGTTTTGTCCGTCACCTGCGCCATCACGCTGTCAAAGTCGTTCAGATCCGCAAATCTGATATTGCCGATCATAGGCTCAAAGGCTTCCCTGTAATGGGGATTCCCCGTAACCGAAAGAGCTCCCATGGTACGCCCGTGGAAGGAATGGTTCATGGCAATGATTTCATGATCCGTACGCCCGTCCTTCAGGTAAGCATATTTGCGCGCCGTCTTGATCGCGCCCTCCACGGCCTCCGCGCCGCTGTTCGTGAAAAAGACACGGTCCATGCCGGAAATGTCTTTGATCTTTTTAGCCGCCTCGATGGCCGGTACATTGTAATAATAATTTGAAGTATGGATGATTCTGTCAATCTGGTCTTTCAGAGCGCCGTTGTATGCCTCGTTGCAATAGCCCAGCGCAAACACGGCGATGCCCGCCACAAAATCCAGATATTTCTTTCCATCCATATCGTAGAGATAGACGCCCTCCCCCCTGTCAAACACCACCTGATAACGGTTGTATGTGTGAAGCAGCGCCTTCTCCGCCTCGTCAATATAATTCTGCATTTCTGCGCTCATCATTCTACCTCTTTCATTTTTGGCCCCTTCCGGCAAAGTTTCCCCACTGCATTTTCAGCCGCCGGACCCCTGTACGCCGTTTCAGGTTGTCTCCTTGTCCCGGTCTGCGATAATCGCCGTCCCGATACCGTGGTCGGTAAAGATCTCCAAAAGCAGACAGTGGGCGATCCGCCCGTCCAGAATATGCACCCTGTTGACGCCTTCTCTGATGGCGTCCGTGCAGTTTCCCAGCTTCGGAAGCATACCGCCGCCGATACAGCCGCTCTCAATCAGCTCCTCCGCCTGCGTGGCCGTCAGTCGCGAGATAAAGCTGGATTTGTCGTTGATATCCTTATACAGGCCTTCGATATCCGTGAGGAATACCAGCTTGTCCGCCCCTACCGCCCTGGCAATGGCGCAGGCCGCATCGTCCGCATTGATATTATAGGTCAAAAACTGATCGTCCAGTCCGATGGGCGCCACAATGGGAAGGAAATCTTTCTCCAGAAGATCGTAAATCACCTTCGGGTCAACGCCGCAGATCTCCCCCACATAGCCGATATCCTGGCCGTCCGAGTATCTTTTCCTGCACTGCAGAAGCCCTGCGTCCTTACCGCTGATACCGACCGCCTTAACACCCAGTTCCTCCACCATCCTGACAAGGTTCTTATTGACTTTATTGAGAACCATCTCCGCAATCTCCATGGTCTCCCCGTCCGTCACGCGAAGGCCGTTCACAAATCTGGCCTCCTTGCCGACCTTGCCGACCCAGCGGCTGATCTCCTTGCCGCCGCCGTGGACAATGATCGGCTTAAATCCCACCAGCTTAAGAAGCGTCACGTCCTTGATCACGTTGCGCTGCAGTTCCTCATTGCTCATAGCGCTTCCACCGTACTTAACCACAATGATCTTTCTGTTGAATTTCTGAATGTAAGGAAGGGCTTCAATCAGGACTTCCGCCTTCCCAAGAATTTTATTCATTTCCTGCTGTTCCATTTTCTTTTACGTCTTCTTTCTATATATTTTATGTAAACCAATTATGCCGAATCATTACGCAGAAAGAATTTCCACTCTGCAAGGCAAAAGAGGAAATCGATGCGGTGACACCGTTGACCGGTGCCAGCGCGGCAGATGAAAACGCGGGCAAGTATCAGCTTCTGTAGTCCGCGTTGATCTTCACATAATCATAGGTCAGATCGCAGCCCCAGGCCACAGCCTCGGCTTCACCCCTGTGCATATCCACAAGCACGCGCACCTCTGCCGCGGACAGAATCTTCGTCGCCTCCGCCTCATCGTAATCCGTCAGCATCCCGCCCTTGCAGATCTGCATGCGGTTCCCGTCGCTCTCGCAGAAAATATCCACCTGCTCCGGGTCAAAATCCACGCCGGCGTAGCCAAGCGCGCACATAATCCGCCCCACATTGGCGTCATGCCCACAGATCATGGCCTTGGTCAGACTGGAGCAGATCACGGATTTACTTAAACGGCGCGCCTCCTGCTTGGTAGCCGCATGGATGACCTTCGTCTCAAAGAGAGCGGTTGCGCCTTCCCCGTCCCCGGCCATCTTTTTCGCCAGCGTCATATTTATATAGCCCAGCGCCTCCCTGAATTTGTCATAATCGGCGTTCTTTTCCGTAATCTCAGGATTACCCGCAAGGCCGTTCGCCAGCACCACCAGCGTATCGTTGGTGGAGGTGTCGCCGTCCACGGAAATCATGTTGAAAGTGTCCACCACATCCTCGCTCAGGGCCTCCTGCAAAAGCTCCCTGGAAATGGCAAGATCCGTCGTGATAAAGCCGAGCATGGTGCTCATATCCGGATGGATCATGCCGGAGCCCTTGCACATGCCGCCGACAGTCACGGTCTTTCCCCCAACCTCAATCTGTACCGCCGCCTGCTTCGGCACGGTGTCTGTGGTCATCATGGCCTCCACAGCATCCTGTCCGGCCTCGGGTGTGTCGGACTTCGCCCTGACCAACTTCTCCACACCGGCCATAATCCTGTCCACGGGAAGCTGCCAGCCGATCACGCCCGTGGAAGCCACCAGAACGGCATCCTCCGGGATGTCCAGTTCCTGCGCAGCCTTTTGGGCCGTCTGCCTGCAGCACTCGTAACCCTGTTTTCCCGTGCAGGCGTTTGCGATACCGGCATTGACAACAACTGCCTGCGCGTAAGGAGAATGGGCCACGACTTCCCTGTCCCATAAAACGGGCGCCGCTTTCACCACATTGCCGGTAAACACTCCGGCTGCGCGACAGGGCACCCGACTGTAAATTAAGGACATGTCCTTTCTGTTCTTATATTTAATGTCCGCCTCCACACCGGCCGCTTCAAAACCGGCCGCCGCAGTGACGCCTCCTTCTATGATCTTCATACCGTCCTCCTTAATGCCCCTCTGAAGTGTCTTATATCCATGCAGAGAATACCCCTATTGGGGCTCTCTTTTGTGTGAAACACAGTGCTTCCCGGCGTCCCGTCCAATGGCGGGACGTCTTTAGAAGCACTTTTCCACGCTTCTCACTAATATACAATAAAACCGCCCTCATTGCAACCTCGCCGCTATCCGAGCGTCAGGCCGATCACTCTCTCAAGCTCCGTCACCATAAGATCCACGACAGTGGACGCCGCCGGATCCTTAAACATGCTGTTCAAAAGCAGCCGGATATTCAGTTCAAAATTAACCGGCAGAATTTTACATTCCTCCACGCATACCTGTATCAGCCGCTTTTCTCCCGGATGCTGCTTTTCGTTCAGGGCAAAAACAATATCAAAATAGGAGTCGAGAAAGCGCTGGGCGCATTGGTTGATATTGACCATATCCTTCCGTTTCATGGCCTTTTCCATCTGCGTCATAAACGAAGGGACGCCGTACTTGATCAGATTCATATGATGGCTGATAATGTTATTTTTCAACTGCTGCGGATAAGGCATTGTATATTTTCCCTTTGCCGCCGCCAGATGTCCGCCTTTGTCATAGGCAATGCGCCCTGTCAGAAGACTGCCCCACATGCCGGTGCTACACCCGTCAAGGGGTTCGTACCGCTCCGCCGCCCGGGCAACGCCCTCAAGAAATTCATCCAGATTCCGATAGACAATATCAAGCTCCGTGCCGTCCTTCATCATACAGACGTCCTCATGCTCTCTGTAGTGATTGTCCAGCACCATACTGTCACAGTGCGGCTCCAGGATACCCCGTCTCTCCTCCGCGGGAATCATCTCTGTCACATAGACATACACGTCATAGTCGGAAAATGCATCATTCCTCCTGACGGCACGGGAACCGCCCAGCGCTATGGACCGCACCTGCGAAAATTTAGCAAACTCATTAAAAATGTCCTGTACCATAGTTACCTCCATGCCGGAGCATTTTGGGGTGAAGGTTTATCTTATTACTAAGACTCCGCCGGCGCCTCCGCACCTGCTGCCGCCTCCATTCCCTCGGGCATTCCCACATCTGTCTCCGCATTCTCCGACGCCTCACGGGGATCTTCATACTCCTTCTCCTCCTCGTCGCCCCACAGAGAATCCCATTCCTTGTGTTCCTTTTCCATATTGATGGCCGCCATCTCCTTTGCCATCTTGTAGATATCCATATTGAAGTCCATCAGCTTCTTCTCGTCCTGCGCGGGTACCCTGTCTCCCCTGCTGATTCTTCTGGCGATCTCCAGGCACTTGGCCATCTCCTCGCCGTACTCCTTCATGGCGTCCGCCTGCTGCTTTGAGGCAATGCTGTTGAATATCCCTACCTCCTGATCGATCAGATCGTCAAGTGTCTTTTCGTCCTTTTTGATCAGTCCTGAGAGCTCGTCAATCTTTTCCTGCAGCTCCTTCTCCCGTTCCAGATAAGCCTCGGAAAATTCAAAGGTTACGCCCTCTTCTTCACTTTTCTTCCGGGCAGCTTCCATCTTTTCCCGGTTCTCTTTCTGTTGTTTTACAAAATCACTCTTCTGTCCTCTGAGGGAGCTTAACTGCTGCCTGTACAGTTTCTGCGCTTCACCAATTTTCATATTATGTAAACCTCCTGTCCGTCTCCTGATCTGACTGATGATATTATATATAAGAATATCGGCATAATATCAGGCCTTCTACAGTTTGCAATGATGTACAGCCTCATCCCCGGAAATCTTTTCCCTGACATAACCCAAAAAAGAAAAGTTTATGGTATAATTTTATGTTTCAATTATGTCAATGTCAATTTGATTTCAGCCGTTTTTCAAAAAAGACTGATTTCATTCAGGCAACGGCAGGTGATTGTATAAAAATAAATTTTCGGCGCACTGCAATTTTTCGGGTTCCAGAATTGTCTAATGTGTGTAAAGGTCAAAAAACTTAAGAGAGACAAATCAATTTACGAAAGGAGACTGGAGATGTGGAACTTCTTGTAAAGAAGGCAAAAAGAGGTGACGCCGAAGCCTTTATAGAGCTGATTGAACAAAACAAGCAGAGCATGTACAGAGTTGCCAGAGGTTTTTTGCGTGAGGAGGAGGATGTGGCGGACGCTATGTCAGAGACAGTGCTGACATGCTATGAAAAAATCTGTACGCTGAAGCAGGACGCCTATTTTAAGACGTGGATGATCAGGATTATGATCAATCACTGCAAAAACATTCTGCGCACGCAGCGCAGGAGCATTGCCATGGAAAGTGTTCCCGAGATGGAAAACCAGGAGGCAGCGGTCGGAAGCGAGGGATTCCAGGAGCTGATTGAACCGTTGAAGGAGCAGGACCGCTGTATTTTTACACTGTACTATGTCTATGGCATGAAGGTGAGAGAAATTGCAGCGTATATGGAGATGAACGAGAATACTGTGACAACCCGTCTTAAACGCGGCCGGAATGCGCTGCGCAATGAGATGACAGGCAATCGGGAGTTAGGAGGGCGTGGATGAACCGCAAAATGGATGAAAGACTTCCGCAGGTGGTGGAAGACCGATTACAGGAGGCATATGAGGCAATACGGAAGGGAGAGATCAAACAGATGAAGAGCATGGTAAAATATAAAAACAGACATAGACGCTGGGTGAGCGTTGCGGCGGCGTTGATTATCCTTGTGTCAGTACCGTCAGTGGTATTTGCGGCAGTGACCTATTTCCAGAAAAGCGAGCACCGCAGGGAAGATCAGATTACTTATGAATTTGTTTTGAATTATGAGCTGGTTCCGGGTGAATATCAGATCACCGCGGGCTATCTGCCGGACGGCATGCAGGATCGGGGCGACGGAAAATACCGCGGTGAAAACAATGCGTGGATTACCGTGATGCCCATCTATACCATGGCGGAATTGGAAAAGGCCAACGGGGAGATCGTGGTAAACGATATTGATCAGGTGGAGCATACGGTTATCAACGGTATGGCGGCTGATGTGATCACCTTTAAAGAAGCAGAAAAACAGCAGGCGGATACGCATCTTTTCCTGTTTAATGAAACCGAGGGGTATGTGCTCAATATCATTGCCGGCCATGATGTAGACCGGGAGGAACTGATCCAGTTTGCCGATAATCTGAACGTGGAGAGAACCGGCGACGGCAGCTATGAAACGGCGGAAGAGAAGGCGCAAAGAGAAAAGGCCGAAGACGATGCGGCACAATTAGCGGCAGAGGGGGCCATGAACCAGGACGCGCTCATACAGCTTGGCATTCCGCAGGAGAAAGTGTATGCCGTCGGTGAGGAACTGCGCACATATCAGGGCGCTTACGGATACACGGTGACCGGGTATGAATTTCTGGACAGCATTGAGGGGTATGCGCAGGAAAACTTCTTCGATTACACCAGATTTGACGGCTGGCTGAACGAGGACAAGACGCTTCGCCCTTACACGAGACAGCACTACAGTAATGGAACGCTTCTGTCCGAGGAAAAGACAGAGCAGAAAATCCTCAGCGTGGATGTTGATGTGCACTGCTATGAGCAGCAGGCGGGAGAGGTGCCGTTAGACTTTAACCTGGAATATGTGGATCAGAAGCCGGATGGTGTTTATACATGGAAAAAGGACTATTACAGCCCTGTTCCGGCAGAAAATTATTACCTGCAGATGGACGACAGCGCCGTCTATATTGACAAGGCGGTCCATACCCAGGGCGAGGACCGGAAGGACTTTTTCTTCCATGATATGAAAAGCGGTGAAACACTCAGCTATACCCTGCTGTTTGTGATAGATGCAGACAGGACAGATGATTTCCTGCTGTATCCTTCCGGGAGTAATTACAGCCTTTGGCAGTACGAATCGACGACGGCAAAAGAAATCAGGGAACAGCTTGAAGGATATATCCAGCTGCAGTAGACAGCCAAAAGAAAGAAAACCGGGCCGGCACGCTTCCTGTGCCGTCCGGTTCTCTTTTGCAAAACAGCTACCGGTTGAACGCCGTAATATTCGCCTCGTTCAGCGTAAAATCATAGTAGTTCAAATCTTCTCTTTTCGTCCATCCGATCTGCCGCCAGAAGGCGTTGCCAATGTCATTGGCCGTAAAGGCAATCAGTGAAACCTTGTTGATATGCTCCGCCTTAAGGGCTTCCATGCAGAATACCACCATCGCCTTGCCGATTCCGCGCATACGGTAATCCGCCTCCACGCAGACATGGTACAGGCAGCCTCTTCTGCCGTCATGGCCGCAGAGAATCGCGCCTACAATCCTGCCATCCTCCACCGCCACCACGCTGGTTTTCGGATTTCTCTCCAAAAAACGGGCAACCCCCTCTCTGGAATCATCCAGACTTCGGATGGCAAAGCCCCTGATGGTCATCCAGAGCGCCTTCACCCCGTCGTAGTCTTCTATCGTCATTCTGCGTATCATATCTGCAATCGGTTCCTTTCTCCGTGCCCGCACCTCTCAGGCTCTTTTATGTATTATGTAAACTATTATATATGTTGTAAACCACATCTTATGTAAACCATCTTCATGTTATGTAAACTATTCTCCCGCCAGTTCCACCGCCGTGTACTCATGCCCCACACAGGGCAGAAATTTTTCCACAATATCTTTCGTCCGCACTTTCAGGCTTGAAGTATTCACACAGGGATGGCACCCTATAAACTCATCCTGCAAAAGCTCGCGGTCAATCAGAAGCCGTACCCTGTGATCCCTGTCGTTCATCAGCCCCATCACACTCACCGACCCCGGTGCGATATCCAGAAATTCCTCCATGTACTCCGCCTCAGCGAAGGAGAGTCTCGCTACCCCAAGCTGTGACGAGAGCTCCTTTGTCTTGAACTTCTTTAAGCCCGGCATCATGAGCAGATAAAAATCCGTCTTCTGCCTGTTGCACAAAAACAGGTTCTTGCAGATATGGAGTCCCAATGCCTCATCTACGCCGTGACAGTCCTCCACCGTGGCTGCCGCCTCATGATCCACCCGCAGATAAGGAATCTTCAGTTCCTCAAGCAGATCATATACCGCCATTTCCTTCAAAAGTCTTCCCTTTGGCGAGGGTTTTGTGTCAACTGGTGTCCTCGCCATCTCACGCTCCTCCATTTCCGTAATCCTTCCTTCCGCTTCAGCATTATGTTAACCTCTTATGCCTCTATTTAAAATTATGTAAACCCGTCTGCACTCCTGTATATTCAAATTTATGTAAACTAATTAGTATCCAAAAGTCCCATCAAGCGACTCGTCCTCGTCAATCCAGCTCTGCACGGAAATCACACGGTATTCATCCTCTGTATCCCGGACATACACAGTCTCAATCCCCGCATTGATGATCTGCCGCTTGCACATGGAACAGCTGCAGGAGTTTTTCACATACTCTCCCGTATCCGCCTCCACCCCCGTCAGGTACATGGAACTGCCGATCATCTTGTCCCGCGAAGCGCTGATAATCGCGTTGGTCTCCGCATGGACGCTCCGGCAGAGCTCATAGCGCTCTCCCCTGGGGATCGCCATCTTCTGCCGGATGCACTCCCCCACGTCGGTGCAGTTCTTCCGTCCCCTGGGGGCTCCCACATAGCCTGTGGAAATCACTTCGTCGTTTTTCACAATGACCGCACCGTAATGTCTGCGCAGACAGGTGGAACGCTGCGACACCATCTTCGCCAGATCCAGATAATAATTTACTTTATCTCTTCTCTCCATTGACGCCTCCTTATTTCCACGGACGCTTACTCCCTGTCCAGCCCTTTTCCTTACAAATTACTCCGCATCTTTTTCATCAGATAACTGTTATCATATTTTTTTCAGCTCCGCAATCGCACCGTAGTGTAAAATATCAAATTCTTCAGGCGCAGTCTGCATAAGAAGTTTTTTATGTTCCTCTTCCCACTTTGCAATTTCTATTTCGGTAAGGGAAGCGCCGACTCCACGGCAGGCCTTCATTCTCCCGTTCCAGCTTTCGCGGGTAAACGGTACTTCAAGAGAAAATTCCTCGTGATGCACAAGTTCAAACTTTTCCCTATAACAGTCTGGTATCTCTATCGGATGAACGGTCTCCCCGGCTCCGCTCCAATCCGGATTATATTTCAGTACAAGCTCCTCGCTGGCCCCTGCTATTTTATCCTCAAAGGGCAGCCATGCCATGTATAAAACAAGAATGCTTCCCTCCTGTTTCAGCATATGCCATAGCTTTGGCATAAGCGTTTCATGCTCAAAATACCAAAAGCACTGACAGGCTGTGACAACATCAAAAGAATCGTCAGGGAAACCGATATCCTCCGTCGCTATAACATGATAGTCAATATCCATTCCCTCCGAAAGGAGCCTTGCCTGTTCAATCTGGTTCTCCGAAATATCTGCGGCCGTCCACTTTGCCCCATACCGATACATATTTCTGGGAAGAACTCCCGTTCCCGTTCCGAGATCAAGTACAGACTGCCCGACGGTGCACAAATTGCGGTCAAGAATCTTCTGATAAAATTGTTGCGGGTAGATATCGCGAAATTTCGCATAATCCAGAGACGTTTTCCCCCAGTCAAAGGGCTTTCCGCCGTCTATCTTTTTGTCCACTATATTCATACTGCCTTCCCACTCTCCCCTTCATGTCAATGCCTTAATCAAAAACAGTTCCATCGGCTGCTCCCATCCCTTGATATCGACCACAAAACCGCCACAGTCCTTATATCCCAGCTTCCTGTAAAAATGCTGTGCCTGCTCATCCACCTGCGTGGAAGTCAAAGCCATCCCATAACCCTGCTCTTTCATATCTCTCTCCCAGTGCGCCATCAACATTTTACCATAACCCTGTCTCTGAAAATCAGAGCTTACATAAAGCATCGAGCAAAAGGGTGTGTTATCCCAAAACAAATGGTATCTCAGCAGTCCAAGCGGTTTGTCATCCCTAAGCAGCACATAACCGCGTCCGTCACGAACCTTTTTTTCAAACTCTGTTTCCGGCAAATGCCTGTCAAGACTAAACCAAAAGTCTCTGTCATCCAGCTGTACATTTCTAATGTGTATCATAACTGCTTTTCCATAAGATAAAATCTTCCCTTTCTCCAATCCGCAAAACCGACCTTTTCATATCCCGCATTCTGATACAGGGACAATGCAAAAGGATTCTCACTAAACACATCAAGACGTATAGCTCCAACATTCGATTTTTGCAATTCTTTTTCAATATGAGAAAGAGTGCTTTTTGCTATTCCCCGATTTTGATATGCCGGATTCACACACAGTCGATGGATCACGCGATATTCACAATCCGGGTATCTCCATCTCCCATTTTCATATTCCCTGTCGTATTCTTTATTTACAGTATACACTACTACGGCATCATCATCCACAATGCCAATATAAAGCTGTTGTTTCCGAATATCATTCAAAAAATCCTCTTTTGCAGGATAGATGTCGTCCCATTGGAAAATCTCCTGCTTTTCCATGCTTCCAATGGCAGCTTTTACCAACTCGCAAATCGCATCTATATCATTTTCTTCTGCCCGTCTAAAAACCATATTCTTCTCCCTGAATTAAACTAAATCCCCTAATGCCTGATATATCAGCTCTCTGCATTTCCATTCTTCACCCATAACACAATATTTTTCCGTTGTATCTAAAACTGCATCACTAAAACCAACTGCTTTGTAACAGTAATAAGCAGGAAGATTATTCTCGAAAACACCCAGTGATGCTCTTTTAGCACCATAAATTTCAAAAGCAAACTTTAGACCTAATTGAAGCATAACTTTTCCATAGCCTTTTCCTCGCTTTTGAGGATCTATAATAACAAACCCAAAGCGTAGTTCATCCAATGTTTCATTAGGATTTCTCAATGTAAAAAAGCCTATGATTCCTGTTTCATCAAATGCGGTAAACGGCATTAGAGATTCCACAAAACAAAATTCGTTTTGTGTAACAGGATAAGCGCCAAGTATGCCTGCTGTCCACTGGTAAAACGCTTTTTCATCCTGGCACCACGATAATATCGTATCTGCATCCGTTGCCTTATAAGGTCTGACTCTAATCATATGCATTTTCCCCACAGTAAAACCCAATATTTTGTCTTCCAGCGTTTATTTTATATTCCATATATAAACTCACCGTGTAACTATATAGCGGTCATGGGGCATGTCCACGCCTCTGTAATGTTTAACCCAATGATCCACAGCCTCCATACCGTTTCTGACAGCCACATTCTGGGAAGCCGTGTTCGTATCTCTGATGATGGAGCAGACTTCCTCTCTGTCCAATACTTCCTCATCCTGCAATATTTTACAAAGCGCGCCGTAATCGTTCTGGTTCATTTCCCTTAAATACAGTCTGTCTGTCTCAAGAATCATACTTCCACCCTTACGTTCTATCGTGCCTTCATTCACTAACTCTTTAATGAGCAGCTTTCAATGTAGCCAGCTCAGAAAAATGCTCCCGCAATTTTGGGATTATATGGCCGGGATTTATACTTTACACAATTTCTGACACACAACTGAAATCTGACACTACATCCGTTTTATCATATCTATACACCAATCCTCGTATTTCATCTGATTTCCCTGCTCATCCGTATATTCGTATACACCGTCCAGATGTACTTTACCGACTGCATGATAACCTAATCTCTCATACAATCTTTTTGCCGCAGAATTATCTGTTGGATTAACATCCAGACCCAAATAGGGTATCCCTTTTTCCCGGCAGACTTCCTCGCACGAAAGCGCCAGTCTGGACCCGACGCCATAGTTTCTCAGAGGTTCTATCAGCAATAAATCAATCATATCCGCACATTTTTCATGATTGGTATCTAACATGACATCTTCTTTGTTATCCAATGACAACAGCACATATCCAATGGCACAATTATTGATAAATGCGCCTAAATAAACTGCTTTTCCTTCTTTCTGCCGGCAGAGCCTGTCCCTGTGTACGGAAACATCATTTTTAACCGAAAGCAGACTCTCCAAATCACTTTCTTTTATGATCCTGATCTGATAGGATACAGCGTTTATCTCATATAATTTTTCATGCATATTTATCAACCCCATTTCCGATCTGTGTTTTGGTCAATTACTGCAATATCCTGCTTTTCCATCTGATTGTACCACAGTACAACACCCCGCATCAATGACTATCACTTTTCGCCTTAATGTGTTTGTCATTGTATAATAAGGTTGTTGTATGAGGTCACTTCTTTCGTGTATTTTTTTCGCGTTAGCCTTGTTATCCCTGATCTTGCTGTAGCCCTCGAAAAAATTTCATTATCATATATGTTCTGCTTCGCCATTATCGATTACCTTTCCGTCTGCTCTGTCATAATCCCCCACCGAATGCCAAATTTGTCAACAAAAACAACCCTGCAAGAACTGTATGGAGTTGCTTCCATTTGATATATTGTCTTACTTCCTTCTTTCATAATTTCATATGCACTTTGTACTTCCTCTTTTGTCTCACACATAATAGTAAGGAAATTGGAATAGCACGTCTGAAACTCAATATCCACCTGATCACTCATAATAATTCTCTGATTTCCTAATATAAGTTCCGAATGATATATATAATCTTTCTGATTCTCTTTTAAAAGTGAATTATATTCAGGATCATCAGCCTCTCCATATGTAATCAGACATGTGATCTTTCCATGAAATGCCTTTTCATACATATGAAGCGCTTCCCGGCAACTCCCTCCAAAATTTAGTGTAGGCACGATTTTCATATGACTTCCTCCTTTTCCTGTTCCCGCCTGATGATCTGCCCAATCACGAGAGGGGTCTCTTCCAGTTCCTCCGCAATTTCCAGGATGGTCTTCCCTTTGGAAAGTTTCTTCTGTATCTGTTCTATGAGTTTTTCCTGACGGCCCTTACTAAGACCAAGTTCCATACCTACTTCCATACCTTCCCTGTAAGTATTTTTCAGATGTTTCTTCTCGTCATATTCCGTCAAAAGCATATGCAGCACCTCCGCTTTCTCCCTGATCAGGATATCTCTTAGTATCCCTTTTTCAATACAAGAATCCATGGCGGTCTCCACCGCCTCTTTCCTATCCATGCCGCTTCTTATGTTCTCCTCAATCTCTGCGGAAAATTCGGAGTATTCCCAGAGCCTGCGGCATTTCTCCATAAGAGCACCGTTATAGCCACGGTTGATGTTTAATACTTCACAGGTGCACTCCAGACTGCCGCTTCCCCTCCCTGCCGAAAAGGAATCTGACAGATAGAGCATCCGGCTGTCCCTATCCATACCTTTGCCATTATAAAAAATAATATATACCGGCGTGGGCACTTCGACCAGACTGCCGCCATAAAGATCATCCCCGCGGAAACTGATAAGCCCCTCAAACTGTCTGGCAAAGTAAAGAAGTCCCCGAAGCGGCATGTTCGGATTCCAGCTGCTCTGGTGCTCGTACAGGTTTAAACGGCTCCCGATGATAAAAGAGAGGTCGTTTTTCATCTTCATAAAGATCACATCTTCCAGAGTAACCACTTCCAGCTCCCCGGGATCTGTGTATGTACTGCCGTTTAGGGCGTTGTAAAGATCCAGCAGATCCTTTTTATCCCGGAAAAGACGTCTGAAAAGAACATCCTTATATCTGCGGTTTAAAAAGAGCTTCTTCCACCATGAGCCGTGTCTGAACCATTTCCCTGTATTTTGTTTTACCATATATTTTCCTCCATTATAGCATATTTTCTGATGCCGTTACAGTAAAATTTTCAGACTGCATACAAGGAGTTCCGGGAAAATGAGTCATCTTACAAAAAACGCATAAGGTCAGACAACACCGCAGAATCCTTGTTCAGTCCTGTGTCGATAGATAAGGGATTGTTTCCGGCGAACCCGGAAAGAATCTTAAGATAGAAAGCTCCCGGAAGATTTCGAAGAACTTTCCTGACAGACAGATGACCCGTCTGTATTTGGTTTATATAATTAAAAATATCATAGACAGTAGAAGTATGCAAGATCAAATTGCAGTCCTCTTAAAACGACAAATACCAAAAAACTGCAAATTCCTCATTATTAAAGTTCCTGTAAAGCATAGTGTTGACTGCACCGATTCCAAAGCCGCATTTTGCATAGAACCGGCACGCCAACAGATTACTGTGTTCCGAAATACAGCGAGCTTTCAAAAAGCGTTATAAGTGTTTCAAACATATCAAAAACGACTGCTTTTATCATAAAGTATGCCTCCAAAAGATTTCATTGTTCTTCGCCTCAGTCAAACTGGACTTTCCAGTGTTCGTCCCCATAGGCTTCAAAACACATCCGGATCTGCTCTTCATTACATTTTTCTTCCGCCAAAGGAGGTAATTCGTCTAACGAAAAATACTTACTTTCCGACGTCTCTATATTCTGGATAAATGACCCTCCCGTAACTTCGCACTGATAAAAAATTTTGACCACTCCGTAGGCGTAAGGCGGCTGGTTGTGCTTATCCCGGTCCTGCACGGAAATAACTTTCTGTACGACCACCTCCAGTCCGGCTTCCTCCTTTGACTCTTTTATCACATTTTCCGCAGGAGAAGTGTTGTATTCACACCATCCGCCGGGCATGGACCACTTTCCGTCATTCTCACAGACAAGAAGGATTTTTCCCTCACTAAAAATCGCCGCGCGGGTGTCAACTTTAGGCGTCTGGTAACCGACGTCTCCACAGAACAAGCCGGTGATTTTCTCCGTTGAAATACCTGTGCGCTCCGCCATCATTTCCGCCGCAATTTCCCGGATCCGCTGATATCTTTCCTGATCGAAAACATCCCTGCCATAAAACAATCCGGCCTGCGCAAGGCTTTGGATTTCTTTTGCCCATTCAACAATCTGATCCTGCATACGAATACCTTTCTCCTATTTTTTTAGAAAATCGCTAAATTTTTTCAATTCCTGTATCAATTTTTCTCCCAGACCATGATAAACTCTTTTTCACCGGTAGAATCGTCAACATTCTCAGACTGCACCTCAAAGCCTTCTCTCCGATAAAACGACACCGCCCGCGCATTTTTCTGATAAACACTTAAGCTCATACTGGACCTGTTATCTTTCACATAATTCAACAGCTGTTTTCCGATGCCTTGTGACTGTGCCGCCTCCTTCACAAAAAGACCCGCAATATAGTGATCCGTCAATCCGATAAAACCCATAATTTCATTCGGATGATTTTCTTCAAATACATAGATTTCAGCCTGCGGCAGCACTTTCTCTACAAAGGGATAATTGCCTGTCCAATACTCTTTTGGAATAAAGCTGTGCGCTTTGATGTTGGTATCAAGCCATATCTGCATAACGGCCGTTAAATCAGCTTCCCTGTATGCTCTTATCACAATAGATATCCCTCCGCAGCTTCAAATTTGTTCCGCCTGCATAAAAGTTAAAATGCCCGGCGGACCTCCCTATGTCTCATCTGAAATCTAATTTTTAGATTATACATACAGGACATGCTTGTCAACCTGCTGCTTTTCCCATCACACATTCCCACATTCAGCTTTGACACGCATAATAATACATGCATTCTGAATATTATTCAATATTTTTTTCGTTTTATGCACAATTTCACATTATATTCATTAAAAATATGCATAAATTTACACTTGCATTCTACATGCTCTTGTTGTAGAATCATAGTAAACGGCATAACAAATTTCTGTTTCCGTTTCTTGTCAATGCCATATAGGAAAGCTTTTGCAAGTCCGAAAACGAAATTTTTAATGTCGTTAACTATAGAAAATACGGAGGAAATTATGAAAGAAAAAGTAGTTCTTGCTTACTCAGGCGGCCTTGATACCACTGTTATCATCCCCTGGTTAAAGGAAAATTTTGATTATGAGGTAATCTGCGTCTGCGGTAACTGCGGCCAGGCGGAGGAGCTTGACGGGCTCGAGGAGAGAGCGCTCTCAAGCGGCGCATCCAAGCTCTACATAGAGGATCTGACCGACGAGTTCTGCGACGATTTTATCGTACCCTGTGTGCAGGCACACGCAGTATATGAAAATAAATATCTGCTCGGCACATCCATGGCAAGACCCGTCATCGCGAAGAAGCTGGTAGAAATCGCCCGCAAGGAGGGCGCAACAGCCATCTGCCACGGCGCGACAGGCAAGGGTAACGACCAGATCCGTTTCGAGCTTGGCATCAAGGCTCTGGCTCCCGACTTAAAGATCATTGCCGCATGGAGAAACGAAAAGTGGACCTTGAACTCCCGCGAGGAAGAGATCGAATACTGCCATCAGCACGGCATCAACCTTCCTTTCTCCGCGGATTCCAGCTACAGCCGTGACCGGAATCTGTGGCATATCAGCCACGAGGGACTTGAATTGGAGGATCCCGCCAACGAGCCCAACTATGAGCATCTGCTGGTGCTTGGCACCACGCCGGAGAAAGCCCCCGACGAGGGTGAGTACGTTACCATGACTTTTGAGAAGGGCATTCCCACCTCTGTCAACGGTAAGAAAATGAAGGTATCCGAGATCATCGCCACCCTGAACGAGCTTGGCGGCAAACACGGCGTCGGCATTGTGGACATCGTAGAAAACCGTGTGGTCGGCATGAAATCCCGCGGCGTTTATGAGACTCCCGGCGGCACCATCCTCTACGAGGCGCACCAGCAGCTGGAGGAACTCATTCTTGACCGTGACACCTATGCGCTCAAGGCGGATCTTGGCAATAAATTCGCACAGGTCGTATACGAAGGCAAGTGGTTCACACCGCTTCGCGAGGCGCTGCAGGCATTCATCGAATCTACCCAGCGTTATGTGACCGGCGAAGTGAAATTCAAGCTCTACAAGGGGAATATCATCAAGGCTGGCACCACCTCCCCTTATACACTGTACAATGAAAGTATCGCCTCCTTCACCACAGGAGATCTCTATGATCACCACGATGCGGAAGGCTTTATCAATCTCTTCGGTCTGTCCTGCAAGGTTCGCGCCATGAAAATGCAGGAGCAGGGCGAAAAGCTGCTTTAAAATCATGAATTCTTTTGATATAATTATTTTATACGCCGTTTCTGTCAATGTGGTCAGCCTCATCGTAATGGGGGTGGACAAGCGAAGAGCCATCAAACGGGCCTGGCGGATTCCGGAATCCACCCTCTTTGTGCTGGCCATCATTGGCGGCAGTATCGGTTCTATTATTGGTATGCATCTGTTCCACCATAAGACAAGACACTGGTATTTCCTTTATGGAATGCCGGTGATTTTGGCTTTACAGATCATGCTGATTCTTACGCTGGTGTTTTCGCCCATTGAATGGAATTTTTGGTAACAGTCCAGCCATGGAATTATGTCATAAGACGCAGGGATGCTTGCATACGGAGCGGCTTTGACATGATTCCGTGAACTGTTATAGCTTTTTGGTAAGGGAGGATTATATGCACATTGCGGTTTGTGACGATAATATTGCGGACAGGAAACAGA
This sequence comes from uncultured Lachnospiraceae bacterium, assembly GCA_947037115.1. Taxonomy (GTDB): domain Bacteria; phylum Bacillota; class Clostridia; order Lachnospirales; family Lachnospiraceae; genus UBA3282. Next base: position 34,835 of record CAMQTN010000017.1, read on the forward strand.
TGGAGCGGCTTTTGGGGCGTGCCTCCGACAGGAGGCTTGGTACCACAGGGGTGCTCTATATTGATTCCTACGGAAATGTGGAAGCGGTCATGCGCTCTCCCATGCTCTACGACGCCTTTTTTATCGACATGACAAACGGCCCCGTCAACGGCTTCCAGCTTGCAAGAAAGCTGATCGACGCGGGCGTGACGGCCCCCATCGTGCTGTGTATCTCCGCCATAGACTACCCTTCCGTCATCGAGGCAGCCATCGCCAAAGTGCCGGAAGACGTCTCCGAATCATCGAACCACAGCATTCTGCGAAGGCAGTTACAGACCCAGATCTGGTATCTGAATAAACCGATCAAGGTGGCCGAGCTGGACGCCATGCTGGACCGGGCCTACGACCTGAAATCCGAGACCATTCCCACCATAGAGCTTCGCGGCGAAAAAGACACCCTCTACGTCTACGAAGACGAAATTCTCTATGCTGTAAAGGACGGCAATTATGTCCATGTGGTTCTGACGGAAGAGCGCGCCCTTGACGTTCTCAGCACCATACATAATCTCTACACGCAGGTTGCCATGTTTTCGCATTTTCTGCCCGTGTCCGAACACTGTTTTGTCAACGTGACTTTTGTGGAAAAACTCTCCCTTCTCAGACTCACAATGAAAGACGGACAAAGCTTCAACGTATCGCCGTTGGAACTTGCCCGTGTCAAAAAAGCCCTGAGAGAAAATGCAGACTGACCCTTTGGGTCAATCCACTACAATCCCATCTAAAACTATAGTGTCACAATCACACCGCCGTCATTGGCGTACATACTGCTGACGCCCGCAGTATCCATAATCAGGACATCTTTGTAGGACGCCCTTTTCTCCATCAGACTGCGCATAAATTCTGCTCTCTCGGGGCAGTTGCAGTGGGTGATCATCAACGTTCTCTCCTGCGGATTCTCCACATCATTCACGATACAGTCCGCCATTTTCGCAAGCGCCTTATTGATGCCGATGGCCTGTCCTTTCTGCTCAATCACACCCAGATTTCCCACCATCACAGGCTTGATATTTAATGTGGAAGCCACCAGCGCCTTCACCATGGAAAGCCGTCCGTTCTTGCGAAGCGTCTCCAGATTATCCAGCACAAAGTAGGTTCGCATCTTTCTCTTAAAAGTCTCTACCCGGTTAACTGTCTCCTCAAAGGAAAGTCCCGCTTCCTTGCAGGCAAGGATCTCCTCCACGAGCTGCGTCTCCCCGCAGCTTGCCGACTCCGAATCTATCACATGGATCCTCTTTTTTCCATATTTTTCCGAATAAAGGCTCTTGGCAAGCTCCGCACTGTTATAGCTGCCGCTCAGATGGGAGGACAGGGTCACCGCATAAACCTCCTCTGCCTGGTCATGGTAAGCCTCCATAAATTTTTCCGGGGAAGGGCAGGACGACTTTGGACAGAGCGGATAATCCGCCACCTTTTTCAAAAATGTCTTCTGATCAAAACCTGCGTCGTCCAAAATAACATAATCGCCCACTTCCAAACCCAAAGGGACGATCTGAAACCTGCTGTCATTCTTATATTTTTCGGGCAGCTCACAGCAGCTGTCCACCACAATCTTATAGCTCATAAAGCCTCCGCAACTATTTCACATAGTTTTCATTACCACTTATGATAACATGAAATAGACTATTTTGCAAACATATTTCAGATTTCCTGCATTTTTGCTGTATTTTGCGGAAGGCGCCCGCATAACCGAATAGACTTTGTCTTTTGACTGTGATATACTTCACTTATGATTTCGTACAAAAATTTCTGAGGGGATGACATGATCGCATTAAAAATCACAAACATCAAACAATTTATGAACAAATTCCTGACTGGCGGGGACTTCGATTCCTTCCTGCTGGAGGAAGCCTCCATCAGCACCTACAATACCTTTATCATAGACGGGCACCAGAACCGCGCGTTCTACAGCACCGAAGAGTGGGAGGATCAGGAGATCCGCCCCTACAACCTTTCCATGTGGAAAACCATACGCCCCATCTGCTTTGATCTGATTAAGGGAAAACACACGCCCGCCGCATTCCACTTTGTGCTGCATCTGATCCCCGACTATACAGCCGCCGTCCTTCAAAAGGAAGAATGCGCCGTTACACCGGATCAGGTAAAGGCGTTTGTCCTGAACATAAAATATGACGGCGCCGAACTCACCTTAGTGACCGGCACCGCCTTTCACACGTTTCTCATGGATAAAACACCCGACATCTTATGGGATAAAGCGGTCAGACAATTCCTTGACAAAAAGGAACTGTCCTACGAAATCCTTTAGCCCTTTGTGCTACAGACAAATTTTATGATATTGTACCGCATAATCCACCACCGCCATCATCATGGCGAAGAAAAGCATCAAAACCAGCATCAGGATGGCCGGAAAGTCATAGACGAACTTATATCCCGACGCGTTGCTCCTGCGGTTCTCTACCAGAATCTCGACGCCCAGCAGGACAAAAACCACCGGCCAGCAGTTAAAGATCATTTCATAATTTAAAGACGGCGCCGCCATATGTACGAGAAACAACACGCCAAACACAATTAGCGTCAGTCCGAAAGTCACGGAGCCCACACGGCGGGTTTTCACCGTCCCGGCCGTCTCCTGTCCCGTCGTCACAACCCTTTGTTCCTGTGTCTCCATAGCCTTACGCCTCCTTCTGATCATCTTTCTGCTCGATCTCTACTACCGGCTTTTCCACAGATTCCGCCACAACCTGAGCCGCACGGTTTCCATCCGCTTCCACAATTTCTTCTTTCTTCCCGCGAAGCAGCCGCACACCGACCCAGATTATCACAAGCGCAATCACTACTCTAGGCACATCATCCCTCAAGGTATAATAAATAACCCTGATCACCGGATTATCCCAGCCCACATAGTCTCCGATTATTCCGAAACCCACATTCCACAGCATGCTTATGCCAAGAATGATGAGCACCGCTGCCGCAATATTTCTGCTCTTCCTGTCCAGTTTCAGCCGGTATTGGTCCATATCTGCAAAACCGAAAAGATATTTATCCTCCATAGCCGCAAACTCTTCATCATCCAGGCCGCCGATATTGTTGGCATGGAAAAAAGCATACACATATACTGTTATGGGAATCACTGCCAGCGCACCGATATTGGTAATTGACACTACTGCCAGCGACAGCAGAAATCCCAGCATAAAACTCAATCCCGTTCTCATAAAGCCTATGTACATGTGGCCTGCTCCCGGACAGAGGGAAAACACAAACAACCAAAATCTGTTTTTCTTCTTTTTCATCTCATCAATCCTCCCATTTTTCATAATTTGTCAATAAACCTGTCATGTTCTCAAAATATTTTTTCCTCGCATCGGCTCTCTCCTGTCCCCTGCAATAACGTTCCCAGGTTCTGTCAATATCCCGCTGTCTGTCAAGAAGCTCCTGCTCCCACTCTTCCGTCTCCCCTGATTCTTCATGCAGCTGGTCGAGGATACCGATATGCGGTGCATCCGCCGTTCCCTTTTTGTCCACGGGCACCAGAAAAAGCACTGCCAGAGCCGCCGCCATTCCTACCAGGACTTTAGCCCTGTAAGAAAAAAGCTGTCTCTTTTTCCTCTTCCTTCTCTCCTCATCGATCTGGAAAAATACCCTGTCTTTCAAATGTCCCGGAGCATGTATGAGCGACCGCTCCTCTACCTGCCCGATCAGCCGCAGAAGCTCCTCGTCGGTAAAAGAATCGGAGAGCGAGGATTCCCGTCTGTTCCGTTTTTCTCTCTCTTCCGTTATATTATGTATCATGCGCCTTTCTCCTTTTCATACATCCTGCGAAGCATACTCCTTGCCCGATAAATCTGCGTCTGTATGGTTTTTTTCTTTACACCTCTTGCCTCTGCGATCTCGCCCGCATTCATCTCGTCATAATAGTACGCCCTGGCAATTTCGTCGTAAGGCGGTTTCAAGGACTGGCATCTGGCAAGCAGTGTCTCCCGCACTTCCTTCTCCAGACAAATGCTTTCCGGCGTCTGCTGTATCACTGTGCTGCCCTCACCGTATCCGGCATCCGCAGTCCCTCCCCGCTCGGGAGGCCTGCCACCTTCCAGCCCCAGATCCGCCGTTGGAATACTCCGCCTCCCCGCGCTCTGCATGTAATCCAGACATTTGTTTGTGGCAATCCGGCAAATCCATGCTTTTTCATATCTGCCGTCAAACTCCTCCAGATGCCTGTAAGCCGACAGAAACGTTTCCTGAGCCAGATCTTCGGAGGCAAAATAGTCCGATGTCATCTTATAACATATGGAAAAAACAAGATGTTGGTAAGAATCAATCAGCGCTGATAATTGTTCTTCCCTGTTGATATACTTTGCCCCCTTTCTGCGAATCTGTATATTATAACGAAGCCTCCCATCAAATGTCTTCAACATTCGAAAAAAATTTTTACCCCTTCATTTTAGGGCGGAAAATCAGGCTCGCCAGATATCCGAATACCAAAGCCGCAGCACATCCCACCGCTCCGGTCTTGAAGCCGCCCTGAAACAGGCCGATAAATCCGTTCTGATCCACAGCCTCCTTCACGCCTTTCATTAATATATTGCCATAACCAAGAAGGGGAACACTGGCCCCGGCTCCCGCATACTCCATAAAAGGCTCATATAAACCGAAGAAGCTGATCACGGCACCCACACACACCAGAAGCACCATGACGCGCCCCGGCAAAAGCTTTGTCTTTTCCAGTAAAATCTGCACCAGCGCGCAGATCAGGCCGCCCACCCAGAATGCATTGATATAGTCCATCATATTATAAATACCTCCACATCTCCAGACTGCAAAATTTCCTATAGAATAAAGAAACAGAGAATATCTTCTCCCTGATATTCTCTGTCTAATTCAAATAAATTATGCAGTAATTTCCGCGATTTTTTCTACAATCTCACGGATTGAAAGCCCCTCGCAGTCCACCGTGTAATCGGCGTACTTCTCATAGAGAGGAACCCGCTCTTCGTATAATCCGGCCAGATCCTGCCCTTCACGCAAAGTCACGCCCCGCTCATCCAGATCGCCAAGCCGCTCCCTGATTCCCTCAAGCGGGAGCGAGAGATAGATTATCGTGCCGATCTGCCTATAATGCGCCATGGCTTTTGACCCGTAGACGGCGCTTCCTCCGGTAGCAATCACCGTCCGCTGCTCCTCGATGGATTCACCGACAGACTCCTCCACCTCCCAGAAGCCTTCCACGCCTCGTTCGGATATGATTTCATGCAGAAGCTTCCCCTCTCTGCTCTGGATCAGCAGATCAGCATCCACAAATGCATAACCCAATTTTTTTGCCAATACCACACCCACCGTACTCTTTCCCGCGCCGGGCATGCCGATCAATATGATATTATTCCTGCTCAAAACTTATGTAAACCTTTCTTTTGAACTTATGTAAACTTGTATTCTTTGCTTCGTAGTTATGTAAACTCAATGTACATAACTGTTCTTTACTTCAAATACGCCGTAACCTCCACCTCGCACAGTACCTCCTTGGGGAGCTGTTTCACTGCCACGCAGCTTCTGGCCGGCTTCTGTGTAAAATACTTCTCATACACCGCATTAAAAGCCGCAAAATCAGCCATATCCGCTAGGAAACAGGTTGTTTTTACCACCTTATCGTAGTCCGCCCCCGCCTCCGCGAGAATCGCCCCTACATTTTTCATGGCCTGCTCCGCCTGCTCTGTCACATCTTTTCCCGTAATCTCTCCCGTGGCCGGATCAATCGGAATCTGCCCCGATGCAAACAGGAAATCTCCTGCGATGATTCCCTGTGAATATGGCCCAATGGCCGCCGGCGCTTTGTCTGTTGATACTTTAGTTAACATAATATTTTCCTCTCTTTCCTTTTTTTGCACGCTACGCCCCGAATCTTGCCACCACATAATATCCTCTGGCGGTCTCCTTCACTTCGGTCACCACGCCCTCCCGCTCCAACATCCTCTCCCGGAAAGGAAAGTTACCCGACATCGCAAGGGACGGGTCTATCGTATAATAATAGTTGCTTGGGAGAACGCCCTCCGTCACCGTAATCCGATCCCCCTCCTTGAGAAGGCCGGGACGTTCCATCTTAAATTCCATTTCCCGCATACACCTTACCCCATTCTTTACCTTACGGCTGTATCTCTCTTTTATTCACCGCACATGATAAGTTTACCATAAATGCATTCATATTCCAAATTCCCGAAATAATTTTTTTCTGTGTCCCTGATCTGAACAGCTTCCAACAATACATTGTCTGCAAAAACAGCTAAAATGTTTTCTGATTAGATACCCTTTCTTATCTCAGCCCAAATAGCGGGGAGTTGCGGCACTAATTCCGCATCAGTCATTACCCTTCGCTCTGCAGCTTCCATAGCAGTCCTTCCGAAGTTATCATAGTGGGGCTGATTCGTAATTCCCATTTCTGCAAATAATTTTGATTCACAGATTTTGCTGCTGTCCACCCTGTCAAACCGGGCAGCTTGTTTTGCAGCCTTTGTCAGATAGTCACGAACCAGTTCCAGATCTCCCATGGCACAATAGGCCTCTGCACAAAGTACAAGAAGAACACAATCATATTTGTCAAACCATGTAGCAGTTTCAGGGGGATACCCCGGCCGTAATATACTGCGTAACCATTCGATGCAGGCAACAGTGGTCTTATAATCACGTTTTTGAAAAAAAACATTGGCATAGCCCATCATAATCGCATCCAGATCGTCCAGACTCTGTGCGAACGCCTTGCCAAGATACACGATAGCTTCCTCTGGCTGGTGGTGACAGTCCGCCAGGACCATTCCGATCATCGCGTTATTGATCCCGCATACATTATATTTTTTCAGTATATCCACACAGGTGTCCGCGTGACCGAGCGATAAATGGATCCGGGCCATTTGACGGCGGATCGACAACTCACTAATGTTTTGATCCGTGTTTTGCCCAATCAGGCTGCAAGCCATATCAAAAAGCTCCAGTGCACGGAAAAAAGCTTTTTGGTCTTTTTGTTCATAGCCTTTTTCAGAGTAGATAACTGCACTCTGATACACGATGTCAAAACAATTTGGATACTTTTTTAATGCCTTTTCTGATTCAATAACCCCATCGTCATATTGCGCTTTCTGGCGATAAACAATGATCCTGTCAAGTGCCGCGCCCATACTACCATTGCGCCACTCATATCCCAGTAAAACATCTGTGGATACTTCAAACAGATCTGCCAGTCCTATAATTAAGTTCAAATCTGGATTTGATTGTTTAGATTCCCATTTATAAACAGCTCCAACTGTCACTCCCATCGCTTCCGCAAGTTGCTCTTGCGTCATCTTCCGTTCCTTTCGGAACGTTTTAATATTTTCGGCAAGCCTTGATTTCATATCTGCTTCCCTCCATTTCTGATGATTTGACGCCATCATTTTACCATTAACTATCATCTAAACAAACCCCCTAATGATATGAGTAGAGAAAAAATTTTTATACCGCTAGTGTTGGTTTCACATATTTTGGGGAAATATCTGCTCTTTATACAAAAAAGCAGTAAGGAACAGCCGCGCTGACTGTCCCCACTGCCATAAAATTTTTATTGAAGGGGATATCCAGAATATGACAGATATGGAAAAGAACGTGTTTTGTATAACATTATACCTGTCTCTTATACACATCTGACGCTGCCGACGAAGCTAGAAGT
>CAMQTN010000018.1 GCA_947037115.1 uncultured Lachnospiraceae bacterium
GAGATGAGCGCTAGTCTCGTGGGCTCGGAGATGTGTATAAGAGACAGTGTTTAAAGAAAAATATATCCCAATCATTATGCAGGAGATTGAGAAAATACGTAAAATATATAATTTGAATCTCAACGCTCCTATTTGTGATTATATATTTGTTATTCTGAAGAATGAATGTATTTTGTTGGAATGGCCAGAAGACAGGCAGCTGGATTTGGATGGGCTGAGTACAGAGAAAGTAATTGGTGGCAGGCTGGAAACGATTGTATATATTAATTCAGCAAAAAGTAAGGAAAAACAGAACTTTTGTGCGGCGCATGAGTTGGGGCATCGTCATAAATTGGACATACAGATAAAAGACGCTTTTCCTGATGACATTATAACCAATTCTATGATTGAGGATGTAATGAACCGTTTTGCGGCTGAGTTAATGATGCCGGCTGGAGATTTTAAGAGACGGAGTAGCAGACTTTATAAAACATGTCAGGGAAAGCAAGCTGGTAGAAATGTTGTATATATCAAAAAGTTATTGGAAAGTGTTGTTTCGCTGATGGATTTCTATTTTGTTCCATACAAGGCGGTGGTACTGCGGCTATGGGAAACAAAGATCGTTCCGAATAAGGTTGTTGATGTGCTGCTTGGATTTGAAGAATCGGATGCCGGCAAGAACATTATTGATGAGATTATAAAACTTCAGGGCATAACAAGATTGAGAACGCCTGACCGTAAAGCACAGTATTCTGTACAGCTTGAAAATCTTCGGGTAATTGTTAAAGATCCGAACATTACAAAATATATGTCTTCGAATGAGTTAAAGAAGTATTTAAATAATATGGGATTTGTCGCGGAAGACATCAATTTAATTGAAGATATGAAAAAGATTGAAACAGAAACCATTGAGATGGATGAAATCAAGGAATCAGAAGAGCCAAAAGACCTGGAAAACTAATTTTTTTCCGGGTCTTTTATTGAAGAATACTCGGAAATGAACTTTTTGGCAGAGGTTATTAATTCTAAAGTTTCCAAATCCTCAAACATAGAAGAATCAACAAGTGTCTCCGAGACATCTTTCAGGCGGTTTTCTAATGTAATGCGATGGAAAGAAAGCTTCAATCGATATAATCGGAACTTTTCAATGAATGTATCTGGCAAATCTGTTTCTGTCAGTTCAGAAAGATACTGCTCAATTAATTTCATTTTTTGTAAACAGATTTGTAAGTCCTCAGTATGTAATTGGATTTTTGAAGGAGATGCAAATAAAATCAGGTTTGCAACATATGCGCTGAATAATTCCAATGAAGAGCGGCAGTTGATTAACTGTAATCTCTCCGTTTCCCGGTCGGCTTTATTTCTTTGGGAGCAATATGTACGGTAGGCCACAAGAATGGTTACACCAACAGTAATTAAAGTTGTAATGATCTGGGTAACGCTTGTAATAATTGTTTCGAACATTAGAAACACCTCCAGCTTTTATTATATAGCCAAGCAATAGAAAATGCCATTAAAAGTGTTTCATAAATTATGACAGGAAACGTCTTTTTAAATGATCTGTATTGACGAAAGCCTGCGGGAAGGGGTAAACTGTTCTGAGTGTTCGGAGAGCTGGCACATTTGGCTCCCGGTATTTAGTTTGTATATTTTAGATGGAGAATACCATGAAAAAACCAACAATAAATTTAAAAGCCCGCAATTCCATGCTCTTGCTTCTCACCGCCCTCATCTGGGGTGTAGCGTTTGTGGCACAGAGACAGGGCGGCGCGTCGGCGGGGCCTTATACATTTAACTGCATCCGTTCCTTTTTGGGAGGTCTGGTGCTTCTGCCTGTGATTCCGTTTCTGGATAAAATCACGGGAAATAAGAAGCGGTCGACGGCAGAGGACAGGCGCAGACTGGCGGTGGGCGGAGCCCTTTGCGGGTTTGTGCTGTTTGTGGCCAGTACCTTACAACAGCTGGGAATGTACTACGGCACTACCGCGGGTAAGGCGGGATTTCTGACTGCCTGCTATATTCTGTTAGTGCCTGTACTTGGTCTTGTGTTTGGAAGAAAATGCCGGTGGAATGTCTGGATCAGTATTCTGGCGGCGGTGGCCGGCCTTTACTTTTTGTGTCTGACGGACGGTCTTTCTTTACAGCTCAGTGACGGGCTGGTACTGTTATGTGCAGTGTGTTTTTCGGTACATATCATGGTGATAGATCATTTTTCGCCTCTGGTGGACGGGGTGCGTATGGCATGTATCCAGTTTTTTGTGTGCGGGGCATGGGGGCTTTTGCCAATGATCGGCGTTGAAATGCGGCAGGCAGGGGCGGCAGCGTGGCTGCAGTCTCTGGGAAGCGTCGATGTGTGGATTCCGATTTTGTATGCGGGCATTATGTCCTGCGGCGTGGCGTACACGCTGCAGATTGTGGGGCAGAACGGAATTAACCCTTCCATAGCTTCGCTGCTGATGAGTCTGGAGTCGGTATTTTCTGTGCTGGCAGGGATGCTGCTTTTACATGAAACTATGAGCGGCAGGGAAATTGTGGGCTGTGTGCTCGTTTTTGCAGCGGTTATTTTTGCCCAGATGGAGTTCGGAAAGCGGCGGGGAAATTGAGAGCAAAGTAGTATACAAAAATACAATAATACAAATATGCAAAAAAATGCTTGACATCGGAAAACGACGGTGTTACAATGCAAATCGTAAGAGCGAAGGCGCTTTGAGGAAACTCAAGGCGCCTTTTCTCATGTCTGCGTATACGACTGACAAATGCTTTGGCGAGGAGGAAAAATTATGGAAGAAATGATGGAAGTTGTTAACGGCCAGATATTCGGCGTCTGGTTTCTGATCGGTGCGGCATTGGTTTTTTGGATGCAGGCAGGTTTCGCGATGGTGGAGACAGGTTTCACCAGAGCAAAGAATGCGGGAAACATCATTATGAAGAACCTGATGGATTTTTGTATCGGCACAGTGATGTTTATCCTGATCGGTTTTGGGCTTTTACTGGGAGAAGACCTCATGGGGCTGATCGGCAGGCCCGGGTTTGATATTTTTACGGCATATGAGAGTTTTGACTGGTCTAACTTTGTATTTAATCTGGTGTTCTGCGCGACCACTGCGACGATCGTCTCCGGTGCGATGGCTGAGAGGACGAAATTCTTAAGCTACTGTATTTACTCGGGTGTGATATCGGCGCTTATTTATCCGATTGAGGCACACTGGATCTGGGGCGGCGGATGGCTGGCACAGATCGGGTTCCACGACTTTGCAGGTTCCTGTGCGATTCACATGGTAGGCGGCATTTCCGCACTGGTGGGCGCGAAGATTTTAGGGCCTCGTATCGGTAAGTTTAATACGGATAAGGATGGAAAGGTAACGAAGGTAAATGCATTCCCGGGACACAGCCTTCCGCTTGGCGCGCTGGGTGTGTTTATTCTCTGGCTTGGCTGGTATGGATTTAACGGCGCGGCGGCGGTAAGTGTGGAACAGCTTGGTTCTATCTTTGTCACGACAACGATTGCGCCGGCCGTGGCGACTGTGGTATGTATGATTTTTACCTGGATCAAATATGGAAAGCCCGATGTTTCCATGTGTCTGAATGCTTCTCTGGCAGGGCTTGTGGCAATTACCGCGCCCTGCGATGTGACAGACGCTTTCGGCGCCATTGTGATCGGCGCGGTAGCAGGCCTTCTGGTGGTGTTCGGCGTCTGGCTTCTGGATTATAAACTGCGGATCGACGATCCTGTGGGCGCTGTGGCGGTACATATGATGAACGGTATCTGGGGAACGATTTCCGTCGGGTTTTTTGCGACAAATACCGCGCCGGGGTATTCGATCGCGGACGCTTCGGGAAGAGAGCTTACGGGACTGCTTTATGGCGGCGGTTTTAAACTCTTAGGTTTGCAGCTGGTTGGCTTCGCGTCCGTAGCGGTATGGACACTTGTGACGATTACAGTTGTGTTCCTGGTGATTAAGGCGACGATCGGGTTGAGAGCATCACAGGAGGAAGAGATTGTAGGTCTGGATACCACTGAACACGGTCTGGCTTCCGCTTACTCAGGTTTCAGCATTATGGATGTGTCGGGCGCAATGGTTATGGATGTGAATGAGAATACCAGCCTTGGCATGGAGGACTATGACGCCGCTTCTCAGGCACAGAAAGATGCGGCGGTGAAGGTGGCGCAGGTGTCCATGGCATCCGCCACGGGTATGTATAAGGTGGCAATTATCGCGAAACTCTCCAGATACGATAAGCTGCGCAAGGCGATGAATGATTTGGGGGTTACCGGCATGACGGTGACACAGGTTATGGGATGCGGCGTCCAGAAGGGTGCTGGCGAAAAATACCGCGGCGTAGAGATGGACGCAACCCTTCTGCCGAAGGTGAAGGTGGAAGTGGTAGTCAGCAGGATCCCTGTAGACACTGTGGTGGAGGCTGCCAAAAAGGCACTCTATACCGGACATATCGGAGATGGAAAGATTTTTGTCTACAATGTGGATAAAGTAGTTAAGGTCCGCACAGGAGAGACGGATTTCGCGGCACTACAGGACGTAGAATAAGCCTACACCTATATCCCTTAGTTTGTATATATTATCAGAACGAGTCCCCTGGCGCTCCACCGCCGGGGATTCGTTCGTGGAGGAGGCATGTTTTCGCGTGGGGTGGAGCGCAGTGCCTTGACTGCCGAAGTGGATTGCGGAATAACGAAATTTAGTGTACAATAAATACGGACAGTGCAGGAAAGAGAAATTCGAATCTATATGAAGGAAGGAAACGGGACGTAACTATGAATGCCGGGACAAAAAAGAAAAAACAGATGCAGTTCCGCTATTACGAAATTCCGCAGGGAGAACCATGTCTGGCGCTGCTTGGCGAAGCGTGGGTGCGCCGCTATGGCGACGGCGTGGACTGCCTGCACTTTCATAATTATATGGAGATCGGTTTTTGTTATGACGGCAGGGGATCGATAGAACTGGACGGTGATTCTGTACCCTATCGGGGGGATATGTTTACGATCATTCCAAAGAACTACCCGCACAATACGGACAGTGAGAATTTTTCCTACAGCAAATGGGAGTATCTTTTCGTCGATGTGGAGGGACTTCTTCAGGAAATTTACCGGGAAAATAAAATGTTTGCCGATGAACTGGCGGTAGTCATCAACAATCGGGCCTGGGCAGTGGAGATCTCCCGGTATCCGGAAGCAGGAAGACTGATCCGCAATATTATGGAAGAGATGCGTTATAAGAAGGAGCTGTACACAGAGAGCGTTCGGGGAATGCTTCTGTCACTTTTGATCAATATTGCGAGGATGAACCAGAAACCCTCCGGTAAAGTGAAGAAACAGAGTGTTGGCGTTTCCCACATGACAGTCGCTCTGCATTATATAGGTAAGCATTATGCGGAGGATTTGACGATCGGGGATCTGGCGGCGGTCAGTCATATGTCGGAAACTAATTTCAGGCGTGTTTTTCAGAAGACGATGAATATGACGCCTTCCGATTACCTGAATCTGGTGCGGGTACAGGGCGCCTGTGAATATATGAAAAAGAGTACGGACAGCATGGAGATGGTGGCAGAAAAGTGTGGCTTTCAGTCCGTGTCCACCTTTAACCGGAATTTTAAGAAGGTGTTGGGAATGACGCCATACCAGTGGAAGATCCATCCGGAGAATTACGAGACAAAACTGCTCAATTATAATATTTCCGCTTATAAAGGGTGGTAGTTAATGCCGATTTTTACCATGAAGCAGGGAGCGGAAACGCTGTATTCATGGCTTCTTAAACGTTTAAGATACATTTTTGTGGTCGAATTTGCATTTTTTTTGATTATTGATAACAACACATGAAAGGCATATGGAGTTATAATGCATATGTAATCAATCAAAAAAGCCATATTGTTATACAAAATGACGAAAGGCTTTTTTTGATCGATAAAAAAGAAACAGAACAGTGCACAAAATGCACAAAAAAAGAAATGGGAGGAAGTAAAAATGAAAAGAAAGATTTTGGCAGCTTTATTGGCGTCCACAATGGTACTTTCTTTGACGGCCTGCGGTGGCGGTTCTGACGCTCCGGCAGCAGATGGCGGCGCAGCAGCGACAGAGGAAGCTCCGGCAGCGGAGGCTCCGGCGGCAGACGAGGCGGCTCCCGCAGCAGATGCGGCAGCAGGCGGCGACGAGACCCTTACCGTATGGTGCTGGGATCCCGCGTTTAACATGAACGCTATGTATGAGGCGGAGAAGGTTTACCAGAAGGATCACCCGAATTTCAAACTGAATGTGGTTGAGACTCCTTGGGAGGATGTTCAGACCAAGATTACCACAGCGGCTACTTCCGGAGATCTGAGCACATTGCCTGATATCTTCCTGATGCAGGATAATGCATTCCAGAAAAACGTAATCAGCTTCCCGGATGTGTGTATGGATCTGACAAACAGTGGTGTTGATTTTTCCCAGTTTGCAGCAGGTAAGACAGCATACTCTGTAATCGATGGCAAGAACTACGGCGTACCTTTTGATAACGGTGCAGTGGTTGCATGCTACCGTACAGACTATCTGGAGCAGGCAGGGCTGACCATTGATGATTTCACAGATATTACCTTTGATCAGTATATGGAGAATGGCAAGAAGGTTCTGGAAGCGACAGGCAAGCCCCTCATCTCCATGCAGGCTGGTGAGTGTGACCTGATCATGATGATGATGCAGTCCGCAGGTTCTTCCCTCTTCAATGAGGATGGTACAGCTAATATCGTTGGCAACGACACCTTAAAGGCTGTAATGGAAACTTACAAGGCCCTGAAGGACAGCGGTGTGCTGGTTGAGGTTAACAGCTGGGATGAGTATGTAGGTTCCATGGTAAGCGGCGACGTGGCAGGCACCATCAACGGATGCTGGATCATGGCTTCCATTCAGACAGCAGAGGATCAGTCAGGCAATTGGGCTCTGACCAATATGCCCAGTCTGGTAGGCGTAAGCAGCGCAACCAACTACTCCAACAACGGTGGTTCTTCCTGGGCGGTAACGACAAAGTGTGCAAATCCTGATCTGGCATGCGATTTCCTGGCAAGCACTTTCGCAGGAAGCACAGAGCTGTATGACAATATCCTTTCCAGCGGCGCTCTTGCAACATGGGCACCTGCAGGTGATTCCAATGCATACGCAACACCCAACGATTTCTTCGGCGGCGACGCAGTATCCGCAAAGATCGTTGATTTCTCCACCAAGGTTCCTTCCAACATCACGGGCGTATACTACTACGAGGGACGTGATGCTGTAGCAACCGCTATCACGAACTACATCAACGGTTCTGATATCGATGCAGAGATGCAGACCGCAGCTGATACCGTGAACTTCCTCATGGGTCAGTAACTGATCGGGCATAGTTCGATTGAAGACAACCAGGCCGGAGGGCATGGCGTAGAGTAACAAATTCAGGGGAATAGTTTTAAACGGCTGTTCCCCTTTTTTTCTCCAAGTATCAAGCGATAGAGAAGGAGGGAGTTTCTTGAACAGCAAAAAAAAGATGACGCTTAGCAAAAAGCATAATTTAACAGGGTGGGTATTCCTTTTTCCCGGCGCATTTCTGATTTTTATGATGAGTTTCGTGCCGATGATACAGGCGCTTCTGCTATCATTTAAAACCGGTGTCGGCGCAGCGATGAAGTCCTGCGGCGTCACAAACTATGTTCGAATGTTTCAGGATGCGGTATTTGTCCAATCCATTAAAAATACATTTTTCTATCTGATTATTCAGGTGCCGATTATGCTGATCTTTGCGCTGATTCTGGCTTCTATTCTGAATAACAAAAATTTAAGATTCAAGGGTCTTTTCCGGACGATGATCTTTTTGCCCTGTGCGACTTCGCTGGTGGCATACGCGGTTATCTTCCGTTCCCTGTTTGCCAACAATGGCCTGATCAATCTGGTGCTGGTAAACCTTGGCATTCTGGATCAGCCCTATTCGTTCCTGACCCATATGTGGAGCGCAAGAATCGTCATTATCATCGCATTGCTGTGGCGGTGGACGGGATATAACATGGTGTTTTATCTTTCCGGGTTGCAGAACATTGAGTATTCTGTGTATGAAGCGGCAAAAATTGACGGCGCTTCGGCAGCACAGACTTTCTTTAAGATCACGGTGCCGCTCTTAAAGCCCACAATTCTGTTGACGGCGATCATGTCCACGAACGGTACGCTGCAGCTCTTTGATGAGTCTGTAAACCTGACGGACGGAGGCCCTGCCAACGCATCCATTACCATGTCGCATTACATATATAATATGTCGTTTAAATACGTACCGAACTTCGGTTATGCGGCGGCGATGTCCTTCTTAATTTTGATTCTGGTTGCCGTTCTGGCATTCCTGCAGATGAAAGTAGGTGATAAGCGTGATTAAGGCCAAAAGATTTTTGATGTATCTGTTTTTATGTATCGTTTCCTTTATCTCGGTGTTCCCGCTTTACTGGATGGTAAGTGCGGCGACGAATAAAAGTGCCGATGTCGTGAGTGGACGGCTGGTTCCGGGAACCAATTTCCTGGAGAACTGGAGAAACCTGATGGCGAATCAGAACGTAGGGGGAGCATTTGTTAACTCCTTCAAATATGCGGCGATTCTGACCATTATATCCCTTGTGGTAAGCTCTCTGGCGGGTTATGGTTTTGAAATTTACCATGATAAGGCAAAGGATACGGTTATGAGCATTATCCTTTTAGCCATGATGGTGCCTTTTGTTGCTACAATGATCCCGTTGTTCCGCATGTTTTCCTCAGCCGGCTGGCTTAACACGACGATTGGATTTATCCTCCCGTCAATATCCACGCCGTTTTTGATCATGATGTTCAGGCAGAGTGCGAGATCTTTCCCTCACGATATCATGGAGGCGGCCAGAATTGACGGCCTGTCCGAGATCCGTATTTTCTTCCAGATGTTCATACCGACCATGCGTTCCACTTACGCGGCGGCTATGACCATTACCTTCATGAATGCATGGAACAACTATCTGTGGCCGAAGGTAATCATGACGGACGCAGACAGTCAGACGATGCCCATGGTGGTGGCAAACCTGACCCAGGGCTATGTGACAGATTATGGTATGCTGATGCTGGCCGTCCTGATCTGTACCCTGCCTACTGCGATTGTATTCTTCTGCTTACAGAATGCGTTCGCTGAAGGTATCACGGGAGCAGTCAAGTAATGCGAGCCAGGCATTGAGCCGTGCAGATTTACGGTGAGACAGACGGACGAAAGCCCGTATATGAGTAAAAATAAGGTGTCAAAAACATCTGGAGATTTGGGGTGCTTTTGACACCTTTGTTATAACAGATCAAGCTGCGCTTGATTGCGAGATCCACTGCGCAGTATCGGATAAATAAAGAAGGAAAGGAGCGCTGTTATAATATGACACAGTTTGATTACAGTAACGTGAAGAATCCTCGGTTTTTTAAGGAAAATGTGCTTCCCGCACGTGCTGCCCTGTCGCTTTTTGCGAACGCGGATGAGGGGGCGCATGGGAAGAGCAGCCTGACAAAATCTTTGGATGGTATCTGGAAGTTTTCCTATGCTGTGAATATGGACTCTGCCATTAAGGGATTTGAAAAAGAGGACTATAACTGTAAACCATGGGCGGATATCCGCGTACCGGCCCATATCCAGTTGGAAGGGTATGACATTCCTCAGTATGTTAACACGCAGTATCCCTGGGATGGCAGGGAGGAGATACTTCCGGGGGAAATTCCCGAGCGTTTCAATCCGGTGGCGAGCTATGTGAAATATTTTGAGGTGCCGGAGCAGATGCGGGGTCAGGATATCCGAATTGTATTTGAGGGAGTGGAGAGCGGCATGGCGCTCTGGCTGAACGGCGTCTATGTGGGATACAGCGAGGACAGCTTTACACCTTCCGAGTTTGATCTTACGCCTTATCTTCATGACGGGGAAAACAAGCTGGCGGTTCAGGTTTTTAAGTGGACTTCCTCAAGCTGGTGCGAGGATCAGGACTTCTTCCGTTTTTCCGGAATTTACAGAAGCGTGTATCTGTATGCTGTTCCGGCTGTACATGTGGAGGATCTGGAAATCGGAACGCTTTTTGCGGACGGCGGTTTTGAACAGGCGAAGCTGACCGTGCGCTGTAAGACGAAAGGCGAAGGCGTTTGTACATTCCGCCTCAGGGATGGGGAGACGGTTCTTTTTGAGAAAGAGCAGAAAGCGGAGCCGGAGATTTCGTTTGAGGAAACGGTTGAGGCGCCCAAACTTTGGAGTGCGGAGGAACCTTATTTATATCGGCTGGAGATTGAATGTGCAGACGGGCAGGAGACGGTAGAGTATGCCACTCAGGCGGTAGGGTTCCGTAAATTTGAGATGAAAAATAACAGAATGCTTCTGAATGGGAAGCGCATTGTATTCAAGGGGACGAACCGTCATGATTTCAGTTCTGTGGCGGGAAGACATATTTCCTATGAGGAGCTTGTCAGGGATATCGTGACCATGAAGCGGAACAACATCAACGCGATCCGCACCAGCCATTATCCTGACGATGAGCGGCTTTATGATCTTTGCGACCTTTATGGACTTTACCTGATTGCAGAGAGTAATCTGGAATCCCACGGAACCTGGGATGCTTACCTGAAGGGTAAAAAGGATATGTCCTTTGTTGTGCCGGACGATAAGGCAGAGTGGAAGGATATGATGTTTGACCGCATTAATTCCTGTTATCAGAGAGACAAAAATCATCCGGCAGTGCTGATCTGGTCTGTGGGCAACGAGTCCTTCGGGGGAGAAACGATATTTGAGATGTCTGAACTTTTCCGCAAACTGGATCATACGCGGCTGGTGCACTATGAAGGTGTGTTCAACGACAGACGTTATAATGATTCCTCTGATATGGAAAGCCGTATGTATGCGAAGGTGGCGGATATAGAGGAATATCTGGAAAAGGATGGTAAAAAGCCCTTTATCTGCTGTGAGTATACGCACGCTATGGGTAATTCCTGCGGCGCGATGCATAAGTATACAGAGCTGGCAGATCGGGAAAATTCCGGTTATCAGGGTGGTTTTATCTGGGATTACATTGATCAGACCATCTATAAGAAAGATCGCTTCGGAGAGTGGTTTCAGGCTTACGGCGGTGATTTCGGAGAGCGTCCCACCGACTATAATTTCAGCGGAAACGGCATTGCTTACGGCGGTGAGCGGGGAGCGTCTCCCAAGATGCAGGCCGTGAAGTACAATTACCAGAATATTGCGGTGACGGTTACGAAGGATCAGTTTGAGGTGTGGAATAAAAACCTTTTTGTTTCCACAGATAAATACAGATGTAAGGCGGAACTTTTGCGGGATGGCGTCAGAATAGAACAAAAGGAGCTTTCGGGAATTTCAACAGCGCCCGGATGCAGAGAAACCTACCCAGCTCCCTTTGCGCTTCCGAAGGTTTCCGGAGAGTATGCGGTGACAGTTTCCTTCCTCTTAAAGGAGGATGAACTGTGGGCCGAGGCAGGTCATGAGGTGGCTTTCGGACAGGCCGTGATCGGTAAAGTGGACGCGCCTGAAGAGAGCAGAAAGCCGTTTGTTGTGATACACGGAATCGACAATATAGGCGTTCGGGGAGAAGAGTTTGACGCGCTGTTCTCCGTGCCCATGGGCGGGCTTGTATCCTACCGCTATGCCGGGAAGGAATTGCTGGAGACGACTCCGAGACCAAATTTCTGGCGTGCGCCCACAGACAATGACGAAGGAAACAACATGATGGGAAGGCAGGGACAGTGGAAGCTGGCGAGTCTTTATGCGACCTGCAGGAAGATAGGGCGGAAGCTGGACGCGCCGGGAGAGGCGTACGAGAATCCGGTTGTCACGGAGGAGAAGGATTACGTCAGCGTGACTTACCTCTACGATCTGCAGACCACGCCGTCGGCGTCCTGTCAACTCAATTATAAGGTGTATGGAGACGGAAATATACAGACGACACTTACCTGTGATGGAGTGGAAGGATTGCCGGATATGCCGGAGTTTGGTGTGTTGTTTAAATTAAACGCAGATTATGACCAGTTGGAGTGGTATGGCAACGGCCCCGAGGAGACCTACGCGGACAGAGATCAGGGGGCGAAGCTGGGTGTTTACCGCAATAAGGTTGCGGATAATATGGCAGCCTATATTGTGCCTCAGGAGTGCGGCAATAAGACAAAGGTTCGTTTCGCGAAAGTGACGGACAGACAGGGGCGGGGTATGCTCTTTACGGGGGACGAACTGAATTTCTCGGCGCTGCCCTATACCCCTCATGAGGTCGAGAATGCGAAACATGCCTATGAGCTGCCGCCTGTACATTATACGGTGGTGCGTGTGGCTGCCGGACAGATGGGCGTGGGCGGTGATGATAGCTGGGGCGCACCGGTGCATCCTGAGTATCATTTGAAAGCAGATGGAAAGATGAGTTTCAGCTTTACATTCAGAGGAATTTAAGAAGAGTGATATGTAAAAGGTGCAGGTTCTAAGATATTCTCGGAACCTGCACCTTCATTATTCGACGGTTTTCTCATCGTTAGGGCCATATTTCACGCCGGTCGGATGGAAGTTGTCCGGAGAAATTCCGTCCAGATTGATTTCATATTCGGTCAATATGTTCATGGCTTCTCCGGTAATCGATGAACCGACTTGATCTACTTTATAATAATAACGTTTCTTTTTACGTTCCCCGTTCTCATCAAAAACAGAGACGCCGTAGGAGGCCGGAGCCGTATCAATTCCGGCAAGATCCAGAATCGTTGCGCCGAGATCGGACTGACTGGAAGGCGTGTGGTTCACCGTCAGCGGGCCGCGTGCACTGCGGGGTTTTACCAGAAAGACAGGACTGTTAAAAGCCTCATAATAGTCCCCGTCACAGGTATTGACGCCGTGGTCAGCCGTGACAATAATGACAGAATTGTCATAAATATTCAGCGCTTTCATTTCGTCCATATACCGAAGCGCGAGCCGCAGGGGACCTTTGACGGGTATCTCTTCAATCAGGCTGCTGTCTTCGGTCCGATGTCCCCATTCGTCAATGTTGCTTGGCAGATGCGCGCCATCAATATGAATAAATTTAAACTGTGGGCGGTCTGCATTGGCTGTCATTTCCTGTTGGTCCAGGCAGTCCACGAGCATAAGATTACTTGTGGCATATATCTGGTGCTCGGAATCCAGATGCCTGCGCGCTTCAAATACATCAGGAGACAACCAGACGGAGGGCTTCACAATATCAGGAAAATACTTGCACATTACAAGTTGGTATAATGAGACGGTAAAGGCTTTGCGATCAGAGATCACGCAATCTGCATCCACGTAGTTTATTGCATTTTTTCTGGCTCTGTTCGGAATCAGATTATACTGGGTATAAAAACTCATCCCGTAGCCGCTTTCTGCCAGCTCGTCCAGATAGAGCCTTTCTTCGGAGTCGATGCCGACCTGCGTGTACGGATTTCCCTGCTGTGCATAATTTCCTGAAAGCATGAAGGGAACTGCCCATGCGGTGAGGGGATAACATCCGGTGAAATTATCGAACCAGATAAAGCCGTCCAGCTGTTCCTCAAATTCCGGCACTTCCTCCAACGCCTGCCTGAAATAATTCACATCGTATGTGTCCAGAACGAATACCACCACATTGTCGCTGCCAGACAGGGACAGCAGATCTTTATTTGTCGGATATCCCTCTTCCGGCTGCTTTTCACTTTCCTGCAGACAGGGCACGATAAGGACAATGAGCGTGACAAGCAGCATGGCAGTCATAAACAGGGAGACGCCGGATATTATTTTGGAGGCAGTTTCCTGTTTTTTCTTCCCGCCCCAAATGCATAGTGCCGTGATGATACAGATGATAAAGATCCAGAGGAGAAGGTTCAGAATCATTCGACCCTTATATTGAGCCCAGTCGATGTTGCTGCCGGTTATCTCTCCGAGTTTTAAATTCAGAAAGTTACCCTGTACATAAATACAAATTCCAGTACCCAAAATAATTCCGGTATATACTCTCAGGAGGATTCCTTTGAAAAGAAGTCCCAGTATAGCGGCAGATATCATGGCAAATATGCCGCAGGCGAGAGGAATATACCAGAAATTTTTTAAGGTAAACCACAAATCCTGTGTGTTGAGGGCGTATAATTCAAAGGGTGCATAAATGCAGGAAACAAATCCTAAAAAGAGTATGGCGCAGAATAAAGCCTTTCTGTCTGCAATGCGTTGTTTCATTCGTCGTATGACCTTTCTGTAATTTTTTGTACTAAAACTAAGAAAACAGGAGCTATTATAACGTTAACATTATACGATCACTGTGCAGATATAGTCAATACTCAGGTTCGTAAGGAGGCGCCCATGCATTCGGAATATAGCCTGAAAGCGGCTGGGAAGAGGAGGGCTGGCATCTCTTTCTTTTTAAAGTGATACAGAATGAGGCAGTGATATTTTGTGTAGAATATGGTATAAAGAGAAGGTATAAAAAGGCATAAAAAATACGGGCCGGCGCCCGGAACGGAGGTAATGATGCGTAAAACAAAGATAGTTTGTACGTTGGGGCCTTCCACGGATAACGAGGAGGTACTTCGGCAGATGATGGAGGAGGGCATGGATGTTGCGCGGTGCAATTTTTCCCATGGAACCTATGAGGATCATAAAAGGAGAATGGACACGGTGAAGAAGCTCCGAAAGGAAGTGGGCAGGCCGGTGGCGATTCTGCTGGATACC
Source organism: uncultured Lachnospiraceae bacterium (assembly GCA_947037115.1). Classification (GTDB taxonomy): domain Bacteria; phylum Bacillota; class Clostridia; order Lachnospirales; family Lachnospiraceae; genus UBA3282. The sequence continues at coordinate 14,670 of CAMQTN010000018.1, forward strand.
AGAGGGCCGGAGGTCCGGGTGAAGAATTTTAAGGAGGGGAAAGTTACTCTGGAGGAGGGGCAGCTTTTTACACTGACAGCCGATGAGGTGGAGGGCACAAAGGAAATTGTGAGCGTGACCTACAACAGACTCTATGAGGATCTGGAGGAAGGTATGCGGGTTCTGATCGACGACGGACTGATTGAGATGAAGGTTGAGAAGGTTGATAAGACGAACATTGTATGCCGCGTCGTAAACGGCGGCGCCGTTTCCAACCATAAAGGCGTCAACGTGCCTGATGTGGATCTTTCCATGCCCTATATCAGCGAGAAGGACAGGGAAGACATTCTCTTTGGCATTGCGCAGGACGTAGATTTTATCGCGGCCTCTTTTGTGCAGAAGAAAGAGGATATTTTACAGTTGAAAAAACTGCTGGAGAAAAACGGCGGCGAGGACATCAAGATTATTGCAAAGATTGAGAACGCGCAGGGGGTGGCGAATATCGACGATATCGTGGAGGTATCCGACGGCGTTATGGTGGCCAGAGGGGACATGGGCGTGGAGATTCCCTACGAGGACGTACCTGTGATACAGAAGGAGATCATCAAGAAAGTGTACCGGGCGGGCAAACAGGTTATCACGGCAACGCAGATGCTGGAATCCATGATAAAAAATCCAAGGCCTACCAGAGCGGAGACCACCGACGTCGCCAACGCGGTCTATGACGGCACCAGCGCGATTATGCTTTCGGGGGAGACGGCGGCGGGCTCGTATCCTGTGGAGGCGGTAAAAACCATGGTAAGAATTGCGAAACGTACCGAACAGGATGTGGATTACCGCAAACGGTTTTTCCTCCTGGAAAGAGAAGCCAATCCGGACATCACGGATGCGATTTGTCATGCAACCTGTACGACAGCTCTTGATTTAAACGCGAAGGCCATTGTGACGGTCACTAAGTCCGGCAGATCAGCGAGGATGATATCCCGCTACCGCCCCATGAGCGACATCATAAGCTGTGCCACAACCGAGAAGGTGTGCCGCCAGCTTGCCCTGTGCTGGGGTGTGACGCCGCTTCTGATCAAGGAGGAGAAAGACGCCTATGTGCTGTTTGACAAGGCCATTGCAGCGGCGCAGAAAAAGGGACTGTTGAAGGAGGGAGATCTGTCGGTTATCACTTCAGGAATACCGATCGGCATATCCGGCACAACGAACATGATTAAGGTACAGATTGCAGAGGAACAGGGCCGGAAATGATTTCTCTGGCCACATAGAGCGTGCTGTCGGCTCTGGCGTTCATGCACCATTTGACCAGGGTCATGGAAAGACGCTCAATTTCGATGCATGTGATACAGCGGGGATGGACACAGCTTCCCGTATTATAGTAGCTGGCCGGCTCGGCGGGAAGGATGGGACGGTGTGTGTGCCCGGTAATCAGGATGCGCCGGTTTTCTTCGGCCCACCGGTTCAGACGCAGCTCGCACTGATTTTTAACATGGTAGTTTTTTGCGGCGCTGGTGGGATCCAGCACGCCCAGATTTTCCAGCGGGTTCCAGACGTAACGAACCAGAAAGCGGGAGAGGGGCCAGAGCGTGGAATTGAGCAGACTGGCCTGATGCCCGTGGGTCAGATAAAGGGAAATACGCGGCATGCCGTCCGGCGGTGTTCCGGTGGTCAGGATGATTCCCTCATGGAAGCAGAGGGGAGAAAGAAGAGGCTGCAGCCTCTTCTTTCTTTTGACAATGTCATGGTTACCGTAGAGCAGATACAGACGATTTTCCATGTAGAATTGATTAAAAAACTGGAAAACGTCACTGTGAATGTCCATGATATTTTTCATACTTCTGTTTTCCCAGAGTTCATCCCCGTCACCCAGCTCAATATAGGTAAATCCCTGTCGGTAATAATGTTCCAGGGCGGCAAAATACAAATGCTGGTTTTTCAGAAAGTTATCGGAGGAATTGCCGATGCCTCTGTGACAGTCGCTCATGAGGACGTAGCGGGAGCGGTTTGAAAGAGGCAGCATCGGCGCGTTCAGAAAGGCGCGGTTGAGACGCGCATGGGCACCCATATTCAGCGCCCCTTATAGTGCTTCCTGTGGCAGCGCCTGTGGAAGCGGCGCAATCTGAGAAGCCGTCGGAAGGCAGCCGGAAGATAAAAATACAGATACAGAATCCTGTCTTCTGGGCAGGTAAAGGGTCTGGTAACCCACAGATACAGTTTGCAGAACAGTTTGTTTTTCCACTGGGAGAAGCGGCGCCAGAAGCGTGTGATCAGATTGAATTTCTCTGCGGCGTTCTCACAGAAAACGAAGCAGACACTGAGACCGTTTACTGAAATCGAATGTTCCTGACAGCCGGCCTGTTCCAGTCCCGCCACGAAGGCAGAGAGCATTTCACGGTTTGGGAACCTGATACAGCATTCCATGGACAGATCGGAGGGTTTAGAAAAACATCCCACCAGAAAGGCGGTAAGCCACCAGTGACGTTCGGCATTGCGGATACATTCGCAGTCGGGATTGCAAAGCTGGAAGGAGCAGTCAAGCATCTCTTCTTTCTCTGCACAGGAGAACAGTGTTTTTTTGTAATCCTCTTCCGGGATAATGGTATCTGCATGATAGACACCGATTTCCGCCCCGGTATTGATGCCATACTGGCCCTTCCAGAACTCAATCAGCCAGGTTCTTCCCCGGTAATCAAAATAGACCGGGAGGGCGTCAAAGACCATTTGAAAACGGGGCGCCATATAGTCGTAGAGCCAGGTGTATCCGGCCTGTTTCTGAGGTGCGTCCACTGTGGAGGAAAAGAAGCCGCAGTCACAGTGGAAACGGTAACCGAAAGGGTATACCAGCTCGTCTAAAAGAGTGCATTTGGTACAACAGTCCATGCCACATACTTTACAGATGATTTTTTTCCGCCGGCAGTGAAAAAGGATACAGCCGAGAAGAGCAATGAGAAGAAGAACAAAGAATAAATAATACATAACTTAATATCCTATGTGTTTTTACTCTACTTTATGTCAGCGGAAGAAAAATTGTTCGGCGGGGACAGGCTGTTTTGCCGCAATGTCTTTTTGGATGTCTGCATGGGCAGACTCTATGGAACCAGGAAGAGACACGCCGCAGGAACCGTCACAAGACTTAAGACGGTGGTCAGGATAATGCCCTGTGAGATGGATTCGGTTTCCATATCCATCTGTTTTGCGAGCATGAGGGGCATGTTGGCGGCGGGCACGGCAACCATCAGGAGCATGGTGTTCAGGATCAGCCTGCTGTCAACCAGCCTGCGCATCAGAAGGATACAGCCGATGGGCACGAGAATTTGGCGAAGCAGGGTGAAGAGATAGAGCTTCGGATGGGAGAAAATCTCCTTCGGGGCTATCTGCGCCACGGAAACGCCCAGCACCAGCATGGATAAAAGCGTGGTAGCGCGTCCGGTGTAGGAGAGGGCGGAGGATATAATGACGGGTACACGGAAATTGCCCAGATAAAAAATAATCGTAACTGCGGCGGAGATGGTACCGGCGTTGACCAGCTTTTGCAGGCGGCCAAAGGTATGGTTGGTTTGGGGAATCGTATTGTCGTCCCCGGTCTGCCGGCCTGCGGCCCTTTGCAGCAGGGAAATGCCCAGCGTATAGACCAGGAGGTTGAAAAGCAGGTTAAAGATGGACACAAAAATCAGGGATTCGCTGCCCAGCACCGCGGAAGCCAGCGGGATACCGATGAACCCTACATTGCCAAAAACGGTAAGCATCTGATAGGCATAGTGAAGATTTTTCGGCACGCGAAGAAGAATGGGAAGCAGAAAGCCCACGGCGATCAGGAGTGCAAAGACAGCCGCATAGGCGGCCAGGGCGATGCCAAGTTCGCGCAGGGAAACTTTCGGCCCATCGTCCAGGGCGGAGCAGATTAAAAGAGCCGGATTGGTGACATTGATGATCAGGCTGGAAATCTGCTTGGAGCCTTCTTCCGACAACAGTCCGCGCCGGAAGAGAATTATGCCGATACCGATCAGGATGAAGATGATGACCATTTGCTGTAGTACAACCGTGATACTCATATCATTACCTCTTTTCAGGTTTGCATCTGTGAATTTTGCAAGAATTATCTTTATGATTGTAACACGTTTTGAAAAATATGGAAGAGTCTGATTCACGAGAAAAACAAATGCCTGCTTCGCAGTCGCTTGTTTTTCTTTTGCACTCGTTATATACTTATTTATTAGAGTTCATTTACAGGGAGAGAATTATGCAAAGTTATATCATGGCACTGGATCAGGGGACGACCAGCTCCCGCTGTATTCTGTTTGATAAAAATGGCAGTATATGCAGTATGGCCCAGAAGGAGTTTACACAGATTTATCCGCAGGCCGGCTGGGTGGAGCACAACCCCCGCGAGATATGGGCGTCCCAGCTTGCGGTGGCAATTGAGGCGATGGCTAATATCGGCGCGGAGGCGTCTCAGCTTGCGGGTATCGGTATCACGAATCAGCGGGAGACGACGATTGTGTGGGACAGGGAAACCGGTGAGCCGGTTTATCATGCGGTCGTGTGGCAGTGCCGGAGAACGGCGGAATATATCGACGGACTCAAAGCCCGGGGCCATGCGGAAATAATACGGGCAAAAACAGGGCTTGTGCCGGACGCCTATTTTTCGGGGAGCAAGATTGTCTGGATCTTAGATCATGTGGAGGGCGCGCGGGAGAGAGCGGAGCGCGGAGAATTATTGTTCGGTACGGTGGATAGCTGGCTGATCTGGAATCTGACGAAGGGGACGGTTCATGCGACCGATTACACCAATGCCTCCCGGACTATGCTTTATAATATCCATACTTTGGAGTGGGATGAGGAACTTCTCGCCATGCTGCGGATCCCGAGGCAGATGCTGCCGGAGGTAAAACCCTCGGGCACGGTGTTCGGTATGAGTGACAAGAGCATTTTTGGCGCGGCGGTTCCGATCGCTAGTGCGGCGGGCGACCAGCAGGCGGCGCTTTTCGGACAGTGCTGTTTTGAGCCGGGACAGGTGAAGAACACTTACGGGACAGGCTGTTTTCTGTTGATGAATACGGGCAGGGATGCGATTGCCTCCGGAAACGGGCTTCTCACCACGATTGCGGCGGGAGATTCCGACAAGCCGGAATATGCGCTGGAGGGCAGTGTGTTTGTGGCGGGAGCAGCGGTACAGTGGATGCGGGATGAGATGCGGATGATGAAGATTTCCCGGCACTCCGAAAAGTATGCCATGCGCGTGGAGGACACAAACGGCGTTTATGTGGTGCCTGCATTCGTGGGAATGGGGACGCCTTATTGGAACCCTTATGCCAGAGGTACGGTGGTGGGTATTACGAGAGGCTGTCAGAAGGAACATTTTGTGAGGGCAGTGTTGGAGTCCATCGCCTATCAGTCTATGGACGTGCTGAAGGCGATGGAGGAAGATGCCGGCATTTCTCTGGGTGAGCTGAAGGTGGACGGCGGCGCCAGCGCCAATGATTTCCTGATGCAGTTTCAGGCGGATATCACGGGGCAGGCTGTGCACCGGCCGGACTGCATTGAGACAACGGCTCTGGGAGCGGCTTATCTGGCGGGACTTTCGGTGGGTTACTGGAAGGATAAGGAGGAAATCCGTAAAAACTGGCAGCTTGGGCGGCGCTTTGATGTAACTATGGAGGAAGAGGTCAGGAAACGGCTTGTCAGGGGCTGGAAGCGCGCTGTCAGATGTGCGCTTGCCTGGGCGGATGACGAAGAATAGCAAACGAGGTCTTCTAGTTTCACTACAGGTTAAAAACGGGATGGAAACAGATAGAAAGGAAATGAAAAATATGAATATTACTTACAACGAAAAAAACCGGATTTTCAAGCTGGATACGCCCCATACAAGCTATTGTATCGGCGTTGTGGATGTGGAGAATTTTCTGGGGCATGTATATTACGGCAGGAAACTCAGAGATGATGATCTGGTTTACCTGATGCGGATCGGGGAGCCGCCCTATGTGCCGTCGGAAAACAACAGGGAAAGGATTTCCTTTCTGGATACGTTTCCCATGGAGTACACGGGACACAATCTGGGCGACTACAGGGAAGGGACGCTTTCCATACGTACGCTGTCAGGCCACACGGGCGTGTCTCTCTCCTATGTATCGCACCGCATTTACGACGGGAAGGAACCGCTGGCAGGACTGCCTGCGACCTTTGGCGGGAAGGACGAATGTAAAACGCTGGAGATTGTCTGCGAAGATGCCGTGCTAAAATTACAGGTGGTTTTATCTTACAGCATCTTTACGGATACGGACGCGGTTGCAAGGAGTGTGCGCGTTATAAATAAGGGCGGCGAGGCGGTTTATCTCACAAAAGTCCTGTCCGCCTGCATTGATATGGATAACAATGGTTATGAAATGATTACCCTGCACGGTTCCTGGGCGAGGGAGCGTGCGATTTCCACTTACCCGATCAGGAAGGGTAAGCAGAGCGTAAGTTCGGTGCGCGGTGAATCGAGTCATCAGGAGCATCCTTTTATGGCGTGGAAGAGTCCGAACACTACGCAGGAGAGCGGCGACGTCTATGCCATGAACTTTGTCTATTCCGGAAATTTTCTTGCCCAGATCGAGGAGAGCCAGTTTGGCAGTATCCGTGCCATGATGGGGATTCATCCGGAGGATTTTTGCTGGAAACTGGAGGCGGGGGACAGCTTTCAGGCGCCGGAGGTTATCTGCATGTATTCGGCAGACGGACTCGGCGGTATGACAAGGAATTTCCATGATCTCTACCGCAAACACCTGATCAGGGGCGTTTACAGGGATAAAAAACGGCCTGTACTCATCAACAACTGGGAGGCCACCTACTTCGATTTTGACACGAACAAACTTTTGGCGATCGCCAGACAGGCTTCCGAACTGGGTATTGAGATGCTGGTGATGGACGACGGGTGGTTCGGCTGCAGAAACGATGATAATACAAGTCTGGGCGACTGGTTTGTGAATGAGTCGAAAATCGGCGGCGGTTTGAAATATCTGGTGGATGAAGTCAATAAGCTGGGGATGAAATTCGGCATCTGGGTAGAGCCGGAGATGATCTCCCCGGACTCTGACTTATACAGAGAGCACCCCGACTGGGCGATCCAGATCCCCGGCAGGGTGGGAAGCCTTGGCAGGAACCAGTATGTGCTGGATTTGACCCGCAGGGAGGTGCGGGACTGTATTTATGACAGGATAGCTGCTGTGCTGCGAAGCGCCAACATTGAGTATGTCAAATGGGATATGAACAGACAGCTTTCCGATTTCGGCAGTTATGGCCTTCCGGCGGACAGGCAGGGAGAACTGATACACAGGCAGGTGCTGGCTCTCTATGAAATGCAGGATAGATTGACGACAGACTTCCCGGATCTTCTTTTGGAGAACTGCTCCGGAGGCGGTGCAAGGTTTGATCCGGGTATGCTTTATTACAGCCCGCAGATCTGGTGCTCCGACGACGCGGATGCGGTGGAAAGGCTGTCGATTCAGGCGGGTACGGCGATGATTTATCCGTTGTCCACCATGGGCGCGCATGTGGCTGACTGTCCGAATCACACTGTGGGCAGGACGACTCCCTTTGAGACCAGAGGTTATGTGGCTCTGGCGGGCACCTTCGGCTATGAGCTGGATGTAACAAAGATTCCGGAAAAGGACCGGGAGATGATTCCCGGACAAGTGGCCATGTATCATAAATACAATGATCTTGTGCGGCAGGGAGATTACTACCGCATTGCCCACTATGCGGAGAATCATTTTTACGACTGCTACGAGGTGGTGGCGAAGGATAAGAGCGAGGCGCTTATCACTTACATTCAGGTGCTGAACAGGCCGAATGTCCACAGCAGGAGGATATGCATCCCGGGACTTGATCCGGACAGGACCTATGTGATAGAAAACGCAGCGGACTGGCCGGAGATCGGGCAGGCTGAGTACAGGGGCGACACCCTGCACTATGCGGGTATCAATATACCGCCGCTTAAGGGGGACTTCCTTGGGAAGCTCATTCATCTGAAGGCGCGGTAGTGCCGGGCGGCAGGCAAGAGGAAAAGAAAGAAGGTAAAAGAAATGATAGTGCAGAAGTACAAAGACATGTTACAGGGAAAATCGGTGATCCGTCAGCTCTCCGAGTTTGCCGCGGCGAGGGGCAAAGAGATCGGTTACGAGAACGTGTTCGACTACAGTCTCGGAAATCCGTCTGTGCCGGTGCCGCAGGAATTTACGGATACCATGATAAAAATGCTGCAGGAAAAGAATCCTATGGAACTGCACGGCTACAGCCAGAGCCTGGGCATTCCCTCCGTCAGGGATAAGGTGGCGGATTCTCTCAACAGAAGATTCGGGATGAATTACACGGGAAATCATATTTTTATGACCACAGGCGCGGCGGGAGCCATTGCCCACGCCCTGCGGTGCGTGTCGGAGCCGGGGGATGAAATCCTTACCTTTGCGCCCTATTTTCCGGAATATGCGCCCTATGTGAACCTGACCGGGGCAAAGCTCAAGGTGGTGCCCGCTGACACAGAGAGCTTTCAGATCAATTTTGAGGCCTTTGAGGAGATGCTTACGGATCAGGTGGCGGCGGTACTGATCAACACGCCGAATAATCCGTCGGGCATGGTTTACTCCAGGGAGACCATTCAAAAACTTGCTGCAGTTATGGAGGAGAAGCAGAAAAAATATGGACATGACATTTTCCTGATCTCGGACGAGCCTTACAGGGAAATTGTGTTTGAGGGCGTGGACGCCCCTTACCCTTCGGCGTTCTACAGCAACTCGCTTTCCTGCTATTCTTTTTCCAAGTCTCTTTCCCTTCCGGGAGAGCGGATTGGCTATGTGGCAGTGAACCCGGGATGCACGGATGCGGATATCATCAGTGTGATGTGCAGTCAGATCTCCAGAGGAACGGGACATAACTGCCCGCCGTCCATCATTCAGCTTGCGGTGGCGGAGGTACTTGACCTGACAGCGGATCTTTCGGTCTATGAGAAGAATATGAACATCTTATATAAGGAGCTTACAGGTCTCGGCTTTGAGTGTGTGCGCCCGGGGGGAACTTTCTACATATTCCCGAAGGCGCCGGAGGCGGATGCGGTAGCTTTTTCCGAAAAAGCAAAGAAATATGATCTTGTTGTGGTGCCCAGTGACAGCTTTGGCGTGGAGGGATATTTCAGGCTTGCCTACTGTATTGACACGGAGAAGGTGGAGCGTTCCCTTGAGGCGTTTCGGAAATTTATGAAGGCGGAGTATTAAAAAGAAAGGACGTTTTGTTATGATGTATCAGGCGGGACTGATTTTGGAAGGCGGCGGGATGAAGGGGATTTATACCGCGGGCGTCCTGGATTTTTTTATGGATCAGGAGATTCTGTTTTCTGACTGTTACGGTGTATCGGCGGGTGCGTGCCATCTGTGCAGCTATATGTCTGGACAAAGAGGACGGTCGTACCGCATCAGCGTCAACTATCTGGATATGAAGCAGTATTGCGGGGGATGGAGCCTGCTGCGGACGGGAGACTTATTTGGCGTGGATATGAATTACAGCCTGATTCCCGATTATCTGGATCCTTATGACTATGACGCCGCGGCAGAATATGCGGGCCGGGCCTTTGCGGTAGCGACGGATATCAGGATGGGAAAACCGGCTTATCTGCCGATGAAGGATCTGCGGAAAGATATTATGGCAGTGAGGGCCTCCAGCTCTCTTCCTCTGGTGTCCCGGAATGTGGAGATAGACGGGAAACCCTATCTGGACGGCGGTATCAGTGATCCCATTCCGGTCAGGCAGTCCATGCGGGACGGGAACCGGAAAAATGTGGTCGTCATGACCAAGGAGGTCGGCTTTGTCAGAGAGCCTGCCGGCGCAGAACTCGCTTTGGTCAGGGCGCGCTATCTGCGTTATCCGAAGGTTTACGAACTGATGCGGGAAAGACACTTGTCTTATAATACTACAGTGCGGTATATCGAGGAGAAACAGAGGGAAGGGAAGCTGTTTGTGATCCGCCCGAAACAGAAAAGCGAAGTCGGCAGAATAGAGAAGGACAAAGAAAAGATGACGGCGCTCTATGAGGAGGGCTATCGGGATGCGCAGGAGTGTTACGAAAAACTGATGGAATATTTGCGCGGGTAGTGGGATCCGAAGGATTTTCGGCCCGCACTGCACATAGAATAGTATGAAGTAAAAGAAAGGACAAAACATGGATATGATAGAAATATTGAAAGCCGTGCTCTTCGGCATTGTGGAGGGCATTACAGAATGGCTTCCCATCAGCAGCACCGGACACATGATTCTGTTGAATGAGTTTGTGACCCTGAATGTGAGCGAGGATTTCTGGGAGATGTTTCTCGTGGTGATCCAGCTGGGGGCCATTCTGGCGGTGGTGCTTCTTTTCTGGAATAAAATATTTCCCTTCCGCTTTCGGGAGAAGCAGGTGGTGCAGAAGGACATTTTCGTGCTGTGGTTTAAGATTCTTGTATCCTGTATTCCTGCGGCGGTTGTGGGGCTTGCCTTTGATGATGTGCTGGATGCGCTCTTTTATAATCCATGGTGTGTGGCTATCGCCCTGATCGTGTTTGGCGTTGCCTTCATTGTGATTGAGAACCGCAATAAAACCATGAAGCCGAAGATTACGGAACTGCGTGACATTACCTATCGGACTGCGCTGATGATCGGTATTTTTCAGCTGATTGCGGCAGTTTTTCCGGGCACCTCCCGCTCGGGAGCGACCATTCTGGGTGCCCTTATGATCGGTGTATCGAGAACGGTGGCGGCAGAGTTCACCTTCTTTCTGGCGATCCCGGTCATGCTGGGTGCGAGCCTTTTGAAACTTGTCAAATTTGGCTTTGCGTTCACGGGAGATGAGATGATCATTCTGGCGGTGGGAATGGCAGTGGCATTTGTCGTGTCCGTGGCAGTGATCCGTTTCCTGATGGGATATATTAAAAAACATGATTTTAAAGTTTTCGGATGGTATCGTATTGTGCTGGGTGCAGTGGTACTTTTATACTTTGCATTGTCTTAAATCCGTAATACTGTGCTTTTTTGCAAGGTTTTCCTGTCAATTCGTATAGGATTTTGGTATAAAAATTAACTATTTCTTACGGATTGTCAGTTGACAGTATTGCATAATTAGGATAATATACACATATGAAAAAGTTGAATTATTAGTGAGAACGGGGAAGGAGATCACTTATGGCAGAGACAAAGAAACCGGTTGTAAAATCGGAAGCTACCAAAGCGGCAGATACAAAGACAGCGACAGAGACGACATCAGTGGAAGCACCTGCGGCAAAAGCAGAGAAAGCTAAGGCGGAAGTAAAGGAGACTGCAGCAAAGAAACCCGGCAGAAAGCCCGGCGCAAAGAAGCCCGGCAGGAAGCCCGCTGCGGCAAAGAAGGAGGCAGCTGCGACCACCACGTCCAGAAAGGCGGCCGTTAAGGAGACGATACATGTACAGTTTGCCGGTAAGACCTACTCTTCAGAAGAGCTGGTTAAGATTGCCAAGGATGTATGGAAGTATGATCTCAAGCGGAAAGTCAGCGACTTCAAGGACGTTGAGCTTTATGTAAAGCCGGAGGAGAGCATTGTGTATTATGTGATCAACGGCGAAGAGAGAGGACATTTTTCTATTTAATAAACGGTGTCACAGTGAAGAATGTGGACAGTCAGTTTGGGAAATAATAAACTGACTGTCTTTTTTCATTCTTTTTTTATAATTTTTTTCCAATCAGATGTTGACAATGGAAAAAAGAAGTGATACCTTACTACCAGAAGGTGTTAGCACTCTAATGAATTGAGTGCTAATAATTCGATAAGAGGGAAATGGAATGCAGCTGGACGAAAGAAAATATATCATATTGCAAGCCATCATCCGAAACTACCTGGAAACCGGCGAGCCGGTAGGCAGCCGCACGATTTCCAAGTACACCGATCTGAACCTGAGTTCTGCAACCATCCGCAACGAGATGGCGGATCTGGAGGAGCTGGGTTATATTTTACAGCCCCACACCTCCGCCGGCAGGATACCCTCAGACAAGGGCTATCGTCTCTATGTGGACAGAATGATGGAGGAGAAGGAACGGGAAGTGGAGGAGATGAAGGAGTCGCTTCTGGAGAAGGAAGATAAGATGGACCGTCTCCTGAAGCAGGCCGCTAAATTACTCGCAAATAACACCGAGTATGCGGCGATGATCTCTGCCCCTCAGTACCACCGCAATAAACTGAAATTTATCCAGCTTTCCCGGGTGGACGCCGAACACATACTTGCGGTCATCGTGGTGGAAGGAAATGTGATTAAAAACACCATGCTTGAGGTGTCCAAGGAGTTGAGCGACGAGACGCTGCTCAAGCTGAACATTCTGCTGAACACGCATTTGAACGGGCTGTCCCTCGAGGAGATCAATCTGGGTATGATCGCCGCCATGAAGCAGCAGGCGGGGATTCACAGCGAGATCGTGGCAAGTGTCATAGACGCGGTGGCGGAGGCCATAAAGGCGGATGAGGATTTGGAGATCTACACCAGCGGCACCAAGAACTTCTTCAAATATCCGGAGCTCGCGGATCACGAACGGGCCAGCGAGTTAATTACCACTTTCGAGGAGAAACAGCTCTTAAGCGAATTGGTGCAGGATAATCTGTCGGCGGATAATAATACGGGCATACAGGTTTATATCGGAAGTGAGACGCCGGTGGCAGGTATGAAGGACTGCAGCGTTGTGACAGCAACCTACGAGCTGGAAGAGGGCATGAAAGGCACGATCGGAATCATCGGCCCGAGAAGAATGGATTATGAAAAAGTGGTGAGCAATCTCAGGCTGTTAAAGCATCAGCTGGATGATTTATATAAGAAATAGGGAGAACGCAGAACTGGCTTATGAGGCCGGCGGAGCGGCAACAGGAAAGGGATGGTAATCGTGGCGGAAGAAAAGGATAAGAAAGAAAAGATGGACGGCGAAGCTGTACAGGAAGAAGCGAAGACGCCGGAGACAGAGGAAACGGCAGCGCAGGAGGCGGCAGCCGGCGTGGAGGAGCCTGTCAGGGCGGATAAGAAGGAAAAGAAGAAAAAAGATAAAAAACAGGACGCTATGAAGGAAAAGGTCGAGGAACTGGAAGACCGGGTGAAACGTCAGATGGCTGAGTTCGATAATTTCCGCAAGCGGACCGAGAAGGAAAAGACAGCGATGTTTGAGACGGGAGCAAAGAGCGTAATCGAGAAAATCCTGCCGGTGGTAGACAATTTCGAGAGAGGGCTTGCAAGCGTCTCCGAGGAGGAGAAGGACGGCGCCCTTGCACAGGGCATGCAGATGATCTATAAACAGCTTATGACGGAATTGGAAAATCTGGATGTAAAGCCGATTCCGGCGGTGGGAGAGGAGTTTAACCCCGAGTTCCACAATGCGGTGATGCAGACCCAGAGCGATGAGTTTGAGTCCGGCGTGATCGCCCAGGAACTTCAGAAGGGATATACTTACAGGGACAGTGTGGTCAGACACAGTATGGTAGCGGTAGTAGAGTGATTCTAATAGATATGGAGGGAGAAAATTATGAGTAAAATTATCGGTATCGATCTGGGAACTACAAACAGCTGCGTGGCAGTTATGGAGGGCGGTAAGCCCACTGTCATCGCAAATACAGAGGGCGCAAGAACCACACCTTCCGTTGTGGCTTTTACGAAGAACGGAGAGAGACTTGTAGGTGAGCCTGCAAAACGTCAGGCAGTTACCAACGCGGAGAACACGATCGCATCCATCAAGAGAGACATGGGTACGGACAGAGGCCGCACCATCGAGGATAAAAAATATTCACCACAGCAGATTTCCGCAATGATTTTGCAGAAACTGAAATCAGATGCGGAGAATTATCTGGGCGAGAAAGTGACGGAGGCTGTTATCACGGTTCCCGCATACTTCAATGACGCGCAAAGACAGGCAACCAAAGACGCCGGCAAGATTGCGGGCCTTGACGTAAAGCGTATCATCAACGAGCCCACGGCGGCGGCGCTGGCTTACGGCCTTGACAATGAAAAAGAGCAGAAGATCATGGTTTATGATCTGGGCGGCGGTACCTTTGATGTGTCCATCATCGAGATCGGCGACGGCGTTATCGAAGTGCTTGCCACAAACGGCGATACACACCTTGGCGGCGACGACTTTGACCAGAAGATCATCGATTGGATGCTGGCCGAGTTCAAGGCAAAAGAGGGCGTGGATCTGTCCAACGACAAGATGGCGCTCCAGAGACTGAAAGAGGCGGCAGAGAAGGCGAAAAAAGAGCTCTCCTCCGCTACAACTACGAATATCAACCTTCCCTTCATCACGGCTACATCGGAAGGCCCCAAACATTTCGACATGAACCTGACAAGGGCGAAATTTGATGAACTGACAAGTGATCTGGTGGAGAGAACCGCAGTGCCTGTGCAGAACGCAATGAAAGACGCAGGGCTGACCAACGCGGATATCGGCCAGGTGCTGCTGGTGGGCGGTTCCACCCGTGTCCTGGCGGTGCAGGAGAAGGTGAGACAGATCACGGGTAAGGAGCCCAGCAAGTCCCTGAATCCCGATGAGTGCGTGGCGCTCGGCGCCTCCGTTCAGGGTGGTAAGCTGGCTGGCGACGCCGGTGCAGGCGAGATCCTTCTGCTGGATGTGACGCCCCTGTCACTTTCCATTGAGACAGCAGGCGGTATTGCAACCAGACTGATTGAGAGAAATACAACCATACCTACCAAGCACAGCCAGGTGTTCTCTACTTATTCTGACAACCAGACGGCGGTGGACATCAATGTGTTACAGGGTGAGAGACAGTTTGCGAAGGATAACAAATCCCTCGGCCAGTTCCGGCTGGATGGTATTCCGCCTGCAATGCGCGGTGTACCGCAGATCGAGGTTACCTTCGATATCGACGCCAACGGCATTGTAAATGTATCCGCAAAGGATCTTGGCACAGGCAAGGAGCAGCATATCACGATCACAGCCGGTTCCAATATGTCTGATGACGAGATCGACAGGGCAGTTAAGGAGGCCGCTGAGTACGAAGCGCAGGATAAGAAGCGCAAAGAGGCGGTAGATACCAGAAACGACGCAGATTCCTTCGTATTCCAGACCGAGAAGGCTTTGAATGAAGTTGGCGATAAGATCGACGCCTCTGAGAGAGCAGGCGTGGAGGCTGACCTGCAGGCAGTGAAGGATATTCTGGAGAAGACAAAGGATCAGGAGCTCACCGACAGCCAGCTTGACGAGCTGAAAGCGGCGAAGGAGAAGCTGACGAATTCCGCACAGGCTCTGTTCACGAAAATGTACGAAAACATGCAGCAGGCGCAGGGTGGCCCGGATATGAGCAATATGGGCGGCGCGCAGGACGCAGGCGCGGGACAGAACAGCGGTGCGGCTGACGATGTGGTTGACGGAGACTATAGAGAAGTTTAACTGATTGAGCTTCGCTCAATCGCGAGAGTCGCTTTGCGAACTCGGTATGGGAAGTGTAGACAATGAGTGGAAAGGCTTGAGTCATGGCAGAACAGAAACGAGATTATTATGAAGTGCTTGGCGTAGAGAAAAGCGCTGATGACGCCGCCATTAAAAAAGCATATAGAGCTCTGGCTAAAAAATATCACCCGGACATGAATCCCGGGGATGCAGAAGCGGAGAAAAAATTTAAAGAAGCCTCGGAAGCCTATGCAGTTTTGAGCGACCCTGAGAAGAGAAGACAGTATGACCAGTATGGTCATGCTGCCTTCAGCGGTGGGGGCGGCGCAGGCGGCTTTGGCGGCTTTGATTTTAACAGCGCTGATTTTGGCGACATATTCGGAGATATATTTGGGGATCTTTTTGGCGGCGGCAGACGCAGCGGCGGCAGAAGCAACGGCCCTATGAAAGGCGCGAATATCAGAACCAGTGTCCGTATCAGTTTTGAGGAGGCTGTTTTCGGCGTGGACAGGGAGATTGAGCTGACCCTGAAAGACGAGTGTACCTCCTGCCATGGCAGCGGTGCGAAGCCGGGAACCAGTCCTGAGACGTGCGGCAAGTGCGGCGGTAAAGGTCAGGTTGTTTTCACCCAGCAGTCGTTCTTCGGTACGGTGCGAAATGTACAGACCTGTCCTGACTGTCACGGCACGGGCAAGGTGATAAAGGATAAATGTCCCGACTGCCGGGGTACGGGCTATATTGCAAATAAAAAGAAGATACAGGTTTCCATACCTGCCGGTATCGACAACGGCCAGTGCGTCCGCATTCGGGATAAGGGTGAACCGGGTACGAACGGCGGCCCCAGAGGCGATCTTCTGGTGGAGGTAGTAGTCGGCAGACACCCGATCTTCCAGAGACAGGATGAGAACATTTATTCTACGGTTCCCATGTCCTTTGCCGTTGCGGCGCTGGGCGGTGAGATCGTGATTGATACCGTGGACGGCAGGGTGATCTACGAGGTGAAGGCCGGTACACAGACTGACACAAAGGTACGTCTCAAGGGTAAAGGCGTTCCTTCCCTGCGGAATAAGGATGTGCGGGGCGACCACTATGTGACGCTGGTTGTGCAGGTGCCGGATAAGCTTTCTCATGAAGCGAAAGATCTTTTGAAGAAGTTTGATGAACACGCAGGCGATTCGCTGAATGCGGCGAAGAACATATCCGCGGATACTCACGAAGAACAGACGGGCGGCAGCGGGAAAAAGAAGAAAAAATTTAAATTTTAGGAACAGATCCACAAGAGGATACTTACGGAAGCCGCGAGAAGATTCCCGCGGCTTTTCCAGTTCGAAAAATTCCTTGCAAAAGCATGTCAGGAATGGTATCATAAATTTCGTAAATAACTGGTGCAGAAAGCTCAGACATGGAAGGCTGGGTATGGTTCGGGGTTTCAACGGTGGTCAAGGACAGGGAGGTCGAGCATTTTTGTTCCGGCTTTTATTTTTTTGTGGTCCTGTTGAAACTTTTGGCATTGGTCATTCGTATTATACCCATGAGGGCTGTTATGTTTTGACAGAACCCGTATTGGAGGCAAATGGAAACATATATTGATATTCACTGCCATATCCTGCCGGGGGTAGACGACGGTTCGGACAGTATGGAGACAAGCTTGAAAATGCTGCATATGGCGGATGAAGACGGAATTTCACAGATCATCCTTACACCGCATAATAAGCCTTGGCACAGTAATAAAGGCCATATCAGAATGAATGATAAAGTCAGCCAGTTACAGGAGCGGTTGCGTCAGGAAGGGCTTGGCATAAGATTGTATACGGGCAGTGAACTGTATTACCGCAGCGGCCTGGCGGAAGAGCTTGATCAGGGAATGGTACCAACTCTTGCCAATTCCCAATATGTACTTGTTGAATTTGATCCTTCGGCCGATTATGATTATATAAGAAACGGTATTTATTCGCTTCTCATGGGAGGATATTATCCGATTGCCGCGCATATAGAGCGGTATAAGAATGTATGCTGTAAGATGGGCAGAATCATTGAGCTGATTGAAATGGGCTGTCTCATGCAGGTGAATGCGGGAAGCATCATGGGTCAATATGGGATCGGCGCGAAACAGCTTACGAAAAAAATGCTGAAACAGGACCTGGTCCATTTTGTTGCGACAGACGCGCATGACCCGGATCACAGACCTCCACATCTTTCCAGGTGTGCACAATACATCGGCAGAAAATACGGAGAAAGCAGCAGGAGGCGGCTGTTCTATGACCATCCGCTGTGCGTGCTGCATGACGAATACATAAGGAATCAGGAAGAAGACTGATATGGAAAATCATAGGGATAACGATATTGTCGAGATAGATCTGCTCGAGATTATCAGCATTTTATTAAACAGATTTTGGGTTATTTTTGGGGTGGCACTGTTAGCGGCGGCGGCCGGGTTTATGATCAGTAAATTTGTGCTTACGCCCACTTTTGAATCCACCACAAAGATCTATATACTGAATAAGTCGGAGAACACAACGGTTACATACAGCGACGTGCAGATGGGAACACAGCTTACCAAGGATTATGCGGAACTGATTAACAGCCGATATGTATTAGAGACAGTCATTGGACAGCTTTCCCTGCCTGAAATGGAATATAAGGACCTGCTGAAGAAAGTCAGCGTGCATACGCCCACAGATACGCGAATCGTGTCTATCACCGTGACAGACTATGATCCGCAGCAGGCACAGGACATTGCCAACTGTATTAGGGAAGTGGCCGGGGAACATATCCAGAATGTAATGGATATTGAGGCGGTCAATGTGGTGGAAGAAGCGAACCTGCCCACGGTCAAAGCAGGGCCAAGCGTGATAAAATGGACGGCGGTCGGCGGCATTCTGGGTGTATTTCTGGTCTGTGCGGTCATTCTGATACATTATCTGCTGGACGATTCGATCAAATCTTCAGAGGATGTTGAGAAATACCTGGGGTTGAGCACGCTTGCCCTGATACCGATTACACAGAGTGTAAACGATGATAAACAGAGGAATAAGAGGAAGTAAATATGCAGGAAGTCAAATTGCACTTGGACCAACGTGCAGATTTTCATACAAAAGAAGCTTATAAGACACTGCGCAGCAACGTTGAATTTTGTGGCGGCGATGTAAAAATTATCGCGGTGACGAGCTGTACGCCCCATGAGGGCAAGACAAGCGTTGCCATGGAACTGGCAAGATCCTTTGCGGAGGCGGGCAACAGGGCACTGCTGATTGATGCGGATATGAGAAAATCCGTGCTGGTGAGCAGATACAAGACCGGTGCGGTCAAGTATGGGTTAAGCCACTGCCTGATCGGAAAATACAAATATACGGACGCCATGTGCCAGACGAGCATCCCGCGTCTTTATATGATTTTCTCAGGGCCGGTGTCTCCGAATCCGAGTGAACTTCTCGGAAGCGAGAGGTTCGCTGATATGCTGAACGTGATGCGGACGGCCTTTGATTATGTCATTGTGGATACGCCCCCGCTTGGCAGTGTGATTGACGCCGCCGTGGTGGCGAAGCACTGTGACGGCACGGTGCTGGTGGTGGAGAATAACGCGATCAGTTACCGCTTTGTCCAGAGAGTAAAAGAACAGCTGGATAAATCCGGAAGCCGCATTCTGGGAGTTGTCTTAAATAAGGTAGATTTCAGCGGCAAGAACAGTTACGGGTATTACGGCAGATATTATGGTAAGTATTATGGCAAATATTACGGCAAGTACGGCTATGATCTCGATGAAACCCCGGCGCCTAAGCAAAAACGTGAGAAACCGATAGATTCGAAGAGGGCGGCAGAGCCAGACAGGCTCGAGCGGCTGGAACGTCTGGAGAGAACAGACCAGTTTGAACGGCCGGAACGGGCATACCGGCGAACAGAAACGGAAAAAAAAACGGTAAACAGAAACGCCTTGTAGTGGCAGCAGCAGCCGTTCTTGTGACCCTTGGGCTGCTGTTTGGCGGTTCCGTGGCTGTCAGGGCAATCGGAAAACGCCGGTTATACAATAAACCTGTCACCGCACAGCCGACATTACAGTCCACTGTGGCAGAAGGGGCCCTGACGGAAGAAGAAAATGACAGATGGCAGGAAGGCTGGGTGAAATACCAGGATACTGTCTACGAATATAATAAGGAACTCCTGACATTTCTGGTTATGGGTATTGACAAGCAGGATGAGGTGGAGGAGGTGGAGGAAGGAACCGACGGTGGACAGGCTGACGCCCTGTTTTTAGTGGTTCTGAATCCGAAAGACGAGAGCATCAAAGTGGTGGGCATCAACAGAAACACCATGACGGATGTTGACATATATGATGACAGCGGAGAATATATCTCCACAGTAAAGGCACAGCTTGCCATACAGCATGGTTTTGGCAACGGTATGGAGGAGAGTTGTGAATACCAGAAAAAGGCGGTGGAGAACCTTTTCTATCAGTTACCCATACATGGATATGTGGCAGTCAATATGAGCGCCGTCTCCATGATCAATGACGCGGTGGGAGGCGTCGATGTGACCGTTCCCGGAGATCTGGCCGGATTCAATGAGGATTTTGTAGAAGGACGTACCCTGCATCTGATGGGTGAGAATGCATTCTGGTATGTGAAGTACAGGGACACCGATACATTCGGTTCCGCAGATATGAGGCTGGACAGGCAGAAGCAGTATTTGAACGGCTTTATCAATGTGGCAAAACAGGCGGTACATGAGAACAGGTCTGTTGTCATAGATTTGTATCAGGCTGTAAAACCGCAGATGGTGACTGACATTTCTCTGGATGAAGCGGCCTATCTTGCACCGATCCTGTCAGACTACGCATACGATGAGGAAGACTTCTATACTTTGCAGGGAGAGACCGTGATGGGAGAACAGTACGAAGAATTTTATCCGGATGAAGACGCTGTGTTTGAGATGATATTGGATGTATTTTATGAAAAAGTGCAATAGATGGGGAAGAAAGTGCATATGGAATGGCGTGCCCTTCCTGATTACAGTGTGTCTTCTTGCAGGGTGCGGCAGGAATGACAATGCGGCGGTACAGGAAGAGGCAGACGACGGCCGGCAGACGGCGGAAATCTCTGACGAGAGTGCCGGCGGGCCGGTACAGGAAGAGGAAATCCCCGGTGAGAGCGCTGCGGATGTACAGATAGATTTTGCCGCACTGCGGGAAGAAAACCCGGACATTTTCGCGTGGATTTCCATCCCGGAAACGGACATAGACTGCCCGGTGCTGCAGAGTACGCAGGGAGATGATTTTTATGAGAGCCATAATGCTTACGGACAGGAGGACGAACACGGGGCTGTCTATATCGAGCTTGCCAACCTGACCAGCATGTGTGATTTCAATACGGTGCTGCATGGCAAGACAGGGGATGACGAAAACGGGCCGTTTGCAGGATTATACCGTTTTGCTGATCCCGGCTTTTTTGATGAACATGAGCGTTTATACCTGTATCTGGACGGCAATGTCCTGACCTATGAAATATTTGCCGCCTATGAAAGAGAGAATACAAGCCTGCTTCGCAGTTATGATTTTACCTATATGGAAGGCTGCCAGCAGTTTTTGAATGATTTGTACAGCATCAGAGATATGACCATGAATCTGCGGGAGGGCTGGGAAGGCATTACCCCTTACCACTTCCTGATCACGCTGACCACACAGCGGGAGGATGACGCTGACAGACAGTTTGTAGTTCTTGCAATCCTGACACAGGATGCAGCGGGAACCATTGACCGAATCGTTGCTGAATAGAAGATTCTATTTAAGGATACCCGGACAACGGGAAAAAGGAGGAATTTATAATGAAAAAAATGTTAGCATTGACACTTGCAGGGGTGATGGCAGTATCCATGCCTGTTATGGCGGCAACAAGCCCGACGGCGGATTCTTACAGCACGGCGTCGCCTTCGTCCGCAACAACAGTATCTGCTGTTACAGCATCCGGCGTTTCGCACAGTGTGGCAAAAGCGGCGGCAGCGGAGAATAAAACGGTAGGAGAATACATGAATAATGCCGTGACAGAAGTCCCGGGACTTAGTTCGGTCGTACCTCTTGGACAGGGCGGCCATGTCATCATCAACGGCGTACCCAGCAACCAGACATTCTCAGTCCTGAAACCCATCGCTGAAAATGTAAATCTGGCGAAAGCGCAGGCGGCGGCTTTGGGCGGAACTGTCCTGAATGTGGCACAGATCAGCGCGTCTGTTACCGGCTTCAATACGGCGACGGTAAACTTCTATCTGCAGGGCATCAGGACAGGACAGAATATCAAGGTTTATCAGCTGGTGAACGGGCAGTGGGTGGAGCTTACTGTCACAGAGATCAGAGATGATCACATTGTGGTTGATATGACATCCCTTGGAACGCTGGCATTCATCGAGGTGCCTGCAGTTTAAGTATCTGAGAAATGATGATCGTACTGCCGCTTTATGCGGCAGTGCGTTTTGGTAAACGGGTTTGGAGTGAAAATGGGCGAAAATATTATGCTGAATATCAATACCACTGAAAAACCAATGCCGCGGATTGGAAAACTGAATGCTGACAGATATCACATGCGGGAAGTGTATCGGAGAAAAAATCCTGTTTACCTGAGAATTAAAAGGGGGATGGATGTCCTGCTGTCAGCAACGGCATTAGTCTGCCTCTCACCGGTCTTTTTGGCGACCGCGGCCGCGATTAAGATTGAGGATAAGGGGCCTGTGTTTTTCTCTCAACCGAGGGCCGGAAAGGACATGAAGCCTTTCAGGATCTATAAATTCCGGAGTATGCGTACTGATGCGGATGAAAAACTGTCGGAGATGTTGAAAGATAACGAGCAGACGGGCCATGCTTTCAAGATCAAGGATGATCCCCGGATTACGAAAGTGGGTAAGGTTATCAGGAGGTTTTCTATCGATGAACTGCCTCAGCTGATCAACATTATCAAGGGAGATATGAGCATCGTCGGCCCAAGGCCGATTTTGACTTTTCAGATGGAAGAGTGCAATCATTATGAGCGGCAGCGGCTTGTGGTGCAGCCGGGGCTGACCTGTTACTGGCAGATTGGCGGCAGGGCCAATATCAAGTGGGAAGACTGGGTTGAGCTGGATCTGGATTACATAGAGAATATGAGTCTGTGGACAGATATTAAGATTATTGTGAAGACGATCCCTGCGGTGTTTGACAGGGAGGGAGCGTATTAGGGACTAAAAGAGAACCTTGAAAATTATATACCTTATAACGGAATGAATGTGTGCTGAAAATCGCTTGCATATATTGGAAAGTTTTGTTAAGATAAATATACTTACAGATGTGTTATAAAACTTCTTATTTCTGATAACACATTTCTATGTTTCCCTTCGTAGGGAATGTGATAAAGTTTCAGGCTTATCGCCAAAGAATTTCAATTATTTATTTTAACGAAGCCTAAGTGATGAAAGCGTATCTGTAGTTGTTCTTTTATACTTCTTTCATGGCTGAGGGCATGAAAGGAGAAAAATGTCGATGGAAAATTTGGCAGAAAAAGAGAGCAATGATAAGAAAAGACGTAATGAGACAGTAGAGGATATCAGATACTATGGCGCTATTCCTGACCAAATAATTGAGGAAATGACACCGGAAATTATTGAACAGTATTATTTATGGGATGAAGTGGCTAAAAAGGAAGTTGAGAGGTATCCATGGTTGATACTGCCTTTGGTTCAGGAGGTATTTCATAAAGTATATCCTGAAAATGCTACGATAAGATTAATTGCAACAGAATATGTAGTGAGGCGTATACATAAAGGAAGCGGCAGCACGTTGAGCTCAGTCTTTGCTGATATAGCAGTTCAAATAGGAGATAGAGATATTTATCACATGGAATGCCAGATGAATAAGGATAGAGGCATGGTGTTACGTATGCTGGAGTATGATATTCATATCGGAATGGTATATGGGGCCAGTGATTATGGGAAGAAAATGTCTACAGACATGAGGCACGAACTGAATATGCCACGAAGTGTTATTTTGTACTTGAATGATACAAATTACATGCCAGTAGAAGAAACCGGCCTAATCAGATTTGCAGATGGGACAACTCATGAGTATCGAATCCCTGTAATGAATGTGCAAAGCTATACAACGGAAATGATTGAGAAAAAACATCTGAATATGCTGATTCCATTTCTTCCGATTCGATTTCGGAAGTATCTTAACAGCAAAAGGAATGGCGTAAGGAGATCGGTAACAGAAGCTGTAAGAAAAGATTTGACAGAACTTATACGGGAATGTATCATGATAATAGACCGTGAAAAAGAAAACGGAACATTGACAGACACGGCGGGGAAAGACATCGTCGAATTGCTGGATATGACCTGTGGTTATCTTCTGAAAAATGAGCCGGATT
Organism: uncultured Lachnospiraceae bacterium; assembly: GCA_947037115.1. Classification (GTDB taxonomy): domain Bacteria; phylum Bacillota; class Clostridia; order Lachnospirales; family Lachnospiraceae; genus UBA3282. The sequence goes on from CAMQTN010000018.1 coordinate 38,445, forward strand.
TAAAGAAGGAAGTGCGTGGGATTATGAGACCTATTGTTATGCTACAGAGTGAAAAAATAGAGACTATTACAGAGAAAATAGAAATTATTACTGAAAAACATATGAATGCGATCAGAAAGTTTATTGAAAAAGGCTGCTCTTCAGGTCAGACTCATCAGGAAGTGAAAGAGAGCATACAGGATATTTTTTCTCTGAACGAAGCGGAAGCAGAGGAGAAAATGGAGAAATACTGGAAACAGGAAGATTAGTATTAGATAGAATTATAATTGAATTATACGGAATGCAAACTCCCGATGTAAGGTATGTAAGAGGCTTATGTCGGGGGTTTTTTACTTATAAAATTTTGGTGATGGTTAGCAATTATGGAAAATAAGAAAATAAAGATTTTAGTAGCAACACATAAAGCATTTCAAATGCCTAAAGACGATATGTATCTTCCGCTTCATGTGGGAAAAGAGGGAAAAACTGATTTAGGATTTATTGGAGATAATACCGGAGATAATATCTCAGCAAAGAATAACTCATGGAGCGAGCTCACGGGATTATACTGGGGATGGAAAAACTTGGATTGTGATTATTTGGGGCTAGTGCAGTATCGCAGGCATTTTATGTTTAAGAAGAAAAAAGGAATTTTTGAGAGTATACTGTCTGAAGATGAAGTAACACAATTACTTGATAAAGCAGATATTATATTACCCCAAAAAAGAAATTACAGAATTATGACACTAGAGGAACATTTTAATGGATATGATTTTTCTATAGTTTCTGATTTGGATAATTTACGAAAAATAATTCATTCAATTTCTCCTGAATATGATAAGGCAGTAGATATAGTTATGTCACGTAAATCTGGTCATATGTGCAATATGTTTATTATGAAAAAAAATCTTTTAGACGATTTTTGTGAATGGGAATTTTCAATATTAAATGCGTTGGAAAAAATTATAGGTGATGATAGGAAAAGAATTATAGGATATATTGCCGAACATATGTTAGATATTTGGATTGAGAAAAACGGACATAAGTATGTGGAATGTAATGTAGCATTATTAGATAGAAAAAATGAATTTGATAGAAGATTTGACTTTCTTATGAGAATACTGGGATTAAAAAGTCGAAGGATTCCATTAAATTAATGAGAGTACCAATATAATAGTTGTGATTTAGGAGTAAGCTCTTAACATAAACCGGGAGTAAGGATGTAATGCTCTATGATGAAGATCGCTGAAATATTGAGGAAGACATCAGATAAAATTATTTTTGTATGCGGTTCGCCATATCATATATTGATTACAGCTTCATTGATTATGAAGGCTGATCTTTATGAAAAATGTAGCTTGATATTGCCAGCATATTCTCAAAAAAATATAGATTATTTTAAGGAAATAGCTTTGAAAATGGAACAACGGGGAATTGTGTGTAAAGTGATTAAAAAAAGTATGATTCGCCGTATAGTAGGATTGTGTGATAGAGAAAATTATGGCATAATGGAGTGCGTGCTAAAGGAACTTCATGCGCAGAAGAAAGAATTTTTTTTAGTGAACTATATGTGGAATAAAGCCTTAGTTTCTTATCCGGCATCTTTGTGGTTTCGCTATTGTAAAGAGAGTGTTTTTATTGAGGAGGGATGTGCGCAAAAGGCGTTACCGGATGAAAAGCCATTTGTATTATTACTAAAACGTCTTTATGGAAACAAAAAAGAGTTTTGGAAAGACAGTAGATTGAAAGGAATTTATGTCCAAAATAAAGAACTGTTTTCGGACTATCCGATACCAGAATTGAAACAGTTTGCATTAAACGTAGATTTTAGTGAAGCAGAAAAACAAGAATTGATGGAGTTGTTTGTGAATAGTCAGGACAGAATAGAAATAGAGAGGCTTGGTAAAGGAGTGGATGGGATTCTCTATACACAGCCGATTTCAGAAGATGGTTACGTAAAAGAGGAAATTAAGATCAAGATTTATAAGGAGCTTGTAGAGTATTATTCAAAATATGGAAAAGTATTCGTAAAGGTTCATCCGAGGGATACGACGCAGTATGATTTTCCGAAAGAGATGATTTTAAGAGGGAATTATCCAAGCGAATTATTGAATGTTTTAGGTATTAAAAGTAAATTTGCGGTCGGATTGTGTACAAGTGCTGTTGAGACGGCGAATGCAGAGGTGAGAATTAATTTAAACGAGAAATTTCTAAGCGAGCTGAAATATGAACTACGGGAATTATGATGAGAGGGAGGAAAATTTATGTACAAGCCCCCTTATGTTATAGCGGAAGCAGGGTGTAATCACATGGGGCAAATGGAGATTGCACATGAAATGATCACAACTGCGGCTGTATTTTGTAAAGCGGATGCAATCAAATTCCAAAAAAGATGTCCTAAAGAATTGCTATCATCAGAGCAGTATAATGCACCACACCCCAACCCGTATAACTCTTATGGGAAAACATATGGAGAGCATAGAGAGTTTTTGGAATTTACGGTGGAAGAGCATGCGCAGCTTAAAAAGTGGTGTGAAGAAGCAGGTATCACATATGCGTCATCTGTTTGGGATATGACTTCAGCAAAAGAAATTGCATCTTTAAAACCTGATTTTATCAAGATACCCTCGGCATGTAATAACCATTATGAGATGTTGCGGTGGCTGTGTGAGAACTATGAAGGGGAGATGCAAGTATCCTTTGGAATGACAACGCATACTGAGGAAGAAGAAATGGTTCAATTATTTGAGAGATATGACAGGGCAAAGGATTTGGTTCTGTTTAATTGTGTCTCAGGATATCCGGTTCCTTTTACGGATGTGTGTCTTTTGGAAATCAGGCATATGCAGGAGAAATATAAAGACAGGGTTAAAGCGATTGGGTTTTCGGGGCATCATTTGGGAATTGCAGTGGATGTTGCCGCTTATACATTGGGTGCAACTGTGATCGAGAGACATTATACGTTGGATCGCACATGGAAAGGAACAGATCATGCGGCGTCATTAGAGCCAGATGGTGTTCGCAAATTAGTCAGAAATTTGAAGGTGGTTTATGAGGCGTTAAAATATAAGTCGGAAGAAATTCTCCCAATAGAAATAGAGCAGCGGAAGAAACTAAAGTATAAGAAAGACAATGAGGAGACGATATAATTGGAGCCCGTTTTAAGCGTCATTATTCCTGTTTACAACAGAGAAAAATTTTTGGAGCGATGTGTTAAATCAGTAGCGGGAAGTAGCCTACAGAATATAGAGATTATATTGATTGATGATGGATCTGTGGATCACTCCGGTGCATTGTGTGATGAGTTGGCGGAAGAAGATGAAAGAATTATTGTAATCCATCAGCAAAATGCTGGTGTCAGTGCTGCTAGAAATAGAGGATTGGAAAAGGCACGAGGAAAATATTTTGCGTTTGTGGATTCGGATGATTATATTGAACCTGAAATGTATGAAAAAATGATTGCCGCGATGGAGGACCATGATGCGGATATGGTTTGTTGTGGAATTAGTAAGGAATTTGAAAAAGAGTCAGGAAGAGTTGAGAAACTTAGCCATGAGCATATTGGTACATGTTTGGATGCGGTTCATACATTAAAATTATTGATAAAACCATCTACGGCAACAAGCATTTCACTTATTCCAGGCAATAAAATGGGAAAAAGAGATGTTCAAATAGAAAATAGAGTTTTGTTTGATGAAGATTTGTATGAATGTGAAGATGCTGTGTTTTGGTGTGATTATATTGCATTTATTAGAAAAACCGTTCTTTTAAATAATATTTTTTATCATTATGTGATACATGGTGACAATGTCTCAGGAAATTGGAGTATAGGAACAAGCA
>CAMQTN010000019.1 GCA_947037115.1 uncultured Lachnospiraceae bacterium
ACCCGCAGTGCCCCGCTCGAAAACCTTCGGTTTCTCTCGCTCGCGGGCTTTCGCCCTATACATCCATCCGAATAAACGCTTCGGTGAGCAAGCTCCCCACGCGTTTATTCCTCTGTCTGTGCACTGCTCAATGCTTATCACGCAAGTTGCGCCTGTACCGCAGTCAATGCCACCACACCCACGATATCCTGCCAGGAGCAGCCGCGTGAAAGGTCATTTACGGGTTTTGCGATGCCCTGCAGCATGGGCCCGTAAGCCTCCGCCTTGCCCAGTCTCTGCACCAGCTTATAGCCGATATTTCCACAGTCCAGATTGGGGAAAATCAGCACGTTGGCCTTGCCCGCCACCTCACTGCCGGGCGCCTTGGACTTGGCAACCTGGGGCACCAGAGCCGCATCAGACTGCAATTCTCCGTCAATGCACAGTCCGGGATACTGTTCGTGGGCGATCCGCGTCGCCTCCACCATCTTGTCCACCAGCGGGTGTTTGGCGCTTCCCTTGGTAGAGTGGGACAGCATGGCAATAATCGGCTTCGCACCCACCAGACTCTTAAAGCTCTTGGCGGACGTATCCGCGATGGCCGCCAGCTCCTCCGCCGTAGGATCCTGATTTAAACCGCAGTCTGCAAAAATGAAAGTACCGTTTTCCCCGTACTCACAGTCCGGCACGTCCAAAATGAAAAATCCGGACACCAGCTTCACGCCGGGAGCCGTCTTTAAAATCTGCAGTGCCGGGCGAAGTGTGTCCGCCGTCGCGTGACAGGCCCCCGCCACCATACCGTCGGCGTCATTTGCCTTTACCATCACCACCCCGAAGGTGAGGTAATCGGATAGCAGGATCTCCCTTGCCTTCTCCGGCGTCATCCCCTTATTCTTTCTGATCTCATAAAGAAGCTCCACATACCCGTCCAGTTTCTCCGTCGTTTCGGGATCGATGATCTGTACCCCGTCTAACTCAACTTCAAGCCAGCCGGCACCGTCCATGATCTTCTCCTCGTTCCCCACCATGATGATATTGGCGATTCCCTCTTTTATAATACTGGCCGCCGCAATCAGCGTTCTCTTATCATTGGTCTCCGGCAGAACAATCGTCTTCTTATCGCTTCTGGCCTTCTCTTTCATAAGATCAATATAAGACATAGCTATACCCTCCTTCTCCCAAATACGTATAATATAGATAATCATACCTAATTCCTTTTTGTTATACAAGGGATTTTCTCATCTGTTTCTCAGAAAAAACAATACAAATTCATCTCCTTGTGTTAAACTGATTACAGTAAAATCAGTATCATCTCAAGGGGAGAGGAATCAGCTATGAAAACGGTCGGTATTATTGCGGAATACAATCCATTTCATAACGGTCATGCCTATCATATCCAGAAAGCAAAGGAACTTACGGGCGCAGATTACTGTATTGTAGTCATGAGCGGCGATTTTGTGCAGCGCGGCGCTCCGGCCATGATGGACAAGCATCTGCGGACTGCCTCCGCTCTGGCAGGCGGCGCCGATCTGGTGATTGAACTGCCCGTCTGTTATTCTCTGAGCAGCGCCGAATACTTTGCCCGCGGTGCGGTAACGCTTCTCGATAATCTGGGTGTCGTTGACGCCCTGTGTTTTGGCAGCGAATGCGGCGATATTGACTTGCTCATGAACTTTGCGAAAGAGCTTCGCAACGAGACTCCCGTCTTCAAGGAAACTCTTGCAAGAGAGCTTCGTGCCGGACACACCTATCCTCTGGCAAGAAACGTTGCTCTGGAAGCCTCCGCGCCCTACCTGACGGCTTTTACCACCATACTGACCAGCCCCAACAACATTCTTGCCATCGAATACTGTAAAGCGCTGCTTTCCCGCAACAGCAGCATTGTGCCCTGCACCGTAAAACGGACCGGCGCTTCCTACCATGATAACAGTCTGAGGACAAGTTTCTGCTCTGCCCGGGCAATTCGTGATTCTCTGAGACATCCGGAAGTTTCGGATATTATCGCAAAGCAGATTCCTCCCCACGTCCGGGATCTGACAGCGGGTGACTATCTGAAAACCTATCCGATCTATGAGGACGATTTTTCGCTGCTGTTACAGTATACTCTACTGAGCAGGGCGGGGTCCGGCTTTACGGACTATCCCGATATCGACAAGGAACTGTCAGACAGGATCCTCAGGTTTTTACCAAGATATCATGATCTTCGTTCCTTCTGCGACCTGTTGAAATCCAAAAACCGGACCTATGTCCGAATATCCCGCAGTCTCTTTCATATTTTGCTGGATATCCGCGGCGAAACATTTTCCCGCTACATACAGGAAGGGCTGATTTTTTATGCCCGCATGCTGGGCTTTCGCGAAAGCGCGTCCCCGCTCCTTACCGCCATCAAGAAAAACGCTTCCGTACCACTTCTGTCAAAACTTGCGGACGCAGAAAAACAGCTTGCACCGACAGGTCTTTCCATGCTGGAAAAGAACGTCTATGCAAGCCATATCTATCAGAGTGTTGTCCGCAGTAAATTCCCCGGCGGTGATCCCTCGCCGGAGATTAACGAATACAAAAAAGTGATTATAAAAATATAGTGCTGTCTCACGCAGGACTCAGCACTTCCCTGATCTGGTTCACAATCCTGTCTCTCACCATCTCGGCAATCTCCGTCGTGGTCATTCCCTTATACTCCTCGTAGGGGATTGCCTTCAGAAAGTGGACCTGCGTCTCCACCTTTCTCAGCGTCCACTCCTCAAACACCTTATAGGAGTCAATCAGCGCCACCGGAACAATCGGCACCCTGGCCCTCACGGCACTCTTAAAGCAGCCGGGCTTAAATTCACCCACCGTATTGTGATTGTGGCAGTATCCGCCCTCCGGGAATATAATAAAACGCCGCCCCCTCTTCGTGTCCTCGGCCAATTCCTTTATGACGCCAATGGACTGTCTGGTATCATCCTTTTTCAGCCGCTTTCCCTGCACAAGATCAATGAACTGTTTCACCAGAAAGCCGTGCGACTTTGCATCGTCAATCACCACCGAACAGGGGGTGTCATGAGATATCATAATTCCCAGCGCATCATATTTGCCCTGATGGTTCGGCGCTAAAATATACCCGCCCTCTCCCGGCAGATTCTCCACGCCGTATTTTTTCGTCGTAATATGTCCGGCACGCATCATACGCCTGATCGCCAGTCTCGCATAGGCATAACGCGCCTCTTCTCCGTAGCGTTCTGCATGTCTGGCCTTATATGCCATTTTGGGAACCATGTAGATTCTCGGCAGATTCCACAGGATCACCTTGATAAAACGTATCATATTTTCCTCCGTCCAAAGAAAACTCCCTCTCTCCTCTACAATAACGGGGAAAAGAGTTTTAAAACCGGACCAATAATGTTGGTCTTCACAAACTTCTCCTTACACCATTCCAGTGTAATCCGTTCCGAAACGGCAAATGTCTCCTCCATGTCTTTTTTTAATGCCGCCACAGCGTCCGCCTGATACAGAAACACGCCGCACTCAAAATGATGGTAGAAACTTCTGTAATCGAAATTAATCGTCCCCACCGTCGCCAGCTCATCGTCACATAGCATACATTTGGAGTGGATAAAACCAGGTGTGTACTGATAAATGGCCACTCCCGCCTGAATCAGATTCTGGTAATTTGACTGTGTCAGCCAGTAGACAAATTTCTTATCCGGCACGCCGGGCGTTACAATCCGCACATCAACACCCCGTTTTGCCGCCAGTTTCATTGCCGTAATCATTTCATTGTCCGTGACAAGATAGGGTGTGAAAATATACACATACCTCTTTGCATTTCCCAATAGATTCAGATAGACATTCTCCCCCACGATCTCATCGTCGAAGGGCGTGTCCATATAAGGCTGTACATAACCGTTCTCCGGAAGCTGTTTTTCAAAATGATACCGGTATCTGCCATAGTCTTCCTCTGTGTAGCGGGACATATTCCACATCTGCAGAAACATCACCGTAAAATTCCAGACGGCCTCGCCCTCGATCCGGATTCCGGCGTCCTTCCAGTGCTCCCCGTAAGGATGCTTATAATTAATATACTCGTCCGACATGTTGATACCGCCGGTGTAGCCGATCTTCCCGTCGATCACCACGATCTTCCTGTGATCCCTGTTGTTCAGCACAAGGGACAAAAAGGGCACCAGCCTGTTGAAGGCAACGCACTTGATCCCTTTTTTCTCGAGGATCTCGTTATAATTTCTGGGCAGGAGAAAGACGCTTCCCACATCATCATAAATCAGGCGTACCTCTACGCCCTCTTTTGCCTTGCGCTCCAGAATCTCCAGTACCGCGTTCCACATCCTGCCTTCCGCAAGAATAAAATATTCCAGAAAAATAAACCGTCCGGCGTTCTCCAGATCAGCAAGAAGAGCCTCCCAGTAAGGCAGGCCTTCAGGATAGTAAGTTGTCGCCGTATGATCCCACACCGGCGTCGCCGCATAAGCGGTCAGATAACCGCTCTGATTAGCCACCGCCCGATCTTTCTTTTCCAGTGCTTTCTGCACCGCCACATCCTGCACCAGACTCTTTTGCACCAGCACGTTGGAACGCTCCACACTGTCCCGCAGTTTTTTCGGCACAATCACATGTCCGAAAAACAGGTACATCACCCCGCCAAAGAGCGGAAAGGTGAGGATCGGCACCACCCATGCCAGCTTCACCGCCGGATTATTTGACCGCCATATAATATAGATCACGGCACAGAAACTTAAAAAACGCAATATAAACGCGATTTCCACATAATAGCTGCCCCATCTGAAAATCTCCAGCAGGAAAAATCCCACCTGGATAAGCACGATGACTGCCGTGATCACCACACGGTTTAACGCAAGTTGCAAAAATTTTCTCATTTTAAAAATCCGTTTACGATCTGCTCTTCCGCTTCCTTCTCTGTAAGGCCAAGCGTCATGAGTTTAATCAACTGCTCTCCCGCAATCTTACCGATTGCCGCTTCGTGAATCAGGTTTGCGTCAATGTCATTGGCCGTCAACTCCGGAATGGCGCTGACACTGGCCTCGTCCATAATGATAGCGTCGCACTCACTGTGCCCGTGACAGCTCGCATTTCCCACAATCCTGCTCCTGAATATCTGAGTAGAATGCTCCTTCGCGACTGATCTTGAAATCAGGTTCACGGAGGAATCCGCTCCTGCCATGTCCACCTTAAAATCTGTCTCCGCGCGCTGTTTCCCGTGGGTCATAATCTTCTCCCTGATCACCAGACTGGCGCCCTGCGCCACCTCCGCGCTTGTGGTGCGTACCGTGGAATCGATCCCCTTGATCTGCACTGTCTCCATCTCCAGCACAGCTCCCTCTGCAAGATGGATTTCCGTAGTCGGGTTCATGATTCTCTCCCCGCTGCCATCCCCGGAGCCATAATGCTTTTCCACATATCTTACTTTCGCATTTTTTTCAACAAAAAAGCGGTGAATCCCGGAATGCGCCGAAGCCGCGGAACCGCTGTTGTGAATGCCGCAGCCTGCCACAATTGTAACGTCGCTGTCTTCCCCCACAAAGAAATCGTTATACACACTCTCCTTAAGGCCGCTCTTGCTTAAAACCACAGGAATGTGTACGCTCTCTGACTTCGTGCCGGGTCTGATCCGAATATCAATGCCCGACCGGTCTTCCTTGGTAATAATGTCAATATTGGCCGTCGTATTTCTCCCTGCCAGCTCACCGTTGGCACGGATATTGTAAGCGCCCTCCGGCACTTCATGCAGGCCTGCCACCTGACTTAGCAGTTCCTGTTGTATGGTATCCATAATCTCCTCCTTGATTCCACTCTGCTCAGAATGCCGCATTTCAGGCATTCTCCCACGCGAAACTTAGTACTTCCTGGCGTTCCGTCCTATGGCAGAACGTCTTTAGAAGTACTTTTCGCGTTGTTATAATTTATCAGCCAATGTCCTGCAGGGCTGTCCCGCGCCCAGAAGATCAGGCATGATCTCTTCCCTGCTGCCGGTCTTCTCGATCCTGCCGTCCGAAAGCAGCACGATCTGATCTGCTATGTTCAGTATTCTCTCCTGATGGGAAATGATCAGGATCGTCCCCTTCGTCTGTTCATGCATTTTTTCAAAGACACGGATCAGGCTCTGAAAACTCCACAGGTCTATTCCCGCCTCCGGCTCGTCAAAAATGGCCAGTCTGCTCTTTCTTGCCATAATCATGGCAATCTCTATGCGCTTCAGTTCTCCGCCCGAGAGACTCGCATTGATTTCTCGGTTTACATAATCTCTGGCACAGAGACCCACCTCGGAGAGCATGGAGCAGATCTCCGACATGGCCGTATCCTTTCCCGCCGCGATAGAAAGCAGATCCTTCACTGTGATCCCTTTAAAGCGGACCGGCTGTTGAAAGGCAAACCCGATCCCCAGCTTCGCCCTCTCCGTAATGGATTTATCCGTAATATCTGTACCGTCCAGAAAAATCTGCCCCTCTGTAGGGGTGAGGATGCCCGCCACAATCTTTGCCAGCGTGGATTTTCCGCTTCCATTCGGCCCTGTGACGGCCACAAAGCGATCCTCTATCGTCAGATTGACGTTTCTCAATATTTCTATCTCTTTTCCGTCATCCTCGTTCTCCGCCTGAAAAGAGATGTTTCTAAGCTCCAGCATCATATACCTCCAGAATTATCTGAAAAATTGTCAGAGAGCTGCCATTTTTCATCTTGTGTCCGCGCGCTGTCCATTGCCATCGCGTACATTACATCATAACACAAAAACTGCCGTCAGGCAAACGACTGATCCATTTTATTATCGGCAAAGAGTCTCACTGCACAATCTCGAGAGTGCTTCCGTTTTCGCTGTTTTTGACCCGTATCTGCTGCGGAATGCTCTCCTCCAGCCTGTCCACATGGGAAATAATTCCTACCAGCCGGTTTCCCTCCGTCAATCGGTTTAATACCGCCAAAGCCCTGTCAAGCACGTCACTGTCGAGGGAGCCGAATCCCTCGTCGATAAACAGGGCGTCAAGCTGTTTTCCTCCCGCATGGTTCTGAACCACATCGGACAGCCCCAGCGCCAGTGCCAGCGAGACAAAGAAGGCTTCTCCTCCGGAGAGGGACTGGGCCGGACGTCTCTTTCCCGTCGTCATATCAAACACAGACATTTCCAGACCCGCGGCCGCATTTCCCCTCTGGGCATTTATTTCATGTATCAGCTCATAGCGGCCCCCGCTCATAACGGCAAGCCGTCTGTTTGCCATCTCCAGAATTTCCCTGAAAACATATCCCATCACATAGCGGTCAAAGCTCAGTCTGCCGCCCGCCGCATTTGACCCGTTTGCAAGATTGGCAAGACCGTCCAGTCTGATCCATGCCGCCTCCGTATCTTTTAACATGCGGTTGGCTTTCTCCACCGCCTCAGCCGCCGCCCTATGGTTATCGCACTGTTTTTCACACAGTATGATCTGTTCCTGTAGTTCGTTAATCGCCGCGCCCTGCTTTCGAATATCCGCCTCCAGATCTGCCAGATCCGTCTTTTCCCGGCCTTTCGTCTGCTCCTGCAATTCCATGATGCGTTCCCCGGTGTTTTTCAGCGCATTCTCATAGGCCGTCAGCTCCTCCTTTTTTGCCGCCATCCACTGCTCCGCCTCCAAGCCGCCCTCTTGCGCCGGGTGCAGTGCCGCGGATACCTCCTCGCTGCTGTCAAATCCGGCCTGCGTCATGGCCTCTGCAAGCCTCCCTGCCGCTTCCTTCTTTTCCTGCTCCAGCTTCGGAAGGGCGTCCCTGCCCGCGCGCAGAATCCCCCGTGTCTCTCCGCATTTCCTGTCTGCTTCATTATAGACCACGGTCGTCTGTTCCATACGTTGTTCCCGCTGTTTTTTTTCTTTTTCCCAGACAGCTTTCAGCTTCCCGGCAGACTCCCGGTCCGGGCATTTGTCGTAAAACCGCAGTGATTTGATCAGCGCGCCTGCTGCCGTCTCCAGCTTTTCCTGCGCCTGAGCGTGCTCCAGTTCCTTTTCCCTGCTCTCCTCCAGCTCTTTCCCGCAGGCTTTTGCCTCCGTCTCCAGTCCGGCTTCCTTTTGTTTTAATTCCTCAAGCCTCCGGCACTGTTGTTCCACCAGCTTAAACCGTTCTTCCGCCTCCGTCTTCTGTTTCCTGTAACGCGCTTCTATGCCTTCCAGATAGCCGTCGGCGCACAACGTCTCCCAGTCCCTGCATTCCGGCACAAGCTCCTGCAGCCTGACGGTGGCGCTGTCTTTTTCCCCGCTTATGGCGGCTTCCAGCTCCGCTATGATCTGACTCTGTCTCTGTCTTTGTCCGTCTTTATCGTCAAATTCCTTTCTCGCCTCATCCACTTCTCTCTTTTCCGGGATGTCTTCCTCCCGCCTTGCAAAGCTGTAGGAATGCGGGCCCTGAAATGCCGTATGACAGACAGGACATACCGCCTCTCCCTGCTCTTCCAGCTCCTGTTCCAGATTTTTCGCAAGGATTCCTGCCTGTCCGTTTAAAAATGCCTGATACAGATTGTGATAACGTGTCTCCAGAGCGCATGACAAAACGGTGAGTTTTTGAAGTTCTTCCCGTTCCCGCCGCAGACGCTTCCCGCGTTCCCGTATTTTTTCCACCTGCGCCAGAATACCGTGATCGGAAACCAGCCTGTCCAGGTTTTCCTTCGCCCTGCCAAGTTCCCCGAAAAGCCGCTCTTTTTTGACGTCGACGCCCTCCAGTTCCTTTATGTTTTTTTTCAGGGCATCTGTTTCCTCCGCTATCCTGTTTTGTCTTTCCTCTGCAAGTTTCCTTCTTCCGCCGGCTTCCTCCGCCTGCTTTTGTTCCTCCCGCTGTCTCCTGCGGTTTTCTTCCAACTCTTCATATACGGGTATGGATTTCTCCAGACTGTCGATCCGGATTGCCAGCTCTGCAACCACCGGCTCCTCCGCCTGCTTTGCCTCATCCCATGCAAGTTTTTTGTTCTGCCTGTCCTCCTCCAGTTTGACAAGACGCTGTCCGGCCTCCGCAAGCTCCCTGACCGCGCGCTCATAATCTACATCTGCCTTGCGCGCCATCTCCTCTTTCGGCCTCACCTTATAGAACGCCCGGTCTGCTTTTTCAACCTGCTCCCGCAATGCCTCCATGGCGTCTTTCTTTGCAAGAAGTTCCCTGTGCTCCTCTTCCTTTCTGGCAAGCTCCTCCAACTGCCTGTTCTGTTCTTCGGCCCTGCCCTTCTTCTCATGCAGTCTCTTCTCCCGCATCCTGTACGCCTGTTCCTGCCGCTTTAACGCTTCTCTCTGCCCGCTGTCACTGTCTGCCAGTCTGCAAAGGGCCTCCTCCAGTCCGGGATGTCCTGCACAGTAAACCGCCCGCTCCTCCTCATCCATATTCTCAGGATACAAAAAATCCTCCATCACTTTTCTGATCTGTTCCGTACCCTTTTCACGCCTGTCCTGTTCCAGTTTCCTGCGGGCCGCATCAAACAAATCCTGAAAATACACATAGGCGGAACTGTCAAACAGCTCCCCCAGTATTTTGTTTTTCTCCTCGCTGTCGGCATCCAGAAACTTTTTAAACTCTCCCTGGGCAAGCATGGCAATCTTGCGAAACTGCTCCGCATTCATGCCGAGAAGCTCCGTAATCCTTCTGGTCACCGGCTCCGTCTTTTCAAGAGGCTCCCTGTCGGGCTCCCAGAAACAGGCGGACGGCGTCGTTTTTTCATACTCCCCGGTCTCCCTTTTCTTTTTAAAGTGAAGCCTCCTCTCCACCCTGTAAAGTTTTCCCATATGCAAAAAGGAGAGCGCGACTTTCGTGTCCATCGATTTTTCCACATAATCGCAGTGCATGATTTCAAAAGTCCTTGATCTGTTATCTCCTTTTGCGCTGGCCACGCCGTACAGCGCAACCATAATCCCGTCAAATATGGTGGTCTTTCCCGCTCCCGTATCCCCGGTAATCAGATACAGGCTGTGATCTAATTTCTGAAAATCAATGACCGTCGGCCGGGCGTAAGAACCAAACGCCGTCATTTCCAGTGTAACAGGTTTCATTCTCCCCGCACCTCCTGTTTTAAAACATATGCCAGCAGTTTCTCCGCGTCTGCCGCAAGACTTTCTTCTCTTTTCTCCGAACTGTCTCTGCCGCGAACCTGTCCTGCCGCAAACTGAAACAGCGCAAGATCTTTCTCCCCGGGCTGTGCCTGTCCCTTCCTCTCCCGGTACAATTCCACAAAATAGTCTTCTATCAGCTTTTCCCCATTGTACTCGCCTGAAAGGGCCGACACGGCATCGAACTCCCGAAACTCGGAAACCAGCTCCAGCACAATGCTGCCACGGTTTTTGAACTGCTCCCGCAAGAGTTCCGACATCTCTGGTGTGATCCGTCTGTCCGTCACCACAATTTTTAAATATTCATCCCTGTTCTCTTCCTGCTCCAGAGATTCCAGAATGGTTTCGTAAGTCCCCCTGATCTCCCGCATGGGGTGTAAGGGTCTGATCGACAGCGGCGTAATCTCCACACCGCCCTCCTTTTCCCCAAGTTCCACCAGAAGCAGCCCTTTCTCAGGCTGTCTCGTCTCATCAAAATGATAGCACAGCGGGGAGCCGGCATAACGCACTTCCTTCCTCCCCACATGATAAGATGCATGGATATGCCCCAGCGCCACATAGTCAAATCCGTCAAAAACCCGGTAGTCGATCTGCCCCACGCCGCCCACCATGGACTCGGAGCCACCCCTTGGCGTCTCCTTTCCCCCTGCTGTCACATTCTGGTGGGCGAGAAGTACATTTCTCCCTGAAAAATCAATCTTCTGCCTGGCCAGAAGTTCTCTCACCGCCGTTTCATAGTCCCCGATGGATTCATCCGTAAGCACCTGTGCCGCCATGGCCGGAAACAGATAGGGAAGCAGCCAGAAAGTCACCTCCCCGGAGCCGTCCCGCTCCGGAATGGTCACATGCACCATTTCCTTTTCCACAACGCCTGCAATATAAATTTTCTGTTTTGCCAGAATCGATCCGGCAAAGGACAGGCGCTTACCGGAATCATGATTTCCCGCTGTCAGCAAAACCGGGACCGCCATCTTCTCCAATTCAGTCAGCATATGGTTAAACAGCATGACCGCCTCGCCCGAAGGGGCGCTCCGGTCATAGATATCCCCTGCAATTAAAACGGCGTCCGGCTTAAGCTCCCTGACCTTTTCCAGAAATCTTTCCACCCAGAATACCTGATCCTGATTGTCAATCATGGAAACACCATACAGGGCTTTTCCCAAATGTAAATCTGCGATATGTAAAAACCTCAATTATGCTTCTCCTTTATAACATCATGAAACGTACCGGCAGATTCGAAATGCTTCACATCCCTCACCCGCGCTTCTCACTGCCGCCATACGAGCAAACGGCCGCCAATGTGTAACACACCGGCAGCCGTTCATAGCGGTCCTTCTTATGCAATATAGGGTGCGATTGCCGCCTCCACCTCCGAGATCTGTGCACTCGTCTCCAAAATCCGAAACTCTACCTTCTTCGATAAATCCATGGAAAAAATTCCCATAATAGACTTTGCATCGACCACATATCTGCCGGTGGCCATGTCGAAGTAGCCGTCGAATTTTTCGATCGCTGTCACAAATCCCTTGACCTTGTCAATGGAATTTAAATCCAGCATATACGTCTTCATATCCACACCTCCTTTTCCTGATACACTGATATGTTCCTGAAGCCAGCGCATCGATATCAGTCTGATTTTAAGTATAGCGGTATGAATTCCGTCCCTGTCTTTTGCGGGAAATGACTCCCCTTTGCTATGATTTTATGTCATTTTGAAAGATTTGTACAGAGGATTTTTCATATTAACCTTGTAGTTTCTCATAAATCCCGCCGAGCATTTCCTCTGTCAGCCTCACCTCGTTTAACACCGTATACCGGTCTTTTCTGGTGTCTGCCGCCTTCAGCCAGGCATCCGTAAAGATCTCCTTCGTGATCCCCCAGTTCATGGGTGCCATATCCATATGATAAGCCTTCATGACCGCTTCCAGCCGGCCCACATCCCGCCCCTGCAGGCGGCAGCTCACAAGGCTGCCAAGGGCAACGGCCATGCCGTGGGAAATGGAAATCTCCCTGTAGTTTTCCTCCAGAGAATGGCAGAACAAATGTTCCGATCCGCTGCTCGGTCTGGAATTTCCCGCAATCTCCATAGCCAGTCCGCCCAGCACCAGCGCCTGCGCCAGAATCTTGATAAACTCCTTGCTCTTTAACGACTTTTCCTCATTGTAGCACAGGGAGGAAAAAGCCATGTCAGACAGAAGATAGGAAAAATCGTCCACCCGGTCTCCCCTGTGGGCCGCATCCAGTTTCCAGTCATAAAGGGCCGTGTACTTGCTGATGGTATCGCCAATACCAGACTGTAGATGGGATAGGGGCGCGTTCATCACCACATTCACATCCACCACAATCCCTGCCGGTATGGTGCACTTGAAAGTCTTTCTCGCGTTGCCCTGTGTACCCAGCACCGCCACCGGCGACGAAAGGCTGTCATTGCTCAGGGACGTAGGGACACAGATATAGGAAATCTTCCCGACAAAGCCCGCGTACTTGGCCACATCCAAAACTTTGCCGCCTCCCACGCCGATGATAACCTCCACATCCTTCATGCAGATATATTTCGCCAGTTCCATGGCCTCCTCAAAGCTGTTCTCCTCTATGAGATACAGCTCGCTCTCCGGCAGGTCACGCTTCATCTCATCCAGATAAGCGCCCATAACCGGAAGCAGGGATTCCTCCGTGGCAATGACCGTCCGTTTCTTTTCTATCCCCGGGACACAATCCACTAAAATTTCATTCAAACGCTCACAGGCCCCCTCCTCAATAAAGAGACAACCCGGTAAATTAAACTGATTCATTCGCACCGTTCCTCCGAATTAAAATGCCGTTTCTCAAAAGGGTATTATCGATATAGTGTCTGGAAAAAAGGATCGTCCCCTCACGCGGAATCTCGATATCCTCCTCCTCGCAGTTGATGATGACCTCCACATAATTGTCCACCCATCCCATCTTGTTGAACTCGATCACTCTCGGCCTGTTGATCCTGTTCGGAAAGTGGAAATCGCGGCTGCGTAATAGCGGCTCGGATCTTCGCAGATGGAGCAGGCTTCTGATAATATCCATCCTCTCATGATAGACGCCCTGCTCAATCTCCTCCCAGGGCATACAGCGGCGGCAGTCCGGATCATGCCCGCCCTCCATGGCAATCTCCGTGCCGTAATAAATGCAGGGGGAACCAGGCATGGTGAAAAGCACCGCCAGCTGCTGGAAATACTCGTCCAGATTTTTTACGCCGCTGCGAAGCCTTTTTGTGTCATGGGAGTCCAGTAAATTAAACAGCACATCGTTTGTCTGCTGCATATAGCGTGTGTAACAGCGGTTGATCGTATACTCAAAATCCTCGTTGGTAAGACTCCTGTCGATCCAGAAGTCCTTGATGCTCTCCCCCAGCGGATAGTTCATAACGGAGTCAAATTCATCGCCCCGAAGCCATGGCATGGCGTCGTGCCATATCTCTCCCAGAATATACAGGTCCGGTTTGATGGCTTTCAGACGGCTTCTAAGCTCCTTACAGAAGGTGTGGGAAACCTCGTTCGCCACATCCAGCCTGATCCCGTCCACATCGTAATTCCTGACCCAGTTCTCGCAGACGCCGACCAGATAATCACGCACCTTTGGATTGTTGGTGTTTAATTTTGGCATATTGTCAAAAAAGGCAAAGGTGTAATATTTCTTCGCCCGGGCACGGCTCCCTTCCGTCTCAAAAGGCCACTCGTTCACCATAAACCAGTCCCAGTATTCCGACTGCGGGCCTTTCTCCTTCACGTCAAGCCAGGGCGCAAAATTCTCGCCGGAATGATTAAACACACCGTCAAGCATCACGCGGATTCCCCGCTCGTGGGCCTCCCTGACCAGTGTCTTCATGGTCTCCCCGGAACCGAAGTGGGGATCGATCTTCGTGTAATCCGTGGTATCGTACTTATGGGAGGTGGGCGATTCATTGACAGGCGTCAGATACAGCCCCGACACGCCAAGATCCCTGATATAGTCCAGTTTGTTGATAATTCCCTGCAGATCGCCGCCGAAAAACTCCTCGTTGGTGACAGTTCCCTTCACCCGCCACGGCAGCGTCCCTTCCGGATTGATGGAAGGATCTCCGTTACAGAAACGCTCCGGGAATATCTGATACCAGATCGTGTCGTTTACCCACGCAGGCGTGACCGGAAGATCCGCCGGATTCATCCATGGGAATATAAAATACTGCCTGCTCCTTCCCGCAAGCGCCATCTGCCCCTCAGACACAAACCCGTCCTCAAAATAAAACCAGCGCTCATTCTCCGTCTGCAATTCAAAGTAATATTTGAGTCTCCTGTACTCGGGCCTGATTGTGGTAGTCCACCAGAGCTGGTTTTTCAGCCGCTTCTTAAAGGGAATGTTCACCGCTTCCCCCTCCCAGCTTTCCCCGCCGCCCAAAATGCCGGCATTAAAAGGATCCCCGTAAATCAGGTTCACATATTTTACATCATACCCCGTCCTGATGTTAATGACAAGCTGTTCCCCGTCCAGCGGATAACAGTAATTATCGTTCGCCCTGTGATACACCGCATTAAAGTCCATCTCTTCCTCCATTCCGAAGCGTTTCCCGTCCTTCCCGTGACGCGCGCCACTCTCCTGCACAGAAAATTTCTGTTAAGAAAACGTTTTCCGTTAAGCTCATACTACTACTTTTTCCACTGAAATGCAAGAACTTTATCCTGTCTCCCAAAAACAAAGCGCGGCCCCTTCCTGAAATCGCAATAGGGTCCGCACTTTTCCACATTCATACGCCTGTAACAAACCGCAGCGCCTGATACACCACAAAGGCCGCCAGCCACGCCACGCCGCACTGCATGCAGACCACACCGACCGTTTTAACTGTAGATCCAAGCTCTCTCCTGATGGTCGCCACCGCCGCCACACAGGGCGTATAAAGCAGCGTAAACACCAGAAAGCTTACCGCCGACGCCGGTGTAAAAATCTGCCCCAGCGTCTCACTTAAATTCACCATGGAGGAACCCGTCAGAACACCCAGCGTACTCACCACAGCCTCCTTTGCCGTGAAGCCGCTGATCAGCGCCGTGGTCGCCCGCCAGTCGTTAAAACCAAGGGGGGCGAAGAGGGGAGCGATCCATTTTCCGATCATGGCAAGCAGACTCTCCCCGGAATCCGACACCACATTGAAACGCATGTCAAAGGTCTGCAGAAACCAGATCAGAATCGTCGCCACAAAGATGATCGTAAAGGCGCGTTGTACAAAGTCCTTCGCCTTATCCCACATCAACAGCAGGACACTTTTTGCGGAAGGAAAACGGTAATTGGGAAGCTCCATCATAAAGGGCATGGAACTGCCGCGAAATACCGTCTTTTTTAAAACCACAGCGCAGATAAGGCCGACCAGAATGCCGAACCCGTAAAGTCCCATCATTACAAGCGCTGTCCGCTTTACAAAAAAGGCTCCCGCAAACAGTGCATAGATAGGAATTTTAGCCGAACAGCTGATAAAGGGAATCAGCAGGATTGTCATTTTCCTGTCCCGTTCCGAGGAGAGTGTCCTTGTGGACATAACCGCAGGCACACTGCATCCGAATCCAATCAGCATAGACACAAAACTCTTTCCGGAAAGTCCTATTTTCCTGAGTGGTCTGTCCATCACAAAAGCGATGCGCGCCATGTAGCCCGAATCCTCCAGAATGGAAAGGAAGAAAAAAAGAATCACAATAATGGGCAGAAAGCTCAGCACACTTCCCACACCCGTGAAAATACCATCGATTACCAGACTCTTTACCACCGGATTAATCCCGTAAGCTGCAAGGGCCCGCTCCACCACGCCGGACAAAGCGTCAATGCCCAGACTCAAAAGGTCGCTCAGTAAGCTTCCGATCAGTCCGAAGGTCAGATAAAACACCACGATCATGATAAGCACAAAGGTGGGAATCGCCAGATATTTACCGGTAAGCACTCTGTCGATCTTCCGGCTCCTGATACGCTCCCGGCTCTCCTTACAGCGGATCACTGCGCGGGAACAGATCCGCTCGATAAAGTCATAGCGCATGGCTGCCAGCGCGGCATTCCGGTCCATCCCGCTGTCCTGCTCCATCTCCACAACACTGTGCTCCATCAGTTCCAGCTCATTTTCCGACAGGGCAAGCCTTTCTATGATTTCCTGATCCCCCTCCACAATCTTGGTAGCCGCAAAACGGGGAGACATGCCGATCCGCTCCGCGTGATCCTCCACCTGATGGCTGACGGCATGGATACAGCGGTGCACCGGCCCCTTCTCACAAAAATCCGTCACCTTCGGATAAATCCGCCTGGAAGCAGTCTCCCTGATGGCCCCGATCAAATCCTCAATGCCCTCATTCTTTGCGGCGCTGATCGGCACCACCGGAACGCCAAGGGCTTCCTCCATCGTCTCTATGTCAATGGTGCCGCCATTTCCCCGCACCTCATCCATCATATTGAGCGCGATCACCATGGGAATATGTAACTCCAATAGCTGAAGCGTCAGATAAAGGTTTCTTTCTATGTTGGTGGCGTCCACAATGTTGATGATCCCGTCCGGCTTCTCCTGCAAAATAAAGCTGCGGGTCACAATCTCCTCATTGGTGTAAGGCCTGATCGAGTAAATCCCGGGCAGATCCACCACCGCATTTCCCTTCTCCCCGCGTATCTCTCCCATCTTGGAATCCACTGTCACACCGGGAAAATTGCCCACATGCTGATTAGAGCCCGTCAACTGATTAAACAATGTGGTCTTACCGCTGTTCTGATTTCCTGCCAATGCATATATCATAGTCTTATCCTTCCGCCACTTCGATTCGTGCCGCGTCCTCCTTGCGAATGGTCAGCTCATAGCCCCGCAGATGGATGACAATCGGGTCTCCCATCGGCGCAACCTTCTGCACGGTAACCACCGTCTGCGGAATCAGGCCCATGTCAAGGAGGCGGACACGCAGCTGCCCCTCTCCTCCCACCTTAATAATTTTAACTGTCTTTCCGATCGCCGTTTCATCTAACGTCATTTTTGCCTCCATCTCATTTCCGGCCTGTCCGCGCCGCCCTCTGTAAATTTATCCTGCGCATATCACCCTGCATAAACATGCCGGAAGGCACTGTAAGTTCTTCTCATACCTTCTTCAAAATCCGTATACTCCAAAGAAAGCTCTCTCTTCCCCTTCCTGTTATCGCACAGATGTGTCTCCGCCGCCGTCGCCGGAAAAGGTACTGGCACACCCTGCGCCACGGCCTGCTCCACCGTGACCGGCACCTGCGTCAGACCGGCCAGATCCTCCGGCTGCGCCACTGCCAGCAGAGTTTCAAAAAACAAATCGTAGGTAACCACCTGATCCTGACATAAATTGTAAGCCTGTCCGAAGGCCTTCTCATTGCCAAGACATCTCAGGATGGCATGGGCCGCGTCCTTCACGTAGACAAACTGAAACCGCCCGTCCGCATCCGTAAACCGGGGCAGTGCATGGTTTGACAGAAGCATTTGGATATAGGCCGATTCTCTTGGCGCATAATTATACGGGCCATAAAGAATCGCCGGGCGAAGCACCGTATAAGGAATGTCCCGCGCGGCACAGGCCAGGCGGACCTCCTCCTCGAGAGCCGTCTTCCCCGCAATATAGGCCCCGGCCTCCCCGGCCAGAAGTCTTTTCTCCAAAGGCGACTCCTCTGTC
Organism: uncultured Lachnospiraceae bacterium; assembly: GCA_947037115.1. Lineage (GTDB taxonomy): Bacteria > Bacillota > Clostridia > Lachnospirales > Lachnospiraceae > UBA3282. Next base: position 17,699 of record CAMQTN010000019.1, read on the forward strand.
CTGACCAGGGACGGGTCCCTCTCGTACACATCCACAGTGCTGATCAGAATATACTGCCCGATTTTTCCCGTGATATGATCTATGGTTGTCTGCACATCTGAGGGTGCATAGGCACAGAAATCCACCACCGCATCGTAATCTTCCTCACAGGCCGCAGCACTGTCATGCCTGTCTGCCTGTATCTGCCTGACGCCAAACGCCTCCATGGAATAAGTGCCGCGGTTCCAGACGGTGATCTCATGCTCTTTCACCGCCTCCATCACAAAGACCCTGCCGTAAAAATAACTGCCGCCGATTACCAGAATTTTCATTAGAAATTACCCTTCCTCTTCATGATCACGTTCACAAAGCAAAACCCACGGTTTCGAAACGCGCAATCGGTTATACAAAAGGATTATAATACCGGCTCCCGTTGCTGAAGGTTACCGCCAGGCCGACCGCCAGAACCGCTATTGCAAACCCGATCGCCAGCCAGTCGTTTCTTTGCAGTTTTCTCTGCATGTACCAGGTCCGTTTCTTTTCCTTCCCAAAGCCCCGAAGCTCCATGGCGTTGCTGACCACCTCGATCCGGTTAATGCTCGACATAATAAGGGGCAGAAGAATCGCCACTGAATTTTTCAGCCTCGTAAAAAGTTTATCCTTTCCCGACAAATCTATGCCTCTGGCCTGCTGCGCCTGGCTGATGTTGCGATACTCCCTCTGCACATCCGGTATGTAACGAAGGGCAAGGCTCACCGCATAACCCGCCCGGTAACTGACCCCGATCCTGGCGAGGGACGAGGCGAACTCGCTGGGGTCTGTGCACGCGATAAAGAGCAGGGCGATGGGCACCACACAGACCACCTTCAACGTAATGTTCAAATGATAAAACAACTGCTGGGCCGTAACCGTATATCTTCCCACGATGGGAAACAGCACATCCCTGCTTGCGTAAACCTCCACCCCGTACTCCGGCGTGAACAGATAGATAAACAGATTATTAAGCAGAAGAAACACAGCCGCCAATCCCAGCACCACGCTGATATCCCTGATCCTGATCTGACTGATCCTGAAAATCACTGCCCCGATCAACAGCATGCAGACCAGCACCCGGGTGTCAAAGGTCACCATGGCCGCCACACTCCAGGCAATGAAAAAAATCAGCTTTGCAGTCCCTGTCAGCTCATGTACAGGGCTTGGCCTTCTGATATAATTTAAAATTGCAATGCGTGCCATCTCACCCCTCCTGCCCCTTTCTGTGCGCCTCCTCATAGGCGATAAACCGTTTCGTAAACTCCTGCGGATTCTCTATGCCACAGGACATGCTGAGCGTGTAAAGGCTGGTCTCCTTCAAATTCGCCCGCTGCACCAGCGCAGGATCGTTGAGCACATGGGCCGCCGTGGTGTCCGCAAGCAGTTCTCCCTCACTGAACACAATGGCTCTTGGCGTGTACTCCAGCATCAGGTGCATGTCATGGGTAATCATGATGATCGTAAAACCCTGCTCGTTCAGGCCCTTCAAAAACTCCATGATCTCCGTATAATGGTGGTAGTCCTGTCCCGCCGTAGGCTCGTCCAGAATAATGATCCGGGGCTGCTGTACCAGAATACCCGCAATGGTCACCCGCTTCTTCTGTCCGTAGGAAAGGGCTGATACGGGCCATTTGCGGAAAGGATAAAGCCCGCAGATCTTTAAAGTCTCTTCCACCCGCTCTTTCCGTTCCTCTACACTCATATTTCCCGCAAGAAGCGCCATCTCCACCTCGTCCCAGATCAGGGGTTTGGAGATCATCTGGTTGGGATTCTGCATCACGTAGCCAATCTGGCTTGCCCGCTCCTTGATCGTGTCGTCTGACAGATCCCTGCCCGCCAGACAGATCCTGCCGGACGTTGGCTTCTCGAAGCCGCATACCAGCTTGGCAAGGGTGCTTTTTCCCGCGCCGTTTTTTCCCACGATACTGACCATCTCGCCCTCTTTGATGGAAAAACTCACGTTTTTCAGATTCTGTACTTCGGGCGTATAACCGAAACTTACATTCTCCACGCTGAGGATATCCCGCCTCTGCGCATCCGCTCCCCCACGGCCTTCGTTGTCACGGTACCAGGCCCGCACCTGCTCCTTATGTTCCCCGGAAAGACGCAGACTTTCCACATGCTGCGGCTCCAGCTCTTCCCTGATCGGAACGCCTGCATAGCGGAGCGCCGTCAGATAAAGCGGCTCCCTGATTCCATGCTCCAAAAGCATCGTATCTGTCAGAAACGCCTTTGTCGGCATATCCGCCACGATCCTGCCCTCGTCCATAAGCACAATCCGATCCACTTTGCGCCAGAGCACATCCTCCAGACGATGCTCGATGATAATCACCGCCGCGCCGGTACGCTCCTGCACCTCATCGATCAACTCGATTGTCGTCCTGCCCGCCGCCGGATCCAGATTTGCCAGGGGCTCGTCAAAGAGCAGCACCTTCACATTTTCCACCATAACGCCCGCCAGACTGACCCTCTGTTTCTGCCCGCCGGAAAGCTCATGGGGCGCATACTCCAGATGGTGGTCAATATCCACCAGCTTCGCCGTCTCCTCCACGGTCAGCTTCATCTCATCCTGCGGCACACAGTCGTTTTCCAGTGCAAAGGCAATATCTTCCCCCACGGTCAGTCCGATAAACTGTCCGTCCGTATCCTGCAGAACCGTCCCCACAATCTGACTTAAAGTAAAAATACTTTCCTTTTTCGGGTCTTTTCCTCCCACCAGAAGCTGCCCCGTATTTTCCCCCGGATAGGCATAGGGAATCAGGCCGTTGATGCAGCTTCCTATGGTGCTCTTACCACTGCCGGACGCGCCTGCAATCAGCACTTTCTCTCCCGGATAAATATCCAGGTTGATATGGTGCAGGGTGGGAGACGCCTGCGCCCTGTACTGAAATCCGTAATCTTTAAAAGAAATGATGGGCTGTGCCATATCGTTTCTCCTCACTGTGATTTTTTCTTGTTGTTCCGTGCGCACAAAGAGAAACAGATTCGAGAGAAAGTCCCCCGAATCTGTCTGTTATGCTTCTTAATCCTCTTTCTCCAAAGAACCTCTCTTCACCACGGTCTTTGCATAACCGAGCAGTAACAGGGTGCCCACAACGCCGGTGGTGATGATGTTGGCCACCGCAGCCATAAGTCCCTGCGCAAACAGCTTCTCAACGGGCTCCGCGTAGATCAGGATATCCAGAACAGGCGCAACCAGTCCCCATGCCAAAACATGCGCGATGATCTGCGCCACATTAAAGTGAATGAGTTTCCTGCTGTCGATTCCATCTTCCACATTCAGCTTCATGGTCGCAAGGCCGATCACCAGTCCCACAAAAGCGGAAGCGATAATCCAGCTCCACCAGGGACCATAGCTTGTAGCGTCAATCAGTGTATGGCCGATGAACCCGATCAGAACACCCGCGACAGGGCCGAACAGCGTCGCAAACACCGCCTCCACCGCATACTGCAGACTGATGTTCGTGTTCGGCACAGGCGACGGAATAGCCACCTTACCCAGAACAAAGAACAGCGCTGCGCCGATACCGATTGCAACGACGCTCTTTACGGACAGCTTTTTCATAAAAAAGACCTCCCTCATATGTATTATAATTTGTATCAAAAAACATCTCTATTATAGTCTGTAAAACCCTTATATGTCAACCGCCGTTACGCCTGTTCGGCCCACACTCTTGATTTGACGGCCAGAATTTGTCCGGCCGAACTAATTTTTAAAACTGTGAATCGGCGCGGGAATCCTTCCTCCACGGTTTACAAAGGCCTCACAGGAAAAGCCATTGACCGGCATAACCGGCGCATAGCCGAACAGGCCGCCGAACTCTACCTTCTCTCCAACCCCCTTACCGATAGCCGGAATAATGCGTACCGCCGTGGTCTTCTGATTCACCATACCGATGGCCATTTCATCCGCAATAATGCCTGCAATCGTGGTGTTTGGTGTATCGCCCGGAATGGCCAGCATATCAAGGCCTACGGAGCAGACACAGGTCATGGCCTCCAGCTTCTCTATGGTCAGCGCTCCCGCCACTACGGCGTCGATCATCCCCTGATCCTCGCTGACCGGAATGAAGGCCCCGCTCAAGCCGCCCACATAGGAGGACGCCATCACGCCGCCCTTTTTCACCTGATCGTTTAAGAGCGCAAGAGCCGCCGTAGTTCCCGGCGCACCCGCATATTCCAGACCGATCTCACACAGAATATCCGCCACGCTGTCACCGACAGCCGGTGTGGGCGCAAGGGATAAATCCACAATTCCAAAAGGAATATTTAACATCCGGGACGCCTCCTGCGCCACCAGCTGTCCCACTCTGGTCACCTTGAAGGCCGTCTTCTTGATCGTCTCGCATAACACCTCAAAATTCTCGCCGCGCACTCTCTGCAAAGCCGTCTTGACCACACCCGGACCGCTGACCCCGACATTGATCACCGCATCTGTCTCCGTTACGCCGTGAAACGCCCCCGCCATAAAGGGATTGTCGTCCGGCGCATTGCAGAATACCACCAGTTTCATGCAGTCGGCGCTGTCCTGCTCTTTACTGATCACCGCAGTCTCCTTGATGATATCCCCCATCAGTCTTACCGCATCCATATTGATGCCCGTCTTGGTGGAACCCAGATTTACGGAACTGCAGACCCGTTCCGTGCTATGCAGCGCCTCCGGTATCGATCGGATCAACAGTTCGTCCGCCTTCGTCATTCCCTTTGACACCAGTGCGGAATAGCCACCGATCAGATTGACGCCAACCTCTTTCGCCGCCCGGTCGAGGGTTTTCGCTAACGTCACGAAATCCTCACAGCTCTGACAGGCAGCTCCGCCCACAAACGCCATCGGCGTCACTGAAATTCTCTTATTGACTATGGGAATGCCAAACTCCTTCTCTATTGCCTCTCCTGTCTTTACCAGATCCTTCGCCACTGTGGTGATCTTCTGATAAACCCGCTCGTTCACCTTTGCAAGATCGGAATCGATACAGTCCAAAAGGCTGATTCCCAGTGTAATGGTGCGCACATCCAGATTTTCCTTGGCGATCATTTCATTGGTTTCAGCCACCTCAAATAAATTTATCATCTCTTTTTCTCCCTTAGACGCGCAAACGTATTCAGATCCGATGCATCTGATCAAATATCTCCTCTTTCTGGCACTTGATGTCCACGCCGATCTGTCTGCCAAGGGTCCCCAGTTCATCAACGATCACCCCGAAGTCCTTGTCTGTCAGATTCGTGTCAACAATCATCATCATGTTAAAGAAGCCCTGCACGATGGTCTGAGAGATATCCAGAATATTGATCTGATTGTCCGCAAGGTAAGTACATACTTTTGCTATGATACCCACCGTATCTTTTCCCACTACCGTAATAATTGTCTTTTTCATACTTCCCTCTTTTCTGCTTATACTAAACTCGCAAACTCGTGCTGACGCACTCTCTGTCCGATTACATCGGACGTTTGCTCGTTATGCGCCATGAAGAATCTTCGATTCTTCTGAAAAACAAATGCCGCTTCAGCCGCAAACGGTTTTTCTGCGGCGGTGCTCTGTTTTTCCTTTGCGTCTGCTCTATTTTGTTCCGAATATCCTGTCTCCGGCATCGCCCACACCCGGGCAGATGTATGCATTCTCATTTAGACACCGGTCGATATGACCCACATAAATCTGAACATCCGGGTGGGCCTTGCGCATCCGCTCCAGCCCTTCCGGTGCGGCGATGATGCACATAAACTTAATGTTTTTGCCGCCGCGTTCTTTGATAAAGTCGACCGCCTGAGAACCAGAGCCGCCTGTGGCCAGCATGGGATCAAGCACAATAATCGTCCTCTGCTCAATCGGTGCAGGGAGCTTACAGTAATACTCGTGGGGCTCATGCGTCTCAGGATCCCTGTATAGTCCGATATGTCCTACTTTGGCGCTGGGCACCAGCGCAAGAATCCCGCTCACCATACCGAGTCCCGCACGCAGTATCGGCACAACCGCCAGCTTCTTCCCCGCAATTCTCGGCGTCATACAGGTCTCAATCGGGGTCTGCACCTCAACATCCTCCAGCGGAAGATCTCTGAGCGCTTCATATCCCATCAACATGGCGATCTCCTCGATACACTTCCTGAACTCATTGGTTCCCGTGTTGATATCCCTGATCTGCGAAATCTTATGCTGAATCAATGGATGTGTCATCTCAAATACGTTTTCCATCTTGCCCTCCAGTTTTCATAAGTCTGTTCGAAATTATATTTAGTTTCATAATAGATCGTATCGATTTCCGACTCACATGTCAACAAATATTCTTCTTTAAACCGATATGATATTACCGAAACGTATCATAATAGACATTTTGCGTATGATTTGTCAAAACAGACAGCTTTTCGCTGGCAGCCAGCAACTGCTCCAACTGCTCCATATTCTGATCCGGTTCCTCCACCAGCCGCGCCAGATCATCAAGTTCGCATAAATCGCTTTCACTCAGTGCCTGTATTCCCTCCCGGAGATATAAGGTCTGCAGGTAACGTTGACACATTTTTTGATTCGTCATATTACTCATAACCTCCTAATATTTTTAGGAGCAGGCGCCCGCCCTGATTCCATGCTATCAAATAAAAAAATTCGGGTCAACACATGAATCGCACTTCATTCTCCATCCAACACACGCGCGAATCATTTATGAAACTTTGATGTCCTCAATTCTTTGTAGTTCCTCCTCGGTAAAAGCCGTATTCTCCACAATCGAAATATTTTCCTGAATCTGTTCCGGTCTGGAAGCCCCGATCAATACAGAACAAACTTCATCATCCTTCAAGATCCAGGACAATGCCATCTGTGCAAGTGTCTGTCCCCTCTCTGCTGCCATCCCGTTCAACCGCTCGATTTGTTTCAACCGCTGGGGCGTCAGTGCATCCTCTTTCAGGAAACGACCGTCTCTGGCAATCCGGCTGTCCTCCGGGATACCGTGAAGGTATTTGTCTGTCAAGAGCCCCTGTGCCAGCGGACTGAACGCAATAATTCCAAGCCCCTGCTCCTTACAGCATTTCTTCACGCCGTCCTCCTCGATGGCGCGGTTAAAGATGGAATAGGATCTCTGATTCACAATCAGCGGGCAATGTAATTCCTTCATAATAGCCGCTGCCCTTTCCGTATATTCCCGATTATAATTGGAAACTCCTGCATATAAAGCCTTGCCGCTACGCACAATGGATGCCAGCGCTTCCATGGATTCCTCAAGCGGCGTCTCCGGGTCCATCCGATGATGATAAAAAATATCCACATATTCAAGTCCCAGACGCTTCAGGCTCTGGTCTATACTGGCAGTCAGATATTTTTTACTGCCCCAGTCGCCGTAAGGGCCGGGCCACATATCGTATCCGGCTTTTGTGGTAATCACCAGCTCGTCTCTGTAAGGACCAAAGTCTTCTTTTAAGATTCTGCCCGCGTTTTCCTCTGCACTGCCATATACAGGGCCATAGTTATTTGCCAGATCAAACTGCGTAATTCCTGCGTCAAACGCCGTTCTGCACATCGCTTTCATCGTGTCGTAGTTGTCCTTACTCCCGAAATTGTGCCAGAAGCCGAGGGAAACAGCCGGAAATTTCAACCCGCTGTTTCCTACACGGTTGTATGTCATACGGTCGTATCTTTTGTCACTTGCAACATATACGTCTGCCATGCTTTCTCCTTTACAAGATCAGTAATATAGTGATGTCTTAAACATTTAAAACATTATAGCATATCTGAATCCACTGGACAAAATAAAATAGGGAGACATTAGCCGTCTCCCTTAAGCATTTTGTAACAGTAATTGTAAGAATTATTTATCTCCATAATGATAACGACACGCAATAATATATATATTGTTATCATCGATTCTATAAATCATTCTATCTTTATCATTGATGCGTCTACTCCAAAATCCGGATAAATTGCCGCTTAAAGGTTCAGGCTTCCCCAATCCATCATTCCCATTTCGAACAATATCATTAATCAGCTGATTGATCTTCTTGAGCGTTTTTTTATCTTCTGTCTGCCAATAAAGATAATCTTCCCAACCGGTATCTGCAAATACCTTATTCATCGTCATTTACCTCAAACAACTCATGAATGGCAAACTGACCCTTCTCCAACTGTTCCTTCCCCTTCATCAACCAATCATAATTTGCCTTATTACCCATTACATAGACATTTTCCATAAGATTATTATAAGCTTCTTCCGAGATCATAACCACATTCTTATTATCTTTTCTCGTAACAATCATTGTTTCATAGTCATCCGTTACCTTATCCATATACATTTTCATATTGTCTCGAAGATTTGTATAATTTACTGCTAACATCACGAAACACCCCCAATCACAACGTACATTTTTCTGTACTTAAATCATAACGTACATTTTTCTGTACGTCAACACATTTCTTAGTAGTATACTCTTTTTGTTTCGTTATATTTATCTTCACAACATAAATAGCCACAATCAAAGAACGAATCAGTATATCCACCTTATTCGTGCTGCATCCTCCAGTCAATACATCTCTGTAAATATTCCACGTATTCCGGATTCTGACACATTCCCTTCCCTTCTGCATCTGAAAGTTTGGCAACATCCTGCCCATTACACTTTGTCACTTTCATGACAATATTCAACGGTTCCACATCAGTGTCATTGGAAATATAAGTCCCAATGCCAAAAGCAACTTTAGCCCTGCCATTAAAATGATAAAAAATATCGTTCGCTTTCTTAAAATTCAAACCGTCAGAGAAAAGCAGCGTCTTTGTCATCGGATCAATCCCGAGTTTTTTATAATGTGCAATAATACTTTCCCCCCACACAACAGGGTCGCCGCTGTCATGACGCACGCCTGAATACAGGGTGGCGAAGGTCAGATTAAAGTCCTTCAAAAAGCACTGCGTGGTAATCGTATCCGTCAGGGCAGTTCCATTTAAAATACCATATTCTTTTACCCAGGCATTCATGGCATACCAGTTTGAATAGGCCGGATTGTGCTTATGGTTTCCCTGCCCTACACACATCACATACTCATGCGCCAGTGTCCCGACCGGCTTTTTGCCTGTGATTTTTGCCAGATACACATTGGATGTGCCGACAAATCTGGAACTACAGTATTCCGCATCAGCCAGTCTCCTGACAGCCATTTCCTGCGCTTCGGCCGACAAACGTCTTCTTAAGCCAAATTCGCTGAAGTCAGATAAATAGTATCTGCCGTCATGAATTTCCAGCCACCCCACTTTCTCTTCCAGTTTCTCCTCAAACACCTGAAGCAGATGGCGGTAATCATAGGCCATACGAAAATATACTTCATTCACAATAGCAAGTGTGGGAATTTCATACATGGATGTATTAAGCCACGTCCCTTTGGTTTCAATAGAAAGGCCGCACTCTCCATCGGTTGAGATCTGGAAGTCTTCATATCTTGGACGCCATAACCGCAGAAAATCGATATAACTGCCTTTGATCCATAAGATATGATCTAAATACTGCAGTTCTTCTTCTGTGAATCTGAGATCGCAAAAATGTTTGATCTGCTCCTTAATTTCCTGAACCATCTCCTGCGTGAAAAATACGTCTTTGTTCCGGCACTTAAACGTCCAGGTCGTTTTATAGTCGGAAAACTGATGGAAAATAACCTGTCCCATGGAAAATTTATACATATCTGTTTCAAGAAGGCTTGTTATAATCTGGTTTAACTTCATAGCTTCACTCCCTTATTCTCCAACCACATCTATCTGGCACATTTTCATTGTCTCCAACGCCGCTTTATGCGATTCGGGCGTTACACCCGCACAGCATCCTGCGTCCACCGTGATCTTTTCCTCCGGAAAATAGGCTTTTAAGAGTAGGACGTTTGAAACAACGCAGATGTCGGTGCACAGTCCGATGAATTCCATCTCCATCCCATCGCTGCCCTTTATTTTTCGGATCTCATCTACCAGCGCAGTTGAGCCGAATGTTCCCTTTTCAAGGGTTTTATAATCCCTGTCCGCCAAAGCCGCCTTTACCTTTTCGTTGAGCTGCCACCCATCCGTCATTTTGATACAATGAGGAACCGGCAGTTTTTTTCCTTCTGCCGTCTCCATGTAATTGTCCTGATGGGTATCCATCGTGACAAAAATGGTGCCTTCAAAATTCCTGATTTTAGATACGGCATTCTCTACAATCCCAACCGCTTCTTTCGTCCCCAAAGCACCGTCAATAAAATCGTTCTGCATGTCCACTACTACCAATACTTTTTTCATCCTTTTTTTTCCTTTCTCCTACCTCACCTCAATAACTTCCGACACCTCGCTCCTCTTGGCCACATACAGAGGAAAATCATTCCCATTGTACTTATTCTCCGACATGGTCACTTCCAGCCGCACCGACTCGTAGGCAAGCTCCGGCAGATTGTTTTCTTTACTCAGATGCCCCAGCACAACCGCCTGCATATCGTCATGCAGCAGACAGCTCAAAAGCTTTCCCGCCGACTCGTTGGACAAATGTCCCCGCTCCCCCAGAATCCGCTGTTTCAGATAATAAGGATAGGGCCCCACCTGCAGCATATGTACGTCATGGTTGGCTTCCAGATAGAGAATATCCAGATTCCGCAGACATTCCACTGTATAATCGTTATAACAGCCCAGATCCGTAATCATCCCGATCCGCCGCCCGTCATAGTCAATCCGATAGGCCACAGGATCTGCCGCGTCATGGGAGGTGCGCAGAGGATAGAGGGAAATATCCTTGATCGTGCACTTTTCATCCGGCGTTACGATCTGAAAGAGGGACTCGTCAATCACCCCAACGGAGGAAGACTGCCTGATCGCTGCCGCAGTCCCCTCGGTGGCATAGATTGGCACGCCATATTTTCTGGAAAGCACACCCAGCCCACTGATGTGATCTGCGTGCTCGTGGGTGATACAGATCGCGTCGATATCCCTCATGGAAAGTCCCAGTTTCCGCAGACCTTCTTCCGTCCGCTTTCCGCTGATCCCCACGTCCATCAACAGATGGGTGGTATCACTGCCCACATAGATACAGTTTCCGCTGCTGCCACTGGCAATACTGCATAATCTCATAGTTATGTAAACCTTTTGCGGCCGTGGTTTATACCACAGCCGCCTCTCTCTTTCCCTTATTTTTTCCAGTAAATTTCTATCATGTCACCGTTCCGGATGCTCTCCATATACTGTGCTTCCCTGCCGTTTAAGTTGGTCACAATCCCGCTTCCCTGCGGTTTGGATAAGTCGAAGTCAATATGCTCAAACACATCCACAAACACATAGTTCTTTTTGCCGGTAAGCTTAATCGGCTCGCCGTTTACCGTCACGATGATATGCGTGGGCGCATTCTTGTTCAGCAGTTCTTCCCGCCGCCTGTTCTCTTCCGCCTTCGCCCGGGCGGCTTCCTCCTCCCTGGCCCTGGCTTTGGCCTTCGCTTCCTCCTCTGCGCGCTTCACGCCGGGCCCCATCACGATCCTCGCCCCTCTGGTCTTCTGCTCCCCTGCTGCCTGCGCGTTCTCTGTCCTGGCATCCGATACGCCAGCCCCTCCCGAAACCGCATCCTGCGCCGCATCATTCAGGGAGCCTTCCGTCCCGCCACGTGCCGTATCTGCCGTGCCTGAAGCCGGAGCAGTCCTGGCCGCCATGGTAAATCCGGCCGTCCCCGCCGGTCTGTTCTCCACAGGCTTCTCTTCTTCCTCTTCCACCTGCTCGTAGAACTCTACATCGGAGAGCTGTAATTCTTCCATGGTCCAGATCACCGAAAAGTTTTCATAAACTTTCGTATCCATGTCCGCGATCTTATTGTTAACGTAAATATTCATGTTCCAGTCAATCACCACATCCATGAACTCCGAAATCTGGCGTACCGTATAGTAACCCAGAATCTCGATCTCGTCGTTTTCCTGAATTTCATAATACTCAGACTGTAATTCCCCGTTCACGCTGGCAAACTTGGGCAGATCCACCTTCTTGTCGTTGACTTCCACCCACATTTTGGAACCGAACTCGGGCAACTGACCAAGGGTCATCCGTGCCGGAGCTCCCGCGGTGGATTCAATCACGCGAATCTGGTCATTGGGATGAATCACTGTATAAATATCCGCCTCGTTTCCGTTCACGGTGATCTGCGCCGCCTCTCCCGGCTCCCCTCTGGCAATGCGGGATTTCCCGTTCACCGTAAAGTTAAGCTCTTTCCCACGTTTCGGGAAAAGACCGTCGCTTGCAAACTCCGCCTGCATGGCCGCATCCACCACGGCCGCCTTGCTGTTATCATAAATTTTCACACGCTGCTCATTGAAATAGACAAAAATAAAATTGTTGCTCTGCTCATAATAGCTTAAACAGATACCGATCGGCGTCACCATCAGAGAATCCGTTCTTGCATTCTCCTCCAAAAAGGTGATATCCTGCATAACCTCCCCGCCTCTGACCGCCACACGCTCGGGCTGTATTTCAAGCTTCTTTGCCAGCTCATCCGTATATCCCGGCAGTTTGCCGCCGCCGCCCACCACAAACACGGCGCTCACAGATTTATTACCGTTCAATTCCTTGATTTTATCTGCAACCTGCGTAGTCATATTATCGATCACATCCGCCGCCACGCGCTCCACTTCCTCTGTGGTGATCGTCTGCGTCAGTCCCATGATATCCTTATATTCAATCACATCCTTCACACCGGTGTCTCTCTTGATCTGCTCTGCAGTCGCAAAATCCACCAGACAGTGTTTCGCCACCACTTCCGTGAGCGAATCTCCCGCAATGGGAATCATACCATAGGCAATAATACTGCCGTCCCTTGTGACGGAAATATCAGAAGTACCCGCACCCACGTCCACCAAGGCAATATTTAACATGCGGTACATCTCCGGAATCGCCACCTGAATCGCCGCAATAGGCTCCAGCGTCAGGTTCACCACCTCCAGACCGGCCACGCCCACCGCCTTGTAGAGACCGTTCACCACGTCTTCCGGCAAAAAGGTGGCGATCAGATCCGCACCAATGGTTTTTGCCTTGTGCCCTTCCAGATTTCCTATCGTGTAACCGTTCATATAATAGCGCACAACAGAATATCCCACGCAGTAGAACTTCATATTCAGATCATTGTTTTCCAGAAATTCCGCGTAAGCTCTCTCCACGCCAAGTGAATCCAGCGCATAGATATCTTCCCCCGTAATTTCCTTCTCGCCTTCCAGATCCTGATCTACCCGCAGTGTCACCGTCTGCAGGACACGCCCAGCCGCCGCGATACAGACGTCCTTCAGAGGTCTGCCGATCCGCTCTTCCAGCTCCGCCTTGACCTCCGTTATGGTGCCTCCCACCTTATAAATATCGTGGATCTGCCCGTCCAGCATGGCCCGCGTCTGATGCTCCCTTACACTCTGCGTCACCACATGGAATTTGCCGCCCGTGCGGTATCCTACCGTACCGACGATACTCCTTGTCCCGATATCCAGACCAAACACCAGTTGTCCCGGAAATTTCATTGTTTCTGCCACTGCTCTTCCCCCAATTCTTTCTCTATTTGTGTGTAAACGCTCTCAAGCGTCCCATTGTTTTCTATCACCACATCGCAATGCGTCCGAAAGGCCTCCTCCGAAAGCTGGCTGCGAAGAATGGAATCTATCTTCCCGTCCGTATATCCTCTGCTTTCCTTAAGCCTCCGCCGCCTGACGCTTTCCTCCGCGTGGATATACCACAGCTCGTCCAAAATCGCGGCGTAGCCCTCCTCAATCAGGAGCGCCGCCTCAATAAACAAATATTTTAATTTCCCGGCTGCCCGTTCCTTCTCAATCTGCGCTGTCAGACAGGCTTTCACCGCCGGATGCACAATCTCGTTAACACCCTTAAGCAGCTCCTCATTGCCAAATATTTTCACAGCCATCTTCCGCTTATCGATCCTGCCCCCGGCGTCCAGAATCCCGTCACCCAGAAGAGCCACCAGCGGCCCAAAACAAATTTCCCCCGGCTCCTCCAGCCGATGCGCCACCTGATCCGCCATGATCACCAGGCAGTCGGGCCGTTTTGCAAGCCATGCCAGCACTTCCGATTTTCCGGCGCCTACGCCTCCCGTGATTCCAATCGCTTTCATACGTTCATCACTTTATCCTTTTCAAATCTGTATGGAGAATGCTCTGTTTTGGGCATTCTCCCGTGCGAGACATAGCGCTTCTTCGCGTCCCGTCCAATGGCGGGACGTCTTTAGAAGCACTTTTCACGCTGTCATTTTGCGTCATACCAGTCCGTCCCCGTATGCAGGTCTATTTCCAGAACCACCGACAAATCCGCCGCCTGCTGCATCTGCTCCGTAAGTATCCGCCGCACCTGTTCCTCTTCTCCGGCGTACGTCTCAATCAGAAGCTCGTCGTGCACCTGTAAGATCAGGCGGGATTTCAACTGTTCGCTGTGCAGTTTCTCCCACACACGGATCATGGCGATCTTCATGATATCCGCCGCCGTCCCCTGAATGGGTGAATTCATGGCCACCCGCTCCCCGAAGGAACGCTGCATGAAATTGTTGGAGGACAGCTCCGGAATCGGGCGCCTTCGACCGTACATCGTTGTCACGTAGCCCTCTTCCTTCGCCTGCGCCACCATCTGATCCAGAAACCGCTTTACCCCCGGATAGGTCTCAAAATACTGCTCGATATATTCCGCCGCCTCCTTCTTGGAGATACTTAAGTCCTGACTCAAACCGAAGGAACTGATACCATAGACAATACCGAAATTAACCGCCTTGGCGTTACGCCTCTGTAGATCCGTCACCTCCTCAAAGGGAGTGTGAAATACTTTGGAAGCGGTAATCCTGTGAATGTCCTCGTCCATCCGGTAAGCCTCGATCAACTGCTTATCGTCGGACATATGCGCCAGAATGCGCAGCTCAATCTGGGAATAGTCCGCGTCCATGAACACATGGCCCTCCATAGGCACAAACACCTTGCGTATCCGCCGCCCCAGCTCCATGCGCATGGGAATATTCTGGAGATTCGGTTCCGTGGAACTGATCCGCCCGGTAGCCGTAATGGTCTGGTTAAAGGTGGAATGAATCCTGCCGTCCTTCGCAATGCAGGCCGACAGCCCTTCCGCGTAAGTGGACTTTAACTTCATCAGTCCCCTGTACTCCAATATATCGGATACAATCGGATAGTCCGGCGCCAGTTTTTCCAGCACATCAGCCGCCGTAGAATACCCGGTCTTCGTCTTTTTACCACCCTTGATGCCCATCTTTTCAAAAAGGACTTCTGCAAGCTGTTTGGGAGAATTGATGTTAAAGGTGCAGTCCGCCTGTCGGTAAATCGCCTGCTCCAGCTCTTCGATCCTGCCGGTAAGCGCCTCCCCGTAAGCCTTCAATTCCTCTGGCTGTACCCGCACTCCATATTGCTCCATATCGTAAAGCACTCTGGAAAGGGGCATCTCAATCTCGTAGAACAGCTCATCCATGCCCTGCTCTTTCAGTTTTCCTTCAAGAATACGTGCCGCCGCAAGACACACATAGGCCTGATAGCAGGCGTACTGCGCGAAATCCTCCGGCGTCTTCCCATAAGCCGCCGCATAAGTGCCCTTCCCGCAGATCTGCGCCCGGTCAGATATGGTAAGCCCAAGACACTCCCCGGCGATATCTTCTGTCTGATAATCGTTTTTCAGCGGATTTATGAGGTAGGCCGCAATCAGAATATCAAAATACCGTCTCCCTCTGTAAGGGCTAAGCACATCCTGTCTGCCTTCCGCATCCCGCCACATGCTCTCTTCCCCACAGTCTTCTATCATACCGTAGGCAGACTTCATATCAAACACTTTTAGTTTACATAATTCATCTCTATTCAAATCGATAAGACGGTTTCGCAGATAATCTGCCGTCACCTCTCCCTGACAGGGGATAAAGACCACATCTTTTTCACCCGCCGCAATGGAGATCCCCATGCAGACAGCCTCTTCCTCCGTCCTGTCGCAAAAGACGGCAAGCCCGATTTCACAGCCGCCCTCCGTCTTTTCACCACGCTCTTTACAGGCCTCAAAGAGCGCTTCTACCTGAGAAAATTCCGTCACGGTACGGAAGTATTCCTCCTGCCCGTTGGACACCGCCACATCCTTTGTGAATCGGGACAGAATATTCTTAAACTCCAACTGCTTACAGAGCACGTAGGCTTCCTCCGTATAAAAGTCACCCACCCTCGCCTGCTCAAAATCAAAATCAATGTCAGCATCCACATTGATCGTGGCAAGCACCTTGCTCAGATCCGCAAGCTCCCTGTTTGCAATCAGGGATTCCCTGATCGATTTCTTGGAAATTTCCTCCACATGGGCGTAAATATTATCCAGAGAGCCGTAGGTCACCATCAGCTCCGTGGCAGTCTTCTCACCCACTTTCGGCACGCCGGGAATATTATCCGCCGTATCTCCCATAAGCGCCTTCAACTCAATAAACTGTATTGGATTTACCCGATAGGCCGCCTCCACGTCCTTCGCATAGTAATCCTCAACCTGCGTCCTGCCGCCCTTTGTTTTGGGAATCCGAATCCGGATGTGATCCGTGGCAACCTGCAGCAGATCCCTGTCGCCCGACACAAGAGAGACCTCCATGCCCTCCCTCTCGGCCCGCTTCGCAATGGTGCCCAGAATATCGTCCGCTTCCAGCCCTGCCTGCTCCACCACGCAGATTCCCATAGCCTGCAGCATCTGCTTCATGACGGGTACCTGTTCCCGAAGTTCCGTGGGCATGGGTTTTCTCGTGCCCTTATACTCTTTATAGATCTCATGGCGGAAGGTGGGTGCATGGACGTCAAATGCCACCGCCAGATAATCCGCCTGCTCCTCCTCCAGAATCTTAAACATAATATTTAAAAAGCCATACACCGCGTTGGTGTGCAGTCCCTGCCCGTTGGTCAGTTCCGGCACGCCATAAAACGCTCTGTGAAGTATGCTGTGTCCATCGATCAATACCAGTTTCAAAGCCATAGATGCCAGTCTCTCCCTGTTTCTCTCCGTTCCGTCCCCTGCTGCCGCCAGTTCTCACGCCGATACGATAATCACCGCCGCGATAATCGCCGCCGCCACAGCCGTCTCCAATATCAGGAGAATATGCCGGAGTGCACGATTGATACGAATCCTGTAATCCGCATTTTCAAGCTTTGCCGTAAGCGCTTCCTGTAAATTAAAATTATTGCCCTGCTCAAGCTGTTCCATACCCTCAGCCACCAGAAACTGGATGGATAACTCCTCCATACATTCCGGACAGTCCTCGATATGCTCCACAAACTCCGCCAGACCCCTTCCATCCAAATCATCGCTCAGAAAGAACGGTATTTTCCTCTCTGCATCCTTACAGTCCATTCCCCGTCCACGCCTTTCTGACAGGCCATGCTATCGTGCGCCCATACAGATTTTATTATATACCATTACAGGCCTGTTTGAAAAGAGGTTTTCGTCGGAAGCATAAGTTCCCATCCCCATATATAAAATCGGATAAAGTCTGAATATGACTTTACCCGATTTACTGCCTTCTTAACTGATCCTTTCAACCGAAGCCGCAAGAGCCCTTCTGTCAGTCCACTTTAATTTTGAAAACAACAGGATTTTCTCCACCAATCCTGTCCCTTATATGCAACCCCGCCTCATCTCTGCTCCATTCAGGCCTTTCCTTTTGTCCAAGCACCTCAACACTTCTGATAATCCCATGGAAATTGGCCTGTTTTGAAGCATCCTGTTTCCCAAGGGAAACAATACAGTATTCCCCATCGCTGCTACGCTTTAATGCAGCCGCATACAGATATCCTCCCGCTGTGGTAAAGCGAAAGTCTCTTGAAGTAAAATTCTTTTTTATGCCGTCCGAAAACTGTCCTTCTACGATTTGTGTCGGTCCCTCGCCATATTTTCTCCAAACCCCCGTTCCATAAATTGCTTCTCCATTCACCTTGAGCCATTCTCCTATCTGCAACAGTATTGTTCTATCCGCATCGGAGATCGTTCCATCCGCCTTTGGTCCTATATTGAGCAGAAGACATCCATTCTTACTGACAATATCTATCAGATCACAAATGATATCCTCCGCAGGCCTGAACTGGTTATTTTCTGTATAACACCATGAATTCAATGCAACCGCTGTATCTGTCTGCCAGAAGTATGGTTTTACATCCGAAAACTGCCCTCTTTCCACATCCGGCACGGCAGTGCCGAACAAAAACGCGTCATGCTTGTAATTGATAACCACTTCTGTTCCCCATTCCGCCGCTCTGTTATAGTAGTATGCCGCCAGTTTTTTCAGATATGGCTTGCAGGCGCTATGTTGAATCCACCAATCAAAATAGAGTATACCTGGCCGATAGCGGTCGATGATCTCACAGGTTCGTACCAGCCAGTCCTGCATAAATTCCTCCGAAGGCTCCGGTTTGCTGAAAATATCATAAATATCAGCATCCGGCATAGCCGGCCAGTAGAAATCGCCACGCTTCATAGGTTCTTTTATATCGCTGTCAAAGTCCTTTCCATGTCCCATAAAAAACCAATGTTCTACCCGGTGGGAGGAAGCACCGAACTGTATTCCTTTTCTCTGACAGCTCTCCTTCAACTCTCCCAAAATATCTCTTTTAGGCCCCATTTCCCAGCAGTTCCATCTCGATATTTCACTTCGGTACATCTGAAATCCGTCATGATGCTCCGCCACTGGCACAACATAATTTGCTCCTGCTCTTTTAAATAAATCCGTCCAATCATCTGCCATGAATTTTTCCGCTCGGAACATGGGAATAAAATCCTTGTATCCGAATTCCCTGTGCCTGCCATAGGTCCTGATATGATGCTCATATTCGGGTGATCCCTGTATATACATATTTCGGGGATACCATTCATTCCCGAAAGCCGGAATGCTGTAAATTCCCCAATGAATAAAAATCCCGAATTTTGCATTTCGATACCACTTGGGCGCTTCATAAGCAGCCAACGATTCCCATGTCGCCTGGTAAGGCCCCCGGGCAATAACATCTTCTATTGTCCCAAGATAATTTTCCAACTGATACATGCCATTCCTCCTTATCCTTCTGCTATCTGCATTATAGTAGTTTCGGAGAATATGTATAAGTATCATACCTGACGTGTTCAGCAGAAATATGTCGTGTTTTTATAGTTTTTATGATAATATGGTAAAAAAGAGGACACATATTATGAAGACATCCTATAAAAATATGGATATCTGTTTTTCCATAGACAGCATTCAGATTCATGTACTAAGCATTATCTTTGAACGCCTTACTCGGATCATCCCCTCCCACAGCCATGGGAGCGGCTGTTATGAGATCCATTTTATTCCTTTCGGGTATGGAAAACTGACGGCAAACGGTCAGGATTTTGATCTTTCTCCCAATACACTGTATATCACCGGCCCCCATATAGAGCACACCCAGGCCTCCATTCTATCGAATCCCATGCAGGAATACTGTATTTACCTGAAAATACACCATACATCAAAGCGCCTGCCAAGCTCCGCTATAATGGATATTTTTACCTCAACGCCCTTTTGGATCGGCAAAGACACACAGGATGTTCACGCGCTGTTGAAACAGTTGTTTTATGAATTGGAGCACCGCTATACCGGATATCAAAATCAGATTACTATGCTTTTGTCCCAACTGCTTATTCATATTGTTCGAAATTATGAATATCAGCCAATTCCTCATGATTTTCCTTCGAGGCATAATCCTGCGGAATCAACCTCTGTTATCATTGAAGAGTATTTTCTCTATGAGTACCAGTCACTGTCCCTGAGCGCCCTTGCAGAAAAGCTGAATCTCAGCACCAGACAGACACAACGTCTTCTCGTCGCTTACTATGGAAAAACTTTTCAACAAAAAAAGGCAGAAGCCAGAATGTCTGCCGCTGCCGTTTTTCTTGCAGATAAAAGTAAAAGTATTACATCCGTCGCGGAGGATCTGGGATACTCTTCAATCGAGCATTTCTCCTCCTCTTTTAAAAGTTATTATCACATGACTCCCAGAGAATACAGAAAACAATTCCTGCCCTGACAGAGAGCCTTTCCATCAACTCCTCTATTGTACCGCTTCGCCCTCAGCCGCCTCAGGAGCAGCTGCTTCCGCAGGCTCCTCTATCACTTCCACCGTAGCGACACCGTTTCCGTCCACAGTATAGTTTGTGCCGTCCACAGTCACGGTCACGTTTCTCTGCATCGCGCCCGTCGCCGGATCGTAATAGCAGACATTTCCGTCAGGTCTGGTAACCAGCCCTCTCTGCATCACTCCATTTGCGTCAAAACAATAATCCTGTCCCTC
Organism: uncultured Lachnospiraceae bacterium; assembly: GCA_947037115.1. GTDB lineage: Bacteria > Bacillota > Clostridia > Lachnospirales > Lachnospiraceae > UBA3282. The sequence goes on from CAMQTN010000019.1 coordinate 37,966, forward strand.
GACCGTCACCGCAACGTTTCTCTGCATCGCGCCCGTCGCCGGATCGTAATAGCAGACATTTCCGTCAGATCTGGTAACCAGCCCTCTCTGCATCACTCCATTTGCATCAAAATAATAATCCTGTCCCTCGATCGTCATAGCAACGTTTCTCTGCATCGCGCCCGTGGCCGGATCGTAATAGCAGACGTTTCCGTCAGATCTGGTAACCAGTCCTCTCTGCATCACTCCATTTGCATCAAAATAATAATCCTGTCCTTCGATCGTCACCGCATCACACAGGGCATGTCCGTCCTCCGTCGCCAGGAAATACCGCCCCGTCTCATCCTCGAACCAGCAGCCCTTCTGCACAAAACCGCTCTCGTCCAGATGATATTTGTTATCCTGCCAGTTCACCCAGCCGTTTCTCTGCATCCGATATCCTGCATAAAAAACCGTCTGGTCACCGCGTGCAGCAAACCCGTCCGCCACGATAATTGAAGAATAGTCCTTAAACTGATAATTCATATCCACTCTGGTGGGAATGCCCGCCACACTGCCGTGGGAGGTGTGCTGCCAGAAGGCCGCGCCACCGTCATACTCAAGAGCATCCGCATACTGGGCCACCCACTTATCGTAGCCGACATTTCCGATCTTGTCCCGAAACATATTCCTGCTGGAATAAACCACCGGATAATACCCGTTCGCCTCGACGATGGAGCAAAAGGCGTTGATCATCTCCTGAAGCTGCGCCTGAGACATATTCTTGTGACAGGGCGCTTCCACGTCATAGACCACCGGGTAGCTTACCGTATAATTGCCGATCCACTGTATAAGCTGGTTTGCCTCATTTTTCGCCTCCTCCACATTCGTCGCATAGGAATAGAGGTATACACCCGTGCGCAGCCCGGCCGAATTGGCACCCCGCATGTTGACATCAAAGTAAGGATCAACGCCCGAATTTGTGCTGCCCGCCTTCACAAACACAAAGGACACCCCTGATGAGGGCACCTGGCTCCAGTCAATGCCCAGATTATGCTTCGAGACATCTATGCCTCTGGCGATCGAACTGCCGGCTCCCACCGCTTCCACACGAAGCCCCGGCGCAAACGCCAGCATCCCCGCAAGAGACAGTGCGGTAATCTGCTTTACTCCCCTGTTGAGTCTATGTAACAATGCTTTTTTATATTTTATCATTTGTACCTTCCGTTCCTTTTTCTTATGTTGTAACGGCTGTCAGTCAGACAAATCATTATAACATCTTTGTTACAAAAATGTTACGTTTTGTCATATTTTGTAACCGTTCTTAACAACTATATCATGTTCCCACGGAAATGTACAGAAAAACTCTCTCTTTTTTTCTGGAAGTTTTTTCCTCAGGACGAGGCGTTCCGTTCAAACCCGAAAGCCCGTTCTCCCGTTCTCCCTGTTTGCACTCGGGTCAGACTCGAAAGCCCGTGCTCCCGCACTCCCTGCCTGCACTCGGGTCAGACTCGAAAGCCCGTGCTCCCGCACTCCCTGTTTGACTTCGTCAAACGCTTTCTCGTTAATACCGCAGGAAAAGTAAATGTCGGCTTCACCGCCGCTTCCTTTTCCCCTGCGGTTATTATATTACATAATCATAATCCTTGAGCACGCGCCGCAGAAACTGTATCGTCCGTTCCTCCTTTGGGGATGTAAAGATCTGCTCCGCACTGCCCTGCTCCACAATCACACCACCGTCCATAAAGATAACCTTGTTCGCCACCTCCTGGGCGAAAGTCATCTCATGGGTAACGATGATCATGGTCGCCCCTTCCTTTGCCAGTTTCTTCATCACGGCAAGCACTTCCCCGATCAGCTCCGGGTCCAGCGCGGAAGTGGGCTCGTCAAAGAGGAGTACATCCGGATCTACGGCAATGGCTCTGGCAATCCCAACCCGCTGCTGCTGCCCGCCGGATAACTGGGAAGGATAATAATCATAGCGCTCCGAAAGCCCCACTTTGTCAAGCGCCGCCTTCGCCCTTGCAAGCGCTTCCGCCTTCGGCACCTTTCTCGCCACGGTAAGCCCCTCCATTACATTCTGCAAAGCCGTCTTATTCTGAAACAGATTATAATTCTGAAAGACAAAGGCTGTCTTTTTTCTCACCCTGGAAATTATCTCCCTGGAAGCGTCCTTTAACTCCGTATGGATATCGTCAAAATCCATGGCGCCGCCATCCGCCCGTTCGAGAAAATTCAGGCACCGCAGAAATGTGGTCTTTCCCGAACCGCTGGGGCCAAGGATCACTACGATATCCCCCTTCTCCACCTCCATATCGACACCCCGGAGCACCTGATTGTCTCCAAAGGTCTTCTCTACATTTTTGACTTTTAACATACCCAGCTCCATTCTGCCGCCCTGCGGACAGCTTTTTTTTATGGCGCGACAGGCTTTTTATAAGCCGCCACGCCCTGTTCTGTCAGATGAAACGCACCCTGCACCGCACTGCACAGGATAATATATACCACAAAGATGACCAGATACGCCTCCAGATAGTTGTATCCGAAGGACGCTTCTATTTTGGCGATTGCCGTGATATCCCTGACCGTCATCATAAAGGCAAGGGAAGTGCTTTTCAAAAGGTTGACCGTGGCATTACAGATATTCGGAAGAGCCGCCACAAGGGCCTGCGGAAGGATAATCCTGACATAAGCCTGCGGCTTTGACATGCCAATGGCAAGCGCAGCCTCCATCTGGCCTTTGCTGACTGTGGAAAGCGCTGACCGGAATACCTCCGCAAGTACCGCCGTGGTATTTAAGATAAAAACCACATAGGCATAGAAAATTGGATTGACATTAAAAATATTGTATGACAGCCCCATTACTTCCTTTATCAGATAGTTGAGCGCGGTGGGCAGAAGGCTGTAGAGGAAAAGGATCTGCAGCACCACCGGCGTCCCGCGGATCAGGGATACATAGACCGTAATGATCCTTCGCCCGATTCTGCCCTCTCCCGCCTTTTTGACCGCCATCAGAAACCCTGCCGGGGCTGAGACCAGAAGCGTCACGGCCACAATAGCAAGCGTCACCGGTACGCCCTTTAAAACAGCCAGAAAGGTCTCCCACATAAATTGTGTGTTCAACTGCACCTCGATACGCCTCCCTTCCTTTTCTCCGCCGACAGGCACCGCTCCGCCAATCCGGCACCCTTTTCCGTCAGAAGCGTCAGAGCCCAGTACAGGATAAACAGCGCCAGATAGACTTCAAGACTGTAAGAACCGTGATTTAGTCCGATCACCAGCTGGCCCTTTCCCATAATGTCAATCAGCCCTATCGTGTACGCCAGAGATCCTTCCTTCATCAGATTCACCAGCGCATTTGTAAAATTCGGAATTGCCACTCTGACGCACTGTGGCAGGACAATCCGGTAAAATGCCTGAAATTCCGTCAGGCCGATGCTGACTGCCGCCTCTCTCTGCCCTCTGTCCACCGCCTCATAAGCGGAACGGAAAACCTCTGCCATGGAAGCGGCGAACAGAAGGGAAAACGTAGTGATGACAAAAAAACCTTTGCCCGCGTCATTGATGTTGACGCCAAACGTGTTTAACAGCTCCGGCAGTCCATAGTAAACCAGAAACAGCAGGACTATGGAAGGCACACAGCCTGTCTCTTATACACATCTCCGAGCCCACGAGACTAGCGCTCATCTCG